>DATKYN010000225.1:0-6411 GCA_035528435.1 Burkholderiales bacterium
GTGACAAAGCAAAGAGCGAGCGCGCAGGAAACTGCAATGACGCGAAAAAACAAATGGAGTACTTCTGCGACGAAAGTAACGCTGGCAGTGACAGCATGGTCGCGATCGGGACCGCCTGCAACAACGCCAAGAACAATGTCAAGGCGGCATGCGAAGGTGTCGTGCAACCGGACGCAGAGTATAAGTTCGACGATTAATTGGCCGACTGTAAATCAATTATCTGAAAGTCCGGAAGAGTCGTGAAGTAGTGTTGCGACGTACGTAAACGCAAGTCCTAACGTTAGGGGGAGTAAATGACAATCCAGAGAAATATTGGCGTTCACATGAGCGAAGAAGAGTACAAGCAGTGCGATCCTGCTGATGAAGTCGCTTTCCGTTCGCCAGTGCCGACACAGATCGTCTCGAATGGTGAATATAACCCGTTGCCGCAAACCGCAGACCAGGCGAAAGTAGAGGGCCTGATCAAGGAAATGGGCGACTATCAGGCCAAGCGCCATGGCATGGATCGCCGCAGTTTCCTGGCGACCAGCGCCGGCATGGCAACTGCATTCCTGGCAATGAACAAGGTCTTCGGTCCCGTGTTCGATGTCTCGGAAGCGGAAGCGGGCGACATGGAAATGTCCGACTACCGCGCCAAACAGTTGTCCAACCAGTTTATTTTTGACGACCAGACCCACTTTATTCGCGATGACTTCCAGCAGGAAGGTCTGCTCGGTCTGACCAAGTGGGCAGTCGGCGCAAACGTCAATCCCCGCATCAACGAAGCGCCGATGACGCTGGCCCGTTACAAGATGGAAAACTACCTCAAGGAGATCTTCCTCGATTCCGACACCAAGATCTCATTGCTCTCCGGTGCGCCATTTGATGACCCGTCCTGGTGGCTGCTTTCCAACGACGCCATTCAAAACGCCTGTCGTACCGTTAACAAGATGGCGGGCAGCACGCGCATGCTGGGTCACACCGTCATTACGCCGAAGTATCCCAACTGGATGGACGAAGTGGACCGGGGTATCGAAGAGCTGCACCCGGTTTCGTGGAAATCCTACACCATCGGTGATCCCTTCGGACCGTCCAAGTATGCATGGCGCCTGGACGACGAAAAACTCATGTACCCGTTCTACGAGAAAGCAATCAAGTCCGGAATCAACACCATTTGTATCCACAAGGGCTTGATGCCACGTGACTACGAAAAGGCGTTCGCCGGCACGTGGCAGAACGCGACCGTGCACGACGTCGGGCAGGCCGCCAAGGACTGGCCCGGCATGAACTTTGTCATTTACCACTCCGCTCTACGACCGTGGCTGGCCGACGATCCGAAGAAGGAAATGGACGAGTTCATGAAGAGTGGATACATCGAGTGGTCGACTGACCTGGCGCGCATCCCGGACAAGTACGGCGTGAACAACGTGTACGGTGAAATCGGCACCACGTTTGCCAGTACCGCCGTTACCAACCCGCGCTTCTGCGCCGCCTTCATCGGCCAGATGGTCAACATGATGGGGCCGGAGCGTGTCGTATGGGGGACCGATTCAGTCTGGTACGGCAGCCCGCAGTGGCAGATCGAAGCCATGCGTCGTCTGGAGATTCCGGAAGACATCATGAAGGCGAAGGGATGGAAGATTCCCCTTGGCGGACCGAACAGCGAAGTCAAGCAGAAGATCTTCGGTCTCAATTCGGCGCATCTGTACAACCTGGACATCAAGATCACGAACGAGAAACCGTTCACGCATGACCAGATTGCCCAGATCAAGTCCGAGTACCTCGCCATGGGCGGCGAGCGCAGCAACGCAGCCTACGGTTACGTAGCGAAGAAAGATCAGAAGACCGCGTAAGTTTTTTTCAGCGCAATTCAAAAGCCGGCGCGGTGCGCCGGCTTTTTTTATTTAGTTTTTCTGAACCATCCTGAAAGTATTCAGTAGAGCAACAACTAAACCGGAAAACCACACCACCAAGTCACCAAGGGCACCAAGAAACACGAAGCAAACGCTCCTTTTCTGATTAAAGTGGGGTCTGTGTTTTCTCGAACACAAGCGCATTCCTTGCTCGTTTTGACATCTATCGATGCGCCCTGGTCTCTAGTGCCCCCGAAAGTCTGATCTGCGTTCCAGCTGAAAACGCCGAAATCAACCGACAGTGCATAAAAACAATTCGAACAGACCTTTTCTGTTTTCTAGGTGTTCTTGGTGGTTCACTGTTTTTTCGGACCGACTAGATCGACTCGACGAATTTCACCAAAGCGTCCCGGTCTGCTTTAGGCATGCCGCGAAACACTTCGCGCGATACCTCAGCCTCACCACCATGCCAGAGAATTGCTTCCGAAACATTGCGCGCGCGGCCATCGTGCAGTAACGCCGTGCTGCCATTTACCGTTTCCGACAACCCCAGCCCCCACAACGGCGTGGTGCGCCAATCGCGGCCGCCGGCAAGATAGTCAGGCCGGCCATCGGCCAAGCCTTCACCCATGTCATGCAGGAGCAAGTCGGTGTATGCATTGAACGTGCGATTGGCTAGCTTGGGATATGCTGGAAACTCCGTCGCGGTGGTCAATTGCGGCACATGACAGACATCGCAACCCGCTTGCCCGAACAACTTTTTCCCCTCTTGCACTAACGGAGTGTCCATATCACGCCGGGCGGGCACCGCAAGCGTGCGCAACCACAGCTCGAAATCGTCCATGTCCGCGTCGATGATTTCCGGGTCGTTGGCCGGATCCTGGTTCAGGCAAGCGATCTGAACCGGTGGACAATTGTTTTCGCGAAACACCCATGAGGTCACGCCCAGATCCCCAAGGAAAGCGCCCGCCGTTTGCTGCATCAAACTCGGCGCGTTCGCTTTCCAACCAAATCGACCAAGTGCTGGTTTCTTGTCGATTGCGTCCCATACATAGTTGGGTCGGCCATTTACGCCGCGTTGCTTTTGCGACTTCGCGATCTCGAGCACCGTGTCTTCGGCGACGGCTTCGAGCAGGCCGAGACCGATGATCGGCGGTGTATTGCGCAGCGAGAACATCGCGCCTTCGCCCAGCTCACCGAAAGCGAGGTCTTCGATTCGCAACAGCGGCTTGCGTAACGACACCTGCTCTCCATCAACGAACGAGACAGTATGCTCTTCCCAGTCCAGAAACAATTTTGCCTCAGCCGGCACAAACATGCGCGCGTAACGCAAATCGACTTCCTGGGCTTGCAACGCATTGTTCTGAAACTGGTCACCGTAGTTCGGATCCGGCCGCGGACTGCCATGTTCGTTCGTGCCGGGCAAACTCAAACGCACCAGCATGGTCGAGAGCTGCTCGTTCGCAGTCGCTGGTGGCGATCCGCGCCCATTGTTGATGTGGCATTCGCTGCAACGGGTCTGGATGAAGGTCGGGCCAAGACCCCATTCACCATTGAACGTGATCGGCGCTATCCAGCGGCGCTTGAAGTGGCTGCGGCCGGCCTTGAATACTTTTGTTTCCTGATAGGAGAGCACTGATACGGGCTGCTTGTAGGCTTCCTTGTCAGCACGTGCGACCGTGAATTCATTGTCGAGCGCGCTTTCCTCTCCCTGTGCCAGCCCGACAAGGGCCGCGGCAAAGAGCGCGGCTCCGAGAATTGAACGCCTGAATAATTGTCCAGCATGTGTCGCCTTCATGACGAACGCTGATGTTTCTGGCATTTTTCAAGTCCTGTAGTAAATCACAACAACTGGATCGGCGATGCAAGCCAGTATCACTTGGCTTACCCGACAATAGCCGCTATTGTGCCCCGAAAGTTGCAAGATTAGGCAACGATACGGCTAACCGGTGGCTACCAGTGAACTCCGTCAATCGCGCAACTGAAAAAGACAATGGCCAGCGCGTTTAATCCGGACTTTTACTCAGCCTCGGCCTCGACGTTTGGCGGCGTCCAACCGCCGCCCAGCGCCTTGTACAAGTCAACGACCGCCACCAATTGTGCACGGCGTACTGAAGAAACCGATAGCTCGGTCCGGAACAATGAGCGTTCTGATTCCAGGACTTCAAGGTAACTTGTAACGCCACCGTCGTAACGGGCACGCGAAAGAAAGGCCGCACTGCGGGCAGCTCCGATTTGCATGTCACGTGCTGCACGCTCCGCCTTCAGCGTCCGCACGGCTGCCAGCGCATCCTCGACTTCCTGGAACGCCCGCAAGACCGTAAGCTCGTACTGATTCAAAAATTGCTCGGTAAGTGCGACTTCAATTTCCACTCGCTGCTTGTTCTTCCCCGCATTAAAAATCGGCGCGAAGAAATTCGCCCCGATATTCCAGATCGTCGCATTGCTGTCAGTCAGGTCCCTGAGTTCGGAACTGGCGACACCAGCGGTTGCAGTTAAACTCAGTGAAGGGAAACGCAGCGCTTCCGCAACGCCAATGCGTGCGGTTTGTGCCGCCAGCGACTGTTCGGCGGCACGGACATCCGGGCGCCGTTCAAGCAACTCGGAAGGCAAACCCGCCGGCACGCCGGGCGGCATGATCTGTTGCTCGTTTGCCTCCCCTCGTGTGATTTTCCCGGGATTGCGTCCAAGCAGTACATTCAGCAGATTCTCGGTCTGAATGACTTCGCGCTCCAGAGAAGCCAGTTGTACCGCAGCGTCTGCCTCCTCTATCTCGGCCTGATTGACATCGAGTTTTGGCGTTGTGCCCTTGTCGAAACGCTCACGAATAATTCGCGTCGATTCTTGCCGCGCTTCCAGCGTGCGTTCGGCAATATCGCGCCTCTCATCAAGATCACGCAACAGGAAATAGGCGCTGGCAACGTCGGCAATGAGCGAGATAAGAATCGTATTGCGTGTATCCTCACTTGCCAGGAGCTCCGCCTGTGCGGCCTCTGTCGAGCGACGAAGACGGCCGTACAAGTCCACTTCGAATGCGAACTGCGCGCTCACGATATAGGAGTTCTGAACGCCGGCGCCAGGCAAAAACTGCTCCGCTGTGTTGCCGCGGCCAACCCCCACATCACCGTCGACCGTTGGATACTGATCCGCACGCACGAAGCCCAGCCGCGCCCGGGTTTCTTCGATTCGCGCGCTGGCAATCGCAAGGTCCTTGTTCTGTTCGATTGCAATGATGATCAGGCGCTCGAGTTGCGGGTCCTCGAACAATTTCCACCAGGGCGTATTGGCAATCGCGGCGCCAGTCGAAATACGCTGGCGAAACTCTTCCGGCGTTTCAATCTCTGGTCGTTCGTAATCCGGGCCAACGACGCACCCCGAGAGCACTGCAGCAACTACGACCGTGACGAAACCTGATCTCATCTACGAGGCCTTTTCCGCATCCGTGTTCAGCTTGCCACGGCCACTCAGTTTCTCGATAAAGACGAACAGCGCCGGAACCAGTAGCACGCCGATCACCGTCGCGGTAGCCATTCCCGCGAATACGGTCATGCCCATCACCTTGCGCGCTTCCGCCCCCGCTCCGCTCGCGATCAGCAGTGGAATGACACCGAGAATAAACGAGAACGCCGTCATCAAAATCGGCCGGAACCGATCACGCGCCGCCGAAATCGCGGCATCCAGCGCGCTCATACCCTCTTCGCTTTTCATTTTCGCGAACTCAACAATGAGTATCGCGTTCTTGGCCGCCATGCCAATCAGCATAACCAATCCGATCTGCGCGAATACGTTGTTCTGGTACCCGGGCAAAAACAGACCGGAGACCCACAGACCCAGCATCGCCCCGAAAACTGCAATCGGAGTGCCGAGCAGAACGCTGAATGGCGTGGACCAACTCTCGTACTGGGCGGCAAGAATCAGAAACACGAACAACAGCGCCAGCCCGAACACCAAGCCGCCGCTTCCGGCAGCGGCACGCTCCTGATAACTCATCGCGTTCCACGCGTAAGACATATCACCCGGCAGCGACTGTTTCGCGACTTCCTCGAGTGCGTCGAGAGCCTGGGCGGAGCTGTATCCCGGTGCCGGCGATCCTGTGATCTCCGCCGCCCTGAACAGATTGAAGCGGTTCGTGTACTCGGGGCCCTGCGTCGCCGATACGCTGACCAGGGAATTCAGCGGGACCATCTGGCCTTCCTTGCCGCGCACGTAAAAGTACTGCACGTCCTTCGCTTTTTCACGATACTCCGGCTCAGCTTGCACATAGACCTTGAACAATCGGCCGAACCGATTGAAGTCGTTTACGTAAGCGCCTCCGAGAAATGATCCCAGGGTTGTGTTCACGTCGGCGGGCGATACACCCAGCTTCAACACCTTTTCCTGGTCTACATCCGCAAAAATCTGGGGAACATTGGCCCGGTAGGTCGTAATCATTCCCCCGATTTCCGGCCGCTGGCTCGCCGTCTGTATGAACTTCGCAGCCTCTTCTCCCAGATAGGACGGGGTGTTGCCCCCCCGATCCTGCAGCATCAGGCTGAAACCGGATCCGGTGCCAAGACCCGGGATTGCCGGCGGACCAAAC
>DATKYN010000226.1:0-31194 GCA_035528435.1 Burkholderiales bacterium
TCCCTCGGCTTGCGTTGGCGGTGTGAGTGTTTCACCGGTTCCGGAGCGGGTAATGCGCTCAGTGATCGGAGAGCCCTGACCGCTGAGCTGTGCAATCGCCTGTTCCACCGGGCCGCCGGGGGCAGCCTGAACAATAATGAAATTGATCAGCATGATGCCGACCAGTGTCGGGATTATGAGCAACAGCCGTCTAATGATATATGCGCTCATCGCGGTGTCTTTCCAGTACGTCTGCGCCGAAGCAACATGAATCCTCCAACACCGGCGATGATCAGCGTTCCCAGCACTGTTACCACGCTGAAGTGATTGCCGGTTTGTTCCTGTTCGTTCTTCGGCTGTGACTGTCTGGCGCTTTCCAGGCGAGCGGCCCGGGCATCATCGAACCACCAATAATCGATCGAGGTGCCACTGCGGGGCGTGATCACCGGGCGGGAAAATTTGTCCCAGTACAGCACGCGCTGCATTCGCAGGTGCCACTGCGGAATCACGTAATGGCCAAACAATAACATTCTGTCCAGTGCCCTGGAGCGCGCAACCAACTCCTCCCGGTCCGGCGCATTGATCAGCAGTTCGACAAGTTCGTCAACCACCGGGTCGCGTACGCCGGCGTAATTACTTGCTGCGGGTGAATCCGCCGCAGTGCTGGTCCAGAATCCGCGCTGTTCGTTGCCGGGTGATTCGGAGGCGCCCCAGCCTGACACGATCATGTCGAAATCAAAGCTGCGGATGCGATTGATGTATTGCGACTGGTCCACCAGCCTGACGCGGGCCTCGATGCCGAGGCGTTTCAGATTTCGTACGAATGGCAGCACTATGCGCTCAAACGCGGGGCTGACGAGAAGGATCTCGAACGCAAACGGCTGTCCAGATTCCTCGTTCACCAGTTGCATGTCGCGTACTACCCAGCCGGCTTCTTCAAGCAGCGCAAAAGCACTTGCCAGATTCTGCCGAGGCCAGCCACTGCCATTCGTGGAAGGGGGCTGATAGGGCCGAGTGAACACGGCGTCCGGGATGCGCTCCCGATACCGATCGAGAATGGCCAGTTCACGCCCTGCTGGCAATCCGGTTGCCGCCAGGTCGGAGTTGGAAAAATAGCTTTCGGTGCGCGCGTATTGACCGAAGAACAGATTTTTGTTGGTCCACTCGAAGTCGAAAGCGTAGGCGAGGGCGGCGCGCACTCTTCGGTCGCTGAAAACGCTTCGCCGTGTGTTGTATACGAACGCCTGCATGCCGGTCGGGCTGTAGTGGCGTATTTCCTCTTTCTTCAGCCAGCCGTTTCTTACGGCCGGAACATCGTAGTCCAGGGCCCAGGCCTTCGCCTGATTCTCAAGCCGAAAGTCGATCTCACCGCTTTTCAATGCCTGGCGAATGACGGTGTCGTCGCGGTAATAGTCATACCGGACGCGGTCGAAATTATTCTGCCCGATGCTGACTGGCAGGTTTTTCCCCCAGTAGTCGGTTACCCGTTCAGTAATTACATAGCGGCCGGGCTCAAAACCTGTAATGCGATACGGTCCGCTGCCAAGAGGCGGCTCCAGCGTAGTGCTCTCGAAGTCCCGCGACTCCCAGTAATGTTTGGGCAGGATCGGAAGCTGGCCGACGATGAGTGGCAATTCACGGTTGCCTTTGTCGGAAAAGCTGAACTTGACCCGCCTGGGGCCGACCCGTTCCGCTTTGTCTACGCTGCCGTAATAAAATCGAAAAAACGGTTGCCCTTTGGATTTCAGGGTTTCCAGCGACCAGATTACGTCATCCACGGAGATAGGCTTACCGTCGTGCCAGCGGGCCTCACGCCGAAGCGTAAATATTGCCCATGATCTGTCCTCCGGTACTTCGATGTTTTCAGCAATCAACCCATATTGGGTGAACGGTTCGTCCGCGCTGCTGGTCAGTAGCGTTTCAAACGAGCCGCCGGCGCCGGCGTTACCCTTGGGAATGAACGGATTAAAGCTGTCAAACGTGCCCTGCAATGCGATTCGCAGCATGCCGCCCTTGGGTGCATCCGGGTTGACATAATCGAAGTGCGCAAAATCCGCCGCGTACTTCGGCGTGCCGTGCATTGCAATGGCGTGCTCCGGGCGCGTGGCAGCGTCGGCCTGTGGGGCGGAATATGCCAGACCGAGCGCAGCCACGACCAGCAGGCAGAGTACATACGCGAAAGGTTTGGTAGGACGCATTGGTCCGGGACTTGGTTTTTGCAAGTTGCAGCGCCGTGTTGGCATTGTCTGATCTTAACCGCTGCGGATACGCGACAACGTTTCGGTAGTCGATCGCTCGAACTCGAACGGGATAGAGTGAACGCTACCACCCCAACGCAATACTTCCTCGGCACCGACGATCTTTTCTACTGCCCAGTCACCGCCTTTGACCAGCACGTCAGGTTTGCAGGCAAGGATTGCTTTAATCGGTGTGTCACCCTCGAACCAGGTTACGAGATCGACCATTTCGAGCGCAGCAACCAGAGCCATTCGGTCGTCAAGCGCGTTGATGGGTCGATCTGGTCCCTTGCCGAGTCTGCGAACCGAGTTGTCCGAATTGAGTGCAACAACGAGGCTGGCGCCCAACTGTTTCGACTGGGCCAGATAGGTCGCGTGGCCACGGTGCAGAATGTCAAATACACCATTGGTAAACACCATCGGGCGCGCCAGCTGCGCAGAGTCTGCCTCCAGCGCGTCCGGGCTGCAGATCTTGTTCTCAAATTTTGCTTGCATGCCGTCTGGCTACCGGTAATTCACCATGTTGCCGATGCCAATTACGCGTTGCATCGGGTTTTCGGTTCAGGCCACTTCGGGCACGAGCTGTTTGCGGAAGCGATTGAGTTCCTGCACGGACGAAAGCGTGCGTCCGAAGAGGCTGGACAAGTTGTGCAAAATCATCCCGACAACACGGGTTTCCCATGTCTTGTCGAAGCGAATTTGCTGATCAAGCCAGACTTCCAGCCACCCTGGATCCGGTAGCCGACTCTGGACTGTGTCATTGGGAAACAAGGCCTTGTTGACGTGCAGATTTGTCGGGTGCAAAGGCTTGCGGTTGCGGTTGCTCGAAGCCATCAGCACACCAACTTTCGCGAATGCTGCTCTTGCGGTATCGCCAGCCTGGTCGATCGCTTTTTTCATGTAGCGCAAATACGCCCCACCGTGTCGTGCTTCGTCCTTCGATATGACTTCATAGATATGCCGTATCACTGGCTCGGTATGCCACTGCGCGGCGCATCGATACCAATGATTAAGGCGTATCTCACCGCAGAAATGCAGCATCAGCGTCTCGAGCGGAGGTGCCGAGTCGAACTCGAATCGAACTGCGTGCAACTCCTCCTCTGTCGGAACTAGTTCCGGGCGGAACCGGCGCAGATATTCCATCAGTACGAGCGAATGCTTCTGCTCCTCGTAGAACCACACTGACATGAACGCGCAAAAGTCGCTGTCGTGGCGATTGTCTCGCAGGAACATCTCGGTGGCAGGCAGCGCTGCCCACTCGGTAATGGCATTCATCTTGATCGTCAGCGCCTGTTCCTCGGACAGTTTGTCGCTCTGGAACTCAGACCAGGGAATGTCGCGATCGAGATCCCATCGCAGCGCTTCGAGTTGTCTGAACAATTCCGGATACAGCATGTTTGTTTTCATAGAGAGTGGCGATTACCGGTTGAATGGTAACTAAAGAGCGTCAACCGATTGTGACATCAAAAACGCGTCAGGATTCCCTCCCGGCGCACCCTGTGGCTATACGCTGCCCGATGCCCTGCTAATAGCTGGCATGCTCAGCGCGCCAGATTTTAGCAACTTCGCACATCTTCTCAAGATTGGCAATGAGCTGGATATTGTCGAGGCGACGGCGGATTCGGGCGACGCCCGCGCCACCGGCGCAAAGAATCAGTGAATCCGGGAGCATTGCGCGCAACTCCTTGAGCGCATCCAGTGCTTTGGACTCGGGGTAGGCTGCGCTAAAAGAAAGCGCGACGATGTCTGCCTTGTGTGCCTGGGCCGCCTGTACGATCTCGGTCACAGGTGTTTCTGTTCCAAGCGGAATGCAATGGGCGTTCTCCACGGCAAGCATTGCCTCCACCATCAACAAGCCGAGATTGTGCGGCTCGTTTGGCAGCGAAGTGAGCAGAACGCGGGGCGCATTCCCCTGGGATTGCAGGGCGGTGATTGAATTACGAATCAGGCCCTGCATCAATTCTGTGTACAGATGCTCTTCGAAAATCGCGATTTCGCCACGCATCCAGGCTTCACCTACGGTTTGCGTGAGTGGCGCGACCGTATCGACGATAAATCGCTGAAGGCCATGTCTCACCATTGCCTGGGACAATTGCCGTCGTAACTCTCTTACCTGGTGGGACTTGAGCAGGCGCAGGAAGAACTCAATATCCTGGCGCGGCTTGGCGTCGGTTGTCGCCGTCACAGCGAGCTTGGACAAATGCTCATCATCAAGCTTGATGATCTTGCCGGGACGATGTCCATGATCAAGCAACCGCTTGATTAATTGAAGTTTCACTACTTGTTCCGGCGTGTAGGCGCGATCACCGTTCTGGTCGCGCAGTGGCCTTGGAAAGCCGTAGCGGCGCTCCCATATGCGCAAGGTATCCTTGGATAAACCCGTGTCGCGTTCTACCGCGCTGATATTGAGCAGGAGTTTTTCCGAGCGGTCTTCAGTATCTGCTGCCATGCTTTATATTGTCCTAGACAAATATTTGACGAATGCCTAATCCGACGCTATCTTAGCAACGAATGTCTAATTTGACTAGGACAAACAGATGAATACTTTAGTGATGATGTTCTTATTTGTTACCTCGCAAGCGGATCTGAACTGCGGCCAGGTGGCTGCGCCTTCCGCTCGAACCCATCAATTGGTTGCCGCCGGACCGGCGATTACAGCTGGGCATGCAACCCCCACCGCGAGGCTGGTTGCTGCGTCCTTGCCGTCCGTCTCCAGCCCGGGTGTGGTTTCTGCGACAGCAGATGCCGACTTCCTGTACTACGTCGATTTGCATTCCCAGGCGCTCAGCGAAAATAGTGGCCCAAGCATGAACCCCTGGATTGAACTGCATCCGCTTGGTTCTACCGAGGGAACGCCGGACTTTGACCAGCACGCACCCGATGTGGCGCAGCGATCGGGCGAACGTTCGGGACTTTCTGGACAAATGCCTCGTCGCGCCAATGGTCATGCCTGCTCCTGAATCTTCAGCCAGGCTCGCACGGGAAATTTTCCCTGGCGCCAGCTTGCGCTCCCTTCCGTTATTGACGAAACGTGCTTCATTGAAAACTGAAGCCGCGATCGGTACTTGACTTCATGGGCAACAAGGCAATTGCGGTTATCGGGGCAGGAATTGCGGGATTGTCGGCCGCATGGTTGCTATCCAGGCATCACCGCGTCACCCTTTTCGAGGCGAATAGCTACCTTGGCGGACATACGAACACTGTTGATGCCACTGTAGATGGTGTGACTGCACCCGTCGATACCGGGTTTCTGGTTTTCAACGACCGGACGTATCCGAATCTGGTGGCGCTGTTCGATCACCTTGGTGTGTCCCATTGCGACAGCGAAATGTCTTTCAGTGTGCGTGTTGACGAGGAGAAACTGGAATGGGCCGGCAACAGTCTGGCAACGGTTTTTGCGCAAAAGCGAAACCTCGTCAACCTTGAATTCTGGCGCATGCTCAAGGAGATCCTGAGATTCAATCGAGAGAGTACCCAGGCGCTGTTAAACGGTCATGGTTGCGAGGGAACGCTGGGTGAGTTTCTGAAGAGGCGCGGCTATGGTCGGGCATTTCAGGACTGGTACCTGTTGCCGATGAGTGGAGCGATCTGGTCTTGCCCTACCCGGCAGATGCTTGACTATCCGGCAGAGACGTTTTTCCGGTTCTGCCATAACCACGGCTTGCTGAGCATTTCCAATCGCCCCGTCTGGAAAACCGTGCGTGGCGGCGCGCGAGATTATGTCTGGAGACTGGCTGCCGGCGTAGGCGATGTGCGCCCCGCAACCCCGGTGGCGTCGGTGACGCGCTCTGAACATGGTGTGCGGATTTTGACGGCGCGAGGCGGAGCCGAGGATTTTTCGCAGGTCGTATTCGCTTGTCACAGCGACCAGGCTCTGAAGATTCTGGGAGACCCGACAGCAGCCGAGCGTTCGATCCTTGGGTCTGTGGGATATCAGGCTAATCATGCAGTCTTGCATACTGATACTTCGTTGTTGCCGCGATCGCGCGAAGCCTGGGCGGCCTGGAACTACATTGCCGGCAGCAGCGGGCCGGAGGGGCGCCCGGTCAGCGTCAGCTATCTGCTCAACCGGTTACAACCATTACCGTTTTCGCAACCGCTTCTGGTGACACTCAACCCGACACACGAGCCGCGGGCCGAAGCGGTGATACGCCGCTTTGAATACGCGCATCCCGTTTTCGACGGAGCTGCCATTTCCGCGCAGCGCCAATTGCCTACCGTTCAGGGTGTCAACAAGACCTGGTTTTGTGGTGCCTGGACGGGATATGGTTTTCACGAGGACGGTTTGAGTTCTGCGTTGAAGGTGGCCAATGCCATGGGAGTGACCGCACCGTGGCAGGAAACACAGGCATCAGCTTCCGATATCAGAGGCGCAGCATGAAACCGGAAATCTATTTCGGCAGCGTCATGCATGCGCGTTTGCGTCCTCATCGAAACGCGTTCCGATATCGTGTTTTTTTTATGCGCTTGCCGTTATTGCGGCTTGATCGAATTCGTAATCCGCTCTTCTCCGTCAATCGCTGGAATTTGTTCTCGTTTCATTATTCCGATCACGGTGCCCGGGACGGCTCGCCTCCGGAACTCTGGATACGTCGGCTACTGGAGGGCGAGGGTGTTCAATGCGCAGATGGCGAGGTGGTGCTGCAGACGTTCCCGAGAGTGTTGGGCTACGTCTTCAATCCCGTCAGCTTCTGGTTATGTCATGATCGTGAAGGCGGCCTGCGGGCAATTGTCTGCCAGGTAAGCAACACCTTCGGTGAGCACCACAATTATCTGTTGGCACGCCCCGACGGCGCAGTGATCAGGTCGGAAGATGTTCTGGAGTCACGCAAGGTATTTCATGTGTCGCCATTCTGTGAGGTATCCGGCAAGTACGCTTTCCGCTTCCAATCGGGAGTATCGACCTGCAATGTGAATATTGACTACGACGATCCCGAGGGTCGGCTTCTGCTGACTGCAATCTCGGGGCGTGCATCTGAATTTACAATCGGCGCGTTGCTTAGAGCCTTTTTTCTTTACCCGTGGATGACGCTGGGCGTGATGGCCCGCATCCATTGGCAAGCGCTCAAGCTCTGGATTGGTGGCGTGCCCTATGTGCCCAAACCACTGCCACCGCAACAGGAGACAACGAGATGAAATTCGGCGAGCTCTCCCTTGATCACGGGTCGCCTGCTCTGCCACGAGCAGGGCGGATGCTGTTTTCACTGCTGTCCCGGCTGCGTTGCGGGCACCTCGAGCTGACTACGCCCGACGGAGAGCGCTATAGTTTCAATGGCGATTTGCCCGGCCCGGAAGCGTCGCTGCGCATCAACGACTGGACAGTTTGTGCCGACATTCTGAAGGCGGGCGACATAGGCTTCGCGGAATCATTCCTTGCGTCCCGGTGGGAAACAACCGATCTGGCTGCCTTGCTTGAGGTGGCAGCACAAAACCGTGCTGCGCTGGATCGGGCTTTGCACGGTAAGTGGTGGAGCACGTTTCTCTATCGCTTGCGCCACCTGTTGCGTAGCAATACCCGCGGTAATGCGCGACGTAACATTCACGCGCACTATGACCTCGGCAACGAATTTTACCGGGCCTGGCTGGACGGGACGATGTCGTATTCGTCTGCGGTGTTCGGACCGCAAGCTGGATGCCATCTCGAACAGGCGCAGGTCGCGAAATACCACAGAATTCTTGATCTGCTCGGCGTTCAACCAGGAGATCGCATCCTTGAAATCGGCTGTGGCTGGGGCGGCTTTGCGGAGGTTGCCGCACGTGAACGTGGAGCGTTTCTCCACGGAATTACGCTATCGAGTGAGCAGCTGCGCTATTGCCGGGAGCGGATGAGGCAGACTGGCCTTGAGCAGCGGGTGGAAATCGAACTGTGTGATTACCGGGATGTTGAAGGTCAGTATGATTTTGTCGTTTCGATCGAAATGCTCGAAGCGGTGGGCGAGGCTTACTGGCCGGGTTACTTCGCTGTTGTGCGCGACAGGCTCCGTCCCGGAGGGCGCGCCTTGATCCAGACCATAGTCATCGCCGATGACTTGTTCGAGAGCTATCGCCAGGGTACGGATTTTATTCAACAGTATGTGTTCCCCGGCGGCATGTTGCCATCCGTGTCCGCGTTTGCGAAACAAGCCGAAGCGGCAGGTTTGACTTTGGGTGATCAGTATTTCTTCGGGCTGGATTACGCTCAAACTTTGCGGCTATGGCGCGAACGCTACAACGAAGCAGCTCCGTCGTTGCGCAAACTTGGGTTTGACGCCCGCTTCGAGCGGCTGTGGAATTTTTATCTCGCCTACTGTGAAGCGGGATTCCGCGCAGGCAGTATCGACGTTGCTCAACTGGAGTTGACCCATGACTAGATTTTTCCTGTTGCTGGTTTTGTTCATGCCTTTAGCTGCGCAGGCGATACCGCCCCTTCCTGACGGGGTTATCGCAAATTCTCCCGAATTGCGTCCCCTTGGCGAAGGGCGACTGCGCTGGTTCGGCTTGCATATTTACGACGCTACGTTGTGGACGAGTGAAAGTGCCGTGAGCCT
This sequence comes from Burkholderiales bacterium, assembly GCA_035528435.1. GTDB lineage: Bacteria > Pseudomonadota > Gammaproteobacteria > Burkholderiales > Eutrophovitaceae > SG8-40. The sequence goes on from DATKYN010000226.1 coordinate 8,744, forward strand.
CCAGAATGAATTCGCACTCGATATCCGGTACGCTCGTAACATTCCGTCCCACCGTCTGGTCAGCACAAGTTTGAAGGAAATGCGCCGGCTCGGGTTCGGTGATGGCCCCCAGCGCGAACAGTGGTCGCGTGAAATGGCCAGGGTGTTTCCCGAGATTGCCAAAGGGGATCGTTTGACCGGGGTGAACCTTCCGGGCGTCGGGGCAGAGTTTTTCCACAACGGTCGCTCAGTAGGGCTTGTCGCCGACGCTGGCTTCGCGGACGCTTTTTTCTCCATCTGGCTCGACCCGAGAACGCGCGAGCCTCGTTTGCGCGAATCACTCATCGGCCGGAATTGAGCCCGCATTGCAAGCACAGACATGATCAAAGTCGAGGCCTGTGAAAGGGACCAGGCCGTTCAGGTTGTTGCCGTTTTTGTGATGGAAATCGTTGTCAGGATCGAACGATAGTGTTGCCGCGTCGTGCGCTTTTCGGGTACTCATTGCTCGCGATGCCGCTGGCAATGGCGGCATTGCCAATTTATGTGCACGTGCCAAACTACTACGCAACGACCCTCGGGGCGCCCCTTGCGTGGATCGGATTGATCCTGTTTGCAGCAAGGTTGCTGGATGCGATACAGGATCCAGTGCTCGGTTACCTCAGTGATCGGGCCGCTGGCAGGTACGGCAGGTTTGGGTTGATCCTGGTCGGGGTTCCACTACTTGCAATCGGATTCGTTGCGTTGTTTCAACCGCCGGTGACCGGTCCTGTAGCCGTTTCATGGTGGCTGGCATTGTCGCTGATCGTGGTGTATTTCGGGTTCAGCGCGGCGTCGATCAGCTATCTTGCCATCGGGGCGGAACTGACGACCGATTACCATGGCCGGACCCGCGTCACTGCGGCACGTGCTGCAATGGGCATAATCGGTGTCATGCTGGCGGCGACGCTACCCGAGGTATTGGCGCAACGACCGTCCGCTGTCGCTGCAGGGCAGGAATCGGCAGGCGCTGCTGCGGGGGTCGTGCAGTTCAGCCTGTTATTTGTACCGGTGTTGTTGGTGTGTTCACTGTTGACGTTTAAGTTCACGCCGCGCCCGGTGCTGCTCAAGCCTCCAAAGAAGAGACCATGGCAAACGATGTTTGCGCCCTTCCGGCACCGGGAATTCCGGTGGCTGATGGCTGTCACCATACCCAGTGGCGTGGCCAGCGCAATACCGGCTACCTTGATTCTGTTTTTTGTCGATGACGTGCTGCAGGCCTCACGTATGTCCGGGTTATTTCTAGCCGTCTATTTCCTTGCGGGTGCTCTCACGATGCCGGTTTGGGTCGCGGTCTCGCGCAGAACCGGAAAGAAGAACGCCTGGCTGATTGGCATGTTGATCGCGGTGGCAGCATTTGTCTGGGCGTTTGCCCTGGGGCCGGGCGACATTCTCCTGTTTGCCATCGTGTGTGTATTGTCCGGTGTGGCTTATGGCGCCGAGTTGGCCTTGCCTCCGTCGATTCTTGCCGATCTGGTAGACCGCGGTGGCGATGGACATGGATCCAACGGCGCCTATTTCGGTCTGTGGCAAATGATCGAGAAGCTCAATTTGGCCACTGCAGCAGGGATTGCCTTGCCGATGCTTGCTTTCCTTGGCTATCAACCCGGCTCATCCGGGCAGGCGCTGCTTGCCCTGTCTGCCACCTATGCGCTCTTGCCGTGCGCGATAAAGGTGCTGGGCGGTGCAGTATTGTGGCTCGCGCCCATCGATCGCCGCCAAGAAAATGGCGCATCACTCGTAACTGAAGGGGGAGCATGATGAGGTTTTCACTATTGGCGTTGATACTGCTGGGAGCTGCAACGCTGATTGCGGGTTGTGCCGGACCGCGTGTCGATAGCTATCGCGACGAAACACCTGTACTCGATCTGAGGGAATATTTCGACGGGGAGATCGAGGCGCATGGCATGTTTCAGGATCGTTCGGGCCAGGTTATCAAGCGTTTCAATGTCGCCATCAAGGGAAGTTGGGTCGGCAATGTCGGCACACTCGAAGAGGACTTCGTTTACTCCGATGGTTCGACTGAGCGGCGCGTCTGGACCATTACCAGGATCGACGAACACAACTATATCGGGACTGCCGGTGATGTCGTTGGCGAGGCCCGAGGCGAGGCCTTCGGCAATGCCTTGCGCTGGCGTTACGTTCTGGCGCTCGAGGTAGATGGCAAGGTCTGGCACATGGATTTCGACGACTGGATGTTCCTCGTCGATGACAAGGTGATGCTGAATCGTTCGGAAATGCGCAAATTCGGTTTCCGCGTCGGTGAAGTCATACTGTCGTTTCGCAAGAAGGACTGATCATTCATGCCGCTTAATAACCGCATCCGTGACTGGCGAGGAAAACGGGTCTGGGTGCTCGGGGCGAGCAGCGGGATCGGCAGGGCGTTTTCTGAAACCTTGCTCAAGCGCGGTGCGCGGGTCGCGCTGACTGCCCGAAACAAGAATGCCCTCCAGGCGCTGGCGCAGAATTTCGATGCATCGCAAACGCTGGTTTTGCCGGCCGACGTTTCCAATCAGTTCGACATCGACGCCGCATATTCCCGGCTTACGGCAGAATGGTCGGGCATTGACCTGCTGGTGCTCCTGGCGGGCACACATCTCCCGGTCAGGGCCTGGGAGCTGGATGCGAACGATGCGGAAAAACTATTCCACGTGAATGTATTTGGCACGTTTCGGGTGCTGGCTCGGGTGATTCCGGATCTCCTGGCGCGAGGTCAGGGCGGGATCGCCGTCGTATCGAGCGTCGCGGGCTATCGCGGACTTCCGACCAGCCTGATCTACGGTGCGAGCAAAGCGGCACTGACCAACTTAACCGAAACGCTCTACCTCGATCTGAGGCCGAAAGGCGTCAGTGTTTATTTGGTTAGCCCCGGTTTCGTAAGAACACCGCTGACCGATCGCAACGAGTTCAAGATGCCAGCGCTGATTTCTGTCGAAGAAGCGGCTGAACAAATGGTGCGCGGGTTTGAACGGGGCGAGTTCGAGATTCATTTTCCGAAACGCTTTACGCGGATCATGAAACTGTTGCGCCTGCTCCCGTACCGGCTATATTTCCCGCTCGTTCATCGCATCACTGGGTTATGACCATGCAGGCTGCACATGTCGACGCGCTGATTTCGATCTATGAAGGGTTGTCTGCGAAGTCCGTCGAATGTCTTGCCGATGTGTATGCACCGGATGCTTACTTCAAGGACCCGTTTAATGAGGTGAATGGCATTGATGAAATCCAGGCGATTTTTCACCATATGTACCGGCAAATTGAAGAACCCCGCTTTGTGGTGCACCAATGGTCGGGTACACAAGACGATGGCTTTCTGGTCTGGGATATGCGGTTTCGCAGTCGCATGATGCGGGGCGATCCCGAGCAGGTGATACGCGGGGTCAGTCACATCCGCTTTAATGGGGCTGGCAAAGTGACCTATCACCGCGATTACTGGGATACCGGCGAGGAGCTTTACGCCAAGCTGCCTGTGATCGGTTGGTTGATTGGCTGGTTGCGAAAAAAACTGGCCTAGGTATCCCGGAGAAAGCGCAGTGAATCTGAACCGAAATACAACACGTATGGCTAGGTGGACACGTCAACTCTGGTGGCTGCGCAGGGCCTTTGCTGAATATTGCTGCAGCGAACCGGGTAAGTTTACCGTGCCAATGCGATTCTTTTTTCCGTCCGGTTTTCGGGATGAGCGCAACCTGCCCGGTTTGATCTCCGGTTCGCCCTCCCGGGTGCCTTTCAGCGCGGGCCAGCAGTCAGTTCGACGGTTTCGATCCGGGCCTTTCCCATCCCCAACCCGGACGGAACGATGTCATTTTCGCGCTGCGGGAGTGGCAATGATGCTGGCCCGGGCTGAATCTTCTGGTAGGCGCTGCAAACGTACGCCGGAAGAGGTCGGTCATCGAGTTGCTGTCAATGGCGGCCCGTTGCCTGCTTTTGTAAGTCTGGTATGAAGCAATACGGCCGGGCATTGGTCTGGTTCCGGCGCGACCTGCGTGCCGAGGATCACGCAGCCCTGAGTCATGCCCTGGCTGAAGCGGGGGCGGTGTACTGCGTATTCGTATTCGATACTGAAATCCTGGATGCGCTCGAGCGCAAGGCTGATCGCCGTGTGGAGTTTATCTGGCACAGTGTGCGGGAGCTCAAGTCGAACCTGCGCCGGTTGGGCGGCGATTTGCACGTGCTGCATGGAAATGCCCGATCAGTGGTGCCGGCGTTCGCGCGCAGCTGCGATGTCGAAGCCGTTTATGCCAATCATGATTACGAACCCATGGCTGTGTCGCGCGATCACGAGGTTGCCAGCCGCCTCGTTGCCGAGCACAGGATATTCCATACATTCAAGGATCAGGTGGTCTTCGAGAAATCCGAGATTCTGAATGCGCAGAACCGGCCCTATGCTGTCTTCACGCCATACAAGCGGGCATGGCTGGCGCGCATTGGCCAGCGTGACACTGAGCCGTATCCGGTTGCTGACTGTGCGAAATCGCTGAGTCCCGAGCAAGCGCCACCGGTCCCGAATCTGGAAGACATTGGTTTTGCCCGTACCAATCTGGATGAGCTCGGGATTCCTGCTGGCTCCAGTGGTGCCAGAACGCTGTTCGAGGATTTTCTTGACCGGATCCATGCCTATGCCGAGCGCCGTGATTTCCCGGCCTCTGCCGGGCCGTCGCTGTTATCGGTTCACCTGAGATTCGGCACCATATCGATTCGTGAACTGGTGCGAACAGCGATTGCACTGGACGCAGACGCCAATGCACGGGCCGGGGCTGGTGTATGGCTATCCGAGCTGATCTGGCGGGAGTTCTACTTTGCGATACTGTCTCATTTCCCGCACGTGGCTGAGAGTGCCTTTCGGCGTGAGTACGATGCTCTGAAGTTTGACAACGAGGAGCGCAAATTCCGCAGCTGGTGCGATGCGGCCACCGGCTATCCGTTGGTGGACGCGGCAATGCGCCAGCTCAATTCGACGGGTTACATGCATAACCGTTTGCGCATGCTCAGTGCTTCCTTTCTGGTGAAGGATTTGCATATTGACTGGCGGTGGGGTGAGTCTTATTTTGCACAGAATCTAAACGATTACGATCTCGCGGCAAACAACGGCGGATGGCAGTGGTGTGCATCCACGGGCTGCGATGCCCAGCCTTACTTTCGTATTTTCAACCCGGTGACCCAGTCCAGGAAGTTCGATCCCGACGGCCGGTTTATCCGGATGCAACTGCCGGAACTTGCCGCGGTGCCGGATAAATACATCCACGAACCGTGGAAGATGCCGCCGGAAGTCCAGCGTTCAAGCGGATGCCTGATCGGAGAGAACTATCCTCCCCCCGTTGTGGACCACGCTGCCGCGCGCAAGAAAGCGCTGTCACTGTATTCCGCGATTCGTTCGCCAAGCCGAGATTGAAGCAGGGCGGTGAAACCGCCCCGTCCGCATCAGTCCAGGTACTCGAACACTTTCACTACCCGCTGGACACCGCTTGTCGTCGCCGTCGTGTCGGTAGCAGCCGTTGCCTCGGACCGTGTCACAAGGCCCATCAGATATACGGTGTCATTATTGGTGACCACCTTGATGTAGTTGGCTTGCACATTATCGTTACTCAACAGACGGCTCTTTACTTTGCTGGTCAGTAGCGCGTCGCTGCTTCGCGAAACAAACGAGCTGGCGCCTGCAATCGCGATTTCGTTTTGTACCGTGCGTACGTTCGGTGTTTCCAGTGCCATCGAGCCGATGTCGTCCTTGACGGATTCGCTGGGCACCTGCCCGACCAGTAGCACAACCCGGTTGTAGCTGATTGCGCTGACGCGTACCTCTTGTTCGTACGCTTCGGTAATACTATTCGCAATCTTGCGCTCGATGACCTGATCCTCAAGCTGTGTACCGCTGCTTCTGCGGTCGGAGGCGACCATCGCTGCGCCCACGCCGGCCCCGACAATGACCGCCGGGCATCCCTGCAGCAGCAACAATCCGGATAAGGCGATGGCAGATGGCAACAAATAAGCAGGTTTCATTTTGCAACTCCCGATATGAGACAGTCGATTGCATCGCACATGCAATGCAGACAAATCAAATGGACTTCCTGTATTCGTGCAGTACTGTCAGTAGGCACACACAGGTTGATGTCGCCTTTACGAAGCAGGGGTGCCATTTTCCCCCCTTGCTTGCCAGTGAGCGCCACGACCTTCATCCGGCGAATGTGGGCGGCCTCGATCGCCTTCAACACATTGGGCGAATTGCCACTTGTGGAGATGGCAAGAAGCACATCTCCTTCGCGACCCAACCCGGTTACCTGTTTTGAAAACACCTCGTCAAAGTGATAGTCGTTTGCGATCGAGGTAAGCGTCGATGAGTCCGTGGTCAGGGCGACCGCGGCAAGCGGTGGTCGCTCGATTTCGAAGCGGTTCAGCAACTCAGCGGAGAAATGCTGCGCGTCGCCGGCTGAGCCACCATTGCCGCAGGCAAGTATCTTCCCGTCGTTTTCAAGGCATGTGGCCATCAACCGCCCTGCCGCGGCAAGCGGCCCCGCAAGCACCTCCATCGCCTTGAGTTTGATCTCGGCGCTATCGGTGAAGTGTCGATTGATTCTTTTGACCAGATCCATCATGTACCAGGTGAGTTCCCGCCGGCGCAAATTATTGCATAAAGATGCTCGTCAAACTTGCTGGATTTCACTCTCCGAACGCATTGGGTATCCAGTCGATGTGATTGTCGCCATTCAGCAACACTGCATCGAACCGGCAGTTGGGGATTTTGCCAAGTGCGCCGATGTAATGGCGAGCAGCAGAAAGTAGTTTGCGTTGTTTGCGTGCATCAATGCTTTCAAGTGCGCCGCCAAAATTGCTTGAAGCACGCATGCGAACTTCGACAAAGACCAGCGTTTCGCCATCGCGCATGATCAGGTCTATCTCTCCAAGGCGGCAACGGTAGTTGCGCTCGACCGCGGTCAAGCCCTGGCTGCGCAGATATTCGAAAGCCAGCTCTTCGGCTTCGAGGCCGCGTCTGGTCATTGATCCGAGCCAGGTTCCTCGGTAAACAAGCGTGCCCTGCCGTAGAAAAAGAAGGCCGGCGTCAGCGCGCGCTCGAAATGCTGTTGATCCAGCGTGATCGTACCGGTGACGCCGTCAATTCTCGATGGAGCGCCGTTGTCTTCCAGCAACGCCTGGGCGATGCGATAGGCGTCTATTCCGAGCGCATAGAAACGCTCCTCGTCGAGTGCGCCCGATTCCATCCTGATCCGCTGGTAAGCCATCACTGCTGGATGGTCCTGTTCGAGTAACCACGGCATGTCCATGAAGCGAACACCGTCCAGATCGTAAAGCTGCAGTTTGTCTGCACTTGACGCGTATACCAGCGAGGTAGCGTAGATGGGAAGCTGGGTGCCCAGGTAAGTACGAATAAAGCGCGCCCGGGGGGCATTCATTGCCAGAAAGACAACATCGGCAGCGGTGGTAGTGATCAATTCCCGCAATTCTGTGAGCGCGATGGCATCCGTTGAATAGACGAATTCGTCAGCGATGTCGCCTTGCAACTCATGCCATTTGCGAGTGTAGGCGTTGGCAATACGCTGCCCAAGTGCTGTTTTACCGGTTACCAGTAGTACTTTGCGCCCGCCGTGTTTGAACGCCAGCTGCGCTACCTGCTCTGCTTCCGTTTCGATTTGCAGGCCAAATACATACAGATTCTGCGGAAACAAAATGCTGGCGTCAGGCACATTCAACGCGATCGTAGGTACTGAAATGTCTGCATTTTGCGCAAGCGACGAAACACCGTCGCGGGTTAAGGGGCCGATTATGGCGCGAGCGCCGCTTGCAATTGCTTGCTCGTAGGCTTCGAGTATGCGCCGGGTGTCGGTGGTCGTGGAGTAGATGGTAACCGGCAGCGCGCTGTAGGACGCGACATCCGATGCTGTCACGATGCCGAGCCTGACCTGTTCGGCCAGACGCCCAAAGGCACTGGATTGAAGCGGGAGAATGACCCCTATATGGGGTTGTGTGAAAACAGATCTTTCCTCTACCGGAGCACGCCGGGTAAATGCTTCTCCGGGTTGTCCGTAACTCTGCTCGCTCGGTTGTTCCGAAGGTTGTTCGAATAACTGCCCGGTACCTTGCTCAATTGCTTGTTGATCTGGCTGCGGGGCGGCTTGTTCGGGCGCTTGCTCTTCGGGTTGCTGCGTAACCGGCGGACGTTGATTCTGGGGAGTCTGCCACCCCATCGCCTGAGCGTGACGTGTAGATATGCCTGTGGCTGCGAAGTATAGTAGCGCCGTTAGCAGCACCCACGGAACAAGACGACGTTGCATAAGGTGGTTGAAGAAGCGAAAGATGCCACATTATATGTGGTGGCAACGCCGATCGGAAATCTGCGCGATATCACCCTGCGCGCGCTCGATATCCTTGGAAGCGCAGACGTTGTCGTCGCCGAAGACACGCGGGTATGCGGCAAGTTGCTCTCGCACCTCGGTATAAAGGCGCGAATGATCGCTGCGCATGACCACAACGAGCGTCAGTCGGCGACAGGTATCGTCAAGCTGCTCGCTGCGGGCAATTCGGTCGCCTTGACCACCGATGCTGGCACACCGGCGATTAGTGACCCTGGCTCCGAAGTCGTTGCGCGCGCGCGTGAGCAGGGTTTCGCGGTTGTGCCGGTGCCGGGCGCCAGCGCTTTGACGGCTGCGCTGTCGATAAGCGGGAGACGACTTTCACAGGTCATGTTCTGCGGTTTTCTGCCGGCCAGGGATGGCGAGCGAAGAAAAGCGATCGAACATCTTGCCGGCGCGACATCCACGCTGGTTTTTTATGAGGCGCCGCACAGGATTCTGAAGACCGTCGATGACTTGGCGGATATTCTTGGCAACGATGGTCGAATTGTACTGTGCCGGGAATTGACCAAGTTATACGAAGAGACCCACGTGTGTGCACTAGGTGAAGCCAGGGCCTGGCTGGAGAGCGAGCCCGAGCGCATACGGGGTGAATTCGTGCTGGTGGTGGATCCGCCACCTCCGATGGAGGACAAGGATGGCCTCGAGAGCGAACGTGTGCTTGCTTTGCTGGTGCGGGAGCTGCCGTTGAAGAAAGCGGTCACGCTGACGGTTGAAATCACCGGCGGGCGCAAGAATGCACTGTATAGCCGCGCACTGGAACTTACGCGCGAAAGTAAGGAGAAGCCCGCGGATTAGGGTGACGCGCGTGTTTTCCGTGACTGGCAGAGCGAGGCGCGACGGCGCTGGGTTGCTTCTCGCGGGAGTACTCCCTGTTTTTCTATGCGATTGAAAAGACAATCGAAAAGATTGGAGCGCCAATTTGTGTATCTTTAGCTGCTGGCGCGGTTGCGGCGGAACATCTTGCCCGTTTGCCGGTTCTTGCTGCCCTTGCGTAGCGCCCTATAACTGACACGAAAACGACTTATGGACCGAATTACCATCACCACCCCCGATGACTGGCATCTTCACGTTCGGGATGGCGACGCACTGCGCACAGTCGTGCCGCATACGGCATCGCAATTCGCTCGCGCCATCATCATGCCCAATCTTAAACCGCCGGTCGTCAACACCGGTCTGGCGCAGGCCTATCGGGATCGCATCATGAAGGTCCTGCCAAAGGGCAGCACTTTTGAGCCGCTGATGGCGCTCTACCTGACGGACAATACGGCGGCTGCTGAAATCCGACGGGCAAAATCCAGTGGTGTCGTATTTGCAGTGAAGTATTACCCGGCAGGGGCTACCACCAACTCCGATTTTGGCGTCACCGACATTCGTAAATGCGCCGATGTCCTTGAAGCAATGGCAGAAGAGGGTTTGCCGTTGCTGATCCATGGCGAAGTCACTGATGCGTCGATTGATGTTTTCGACCGGGAAAAGACCTTTATCGAACGCGAGCTGGTCGAACTCGTGGAGCGCTTTCCCGGCCTCAGCATTGTGCTGGAGCACATCACGACTTCGCACGCTGCTGATTTCGTGCACAACGCACCCGCCAACGTCGCCGCCACCATTACCGCGCACCACTTGCTGTTGAACCGCAATGCGATTTTCCAGGGCGGACTCCGGCCGCATCATTACTGCCTGCCGGTATTGAAGCGCGAGCAGCATCGACTGGCATTGGTGAAAGCAGCGACTTCCGGAAACCCGAAATTCTTTCTCGGTACCGACAGCGCACCGCATGAACGCAGCACCAAGGAAAATGATTGCGGTTGCGCTGGGGTTTATACGGCGCATGCGGCGCTCGGGTTTTACGCTGAAGCATTCGATGCTGTTGGGGCGCTCGACAAGCTTGAAGGGTTCGCCAGCCACCACGGAGCGGATTTCTATGGCTTGCTGCGCAACCAGACGGTGATCACGCTTGAAAAATCTGCCATGCAGGTGCCGGACAACTATTCTTACGGGAACGGCGCGCTGGTGCCGTTGCGGGCAGGCGGTACGATCGCATGGCAAGTTGTGAGTACGTAGAGCATCAGGGTGGGGAGGTCCGCCGCTGACTGTGCAAGTGCACTAAGCTCGGAGATGGCCTCTTTGGCCCAAAGTTTCTTCAAGAGAGTTTGGGCCGGCACCAAAGCAGGCTGCTGATTAACGGGCAAATCCATGCTAACGACTCTGAGACAAGAGTCTCGTCGACGTACAAGGTGGTCCCGCGGGCATTGTCCATTGCAGATGGCGTGGCAGCGCCTGAAACGGCGGGATGCCAGGCCAGCCGTTAGTGAGGTGTCGCGACCAGACCCTCGTTGCTTCCGGCCAAACTTCGGTGTCCGTGCTTACGGTGCAGATTCAGGCGGCCTGGCTTGCCAGCGCAACGCGTGACGGTGTGAGGTGACTTTCGAATTGTTCGATCGATTCGCGCCAGGAAAATTTCTCGGCATAGGCGCGGGCGTGGCCGCGGTCGATGTCGAGCGCTGTCAGGCAGGCGGTGCGCAGATCATCGTGGAGCGCGCCGGCTCCGCTGTTGCCAATCACGTCGATCGGACCGTGCACAGGAAAGGCGGCAACAGGTGTACCGCAGGCGAGTGATTCCAGCATCACGAGACCGAAGGTGTCAGTGAGGCTGGGAAATACGCAGACATCGGCTGAGCCGTAGTAATGGGCGAGTTCCTGCGGCGTCTTGATGCCCTCGAAACTCGCGTCGGGATACTTGCGCTCCAGCTTCGCACGACTCGGCCCTTCGCCGACGACCCATTTAGGCCCGGGAAGGTCGATATCGAGGAATGCCTCGATGTTCTTCTCGACTGCGACCCGGCCGACGTACAGAAAAATCGGCCGCTCATTGCCGAGCTTGTTTCGATTGCCAGGTGAGAACGTTTTCGTGTCTACGCCACGGGTCCAGAGCACGGTATTGGTAAATCCACGCGACTCGAGTTCGCGGCGTACGGCCGGGGTGGGCACCATTACCGCTTGCGAAGGTGCGTGAAAATGGCGTAACCATCGATAAGTGAAATCCACCGGAACACGGATGCGGGCGTGAACGTATTCGGCGAAACGAGTGTGGAACGACGTTGTGAACGGGTGTTTGTTTTTCAGACAGTAGCGTCGAGCTGCCATCCCCAGTGGGCCTTCAGTGGCAATGTGAATGGCCTGCGGCGCAAAGGTTTCGATCTGTCCTCTGATTCCGGCGGTGGGAAACAGGCTTAGTCGAATCTCCGGATAGCTGGGGCAGGGAACCGATCTGAATTGTTGCGGGGTCACGAAGCGGACTTCGTGACCGATCGTTCTCAGTCCTTCGCCGATCTTTCCCAGTGTCGTGACGACGCCGTTGACCTGAGGCAGCCATGCATCGGTGATGATCATGATCTTCATTTTGCTCTTTCCATTTCTGTCGCTGTTTTCGCGATCGACGTTTCGCCGACTGGATCTCGAATCCATTCGATAATTCTGAGCTCGCCTTCGAAGGTTTCAACGAGCGCCGACAGACTTTCGACCCAGTCGCCGTCGTTGCAGTAGGTGATGCCGTTGATGTCCTTGATCTGCGGCTTGTGAATATGCCCGCAAACCACGCCTTGAAAACCGCGCTTGCCCGCCTCCCGGGCAAGCGCGGTTTCGAACTGGGTCATGAAGTTCAGCGCATTCTTGGTTTTGTGCTTCAGGTAATTGGAAAGCGACCAATAGTCGAATCCGAGCTTGGCGCGGAGGTGATTGAACCAGCGATTGAGTTTGAGGATGAATGCGTAGAGATGATCGCCAACAATAGCCAGCCACTTTGCGTACAGCACAACGGCGTCGTACAAGTCGCCGTGTACCACCAGTAATCTTCGTCCGTCGGCTGTGGTGTGAATTGCTTCATCGCGGATGTCGATTCCGCCAAAGGACAGCCCGATAAACTGTCGTGCGGCTTCGTCATGGTTGCCGGCGATATAGGTGACGCGTGTTCCCTTACGCGCCTTGCGAAGCACTTTCTGAACGACGTCGTTATGGGCCTGGGTCCAGTACCATCGGCGTTTGAGTTGCCAGCCGTCGATGATGTCGCCGACCAGATAGAGGCGGTCGCACTCGTTACGTTTTAGAAAATCGAGAAGGCGCTCAGCCTGGCAACCTGGCGTGCCGAGATGGATATCAGATATCCAGATCGTGCGGTAGTGGTCTACGCGTATTGCCGGATCTTCGTTGAGGTTCAGGGGCGGATTCCCGTTGTTTGTGTTGACGTGCATCAAACTACAGGCGAGTGACAAGGTCATTACGTTCATGCGACAGTTTGATGACGGCATCGGGCCGAACCCGTTTAGGTGCCACGGCCGAACATGCTTCTATGCCGGAAGAACGTCACAACGCACTGAAAGCACAGACCGGGTCGCGCCAGCAGGCAGTTTCGCCGGGCGATTTCAGGTCTGAATTGGAACGTGTTCTGATTACGGTCAGGCCTGCCATGGTTCCATCCCACTCTTTCCGGTGACTTGGGGGGGCGATCCCGATCAGCAGGAGGTTGCTGCTGATTATCTGGCCTTTTCTGGCGTTGCTGAGGGTAGATGTGTTGTCGGCTGGCCGTGCCTATGTCGGCGGCGAAGGTCTATGGTCCAAAGCCCAAAAAGACGCTCTATTATCTGGTGCTCTACGCGCAGGAACGCTCAGGCGACAGTGATGAGCGGTTCCAGCAGGCGATCGCCAGACACGGCTCGAACTCGAGAAGCCAGAGCCTGACCTGGATATTGTTCGCGAAGGGCTTCTGGCCGGTCGCACACACGCGGATGATATCGACGGCGTCATTCGCATGTCCCGCTCGATGCGAGGCGTCAGCTACATGAAGATCGTGATCGAGTTGCGGCGGTTGGGAGAGCGAATTCACGAGCAAATCACCTCCGGAAGATCATCTCCGGAGTACATCAATCCGCTTGTGGCGCAGGTGCATCAGATGAATGCAGGGATTACTCCACTGTCCGACCAGTTTTCACGCACACTGGGTGAGGCGAACTGCGCATTGCGCAGTCAGCTTCTGATGGTGATCATCGCTGCGGCGATCATTCTGATCCCGGCAAGTGTCTTTCTGTCTCGCCGCATGCCCAGGCGCAGTGAGGTGTTCGAAAGCGCCTCCTGACCTGACCGTATCCCGCCGATGGGAAGCCACGCTTATTGTCTGCATATTAGATTGGCTTTGGCAGCAATACCTTCTGAAGCGGCAGCCGGAACTTGCCATACAAGCGGGTCGTGGCGTTGCGCCCAGCCTTGGCTTGCCTTGTTATCCACGGATGCCCGCGAAATCGGCGATACTCTCACAAGGAAGCTGGCCGGGCAGTCGCTGTATGGCACTGTTGTACAGAGGAAAGTCCGGGCTCCGCAGAGCAGGATGCCGGCTAACAGCCGGACGTCGTGAGGCGATGGAAAGTGCAACAGAAAGCATACCGCCAGCGGCCTGCGCAAGCAGGTGCGGGTAAGGGTGAAATGGTGAGGTAAGAGCTCACCGCGGGCGTGGTAACAGGCCCGGCACGGTAAACCCCATCCGGAGCAAGACCAAATAGGGAGGCGATAGCGTGGCTCGCGCTGCTTCCGGGTAGGTCGCTCGAGCCGGCAGGCAACTGCCGGCCCAGATGAATGATTGCCTCGAAGGTTGAAGAACCTTCAGACAGAACCCGGCTTACAGGCCAGCTTTCTTTTCATACGCCAGGTGAAGGGCGTCGATCACCGTGTGCCATCGGTGCAACCCCTCTGGTTGCGACCGTTTTCTCTATATTTTCTTAAGATACCTCCATAACGCGCTGTTTTAAATAGCGTTAGGAAGTGTCGTCAATTAGCGACTGAAGATGTAGCGGTAAGTCCTTGTCCTGTCGAAGGAAACCCCGATTTTTAGGCTTGACCTGCTTATTTTTTTGACCTAGAGTGGGGAAAAGTAGGGAAAAGTGGGAAACACTTTAAAAACGGACACTTCCAGATCAGGGATCCATGTTTCAGGGAGCTTCAGGACTTAACCTTGACGCCAAAGGGCGTCTAGCGGTGCCGACTCGGCACCGGGAGCCTTTGCAGGCGGGCTCATCAGGGAAGTTAGTGCTTACTGCTCATCCTCACAAGTGCTTGCTCTTGTATCCCGCCTCGGCTTGGGAGCCGATACGCGCCCGAATCATGACGTTCTCGAGTTTTGATCCGCAGCTGACTTTGTGGAAGCGCTTGCTGGTGGGGTTTGCCGAAGAGTTGGAGCTTGATGGTTCCGGCCGGCTGTTGATTTCACCGGCACTGCGCAAGTTTGCCGGGCTGGAGAAGCAGCTGATGCTCGTCGGGCAGGGAAGTCATTTCGAGCTATGGAGTCAGGAAGCCTGGGATCGGCAACTCGAACAGATCGAGACCGGGGCCGACAAGTTGCCGGCAGGCATGGAGAACTTTGCGTTGTGAGCTCCGGCTCACAAAAATTGCCATCGTGAGGCTGGGCTCGCGCCCGTTGGGGCTGTGAGTCAAATCTCGCACAAGACGGTACTGCTCAGGGAGGCTGTCAGCGCGTTGAACATCAAGACTGATGGAATCTACGTGGACGGGACATTCGGCCGTGGTGGGCACAGCCGCGAGGTGCTGTCTCGGCTGGGCAGGAACGGAAGGGTGATCGCGCTTGATCGCGATCCGCAGGCGGTTGCCGCAGCAGCGCAACTACGCGATGCGCGGCTAACGGTTCGCCGCGCCCGTTTCAGCGCACTGACGGCGGTGTTGCGCGAATTGGCGGTGGAGCGGGTGGATGGCGTGCTGCTCGACCTTGGTGTCTCATCGCCCCAGCTTGATCAAGCGCAGCGTGGTTTCAGTTTTCGGAAGGACGGCCCGCTTGACATGCGGATGGACCCGGAAAGCGGGCCCAGTGCGGCCGACTGGTTGATGCAGGCGTCGGAGAAAGAAATCGGGGAGGTGATCAGGAATTATGGCGAAGAACGGTTTGCTAAACAGATTGCAAGAGCGATTGTTAAGGCTCGATCGCAGCGCCCTCTCGAGCGTACAGGGGAACTTGCCGAGATCGTGGCAAAAGCCGTTCCCTCGCGTGAACCACGGCAAGATCCGGCGACGCGTACCTTCCAGGCTATACGGATTTTCATCAATCAGGAGCTTGAAGAGCTCGAAATGACGTTGCCGCAAACCGTGGCATGCCTCAACCCGGGTGCACGTCTGGTTGTCATTAGCTTTCACTCTCTTGAGGATCGCATCGTTAAGCGTTTCATGGTGAAGCTGGCGAGACCCGAGGTGCCAAGGCGGCTGCCGTTGCGTGAAAGCGAAATGCCCAAGGGTAGCTTGGAGCTGGTTGGGAAGCCTGTGCGTGCGAACGAGCGGGAAATTGCAGAGAATCCGCGCGCGCGCAGCGCAATCATGCGCGTTGCCCAAAGGCGGGCAGCGTGACGCGGTTGAGCGTAATGCTGTTCGCCGGTTTGGTGCTGTGTGCACTAGGCGTAGTGACTTCTCAGCATCACGCGCGCAAGTCTTTCGTGGCGCTGCAGAACGAGCGGGATCGCAGTCGCGAACTCGAGATCGAATTCGGACAGTTGCAGTTGGAGCAGAGTACCTGGGCGATGCAGTCGCGCATCGAGCAGGTTGCGTCGAAAAAATTGGGTATGCGTGTGCCCCCGGTGGCCCGTGTGCGAGTGGTTCCTCCCCCTCCCGCGCCGTCCAACCCATGAAATCCCGCACGCATCCAGCCCTGAGTGTTCGCCTGTCGGTGTGGCGTGCACGCTTGCTGGTGCTGTTGTTGTTTGCGGGATTCATGATGTTGGCGGGGCGGGCTCTTTATTTACAGGGCTTGAACAAGGATTTCCTTCAGGCTCGCGGTGAGTCGCGATACCAGCGCACTATTGATGCGGTTGCAAACCGCGGCACCATCACCGATCGCAATGGCGATCCGCTGGCAATCAGCACTCCGGTTGAGTCGGTGTGGGCTTCACCGCAACATGCGAAACTCAACCTCGAGCAGCGCGGGAAACTCTCGCGGGTGCTGGGAATGTCCACCAAAGACCTGGATCGCCGTTTGTCCGGCGAAGGGCGTGAGTTCGTTTATCTCAAGCGTCAATTGCCACCCGTGTTGGCCGCGAAGGTTGTAGCCTTGAATCTGCCGGGCGTGTTCCTGCAGCGAGAGTACCGGCGTTACTACCCTGCAGGCGACGTGGCGGCGCATGTTATCGGATTCACCAGTGTCGATGATCGTGGTCAGGAAGGTATCGAACTGGCGTACCAGGAATGGCTTGCCGGCAAACCCGGAAGCCGTCGTGTCATCAAGGACAGGCTTGGGCGCATCATCGAGGACGTCGATAGTATCAGTGCCGCAGAAGACGGTCGCTCACTCTCCTTGTCGATCGATCGCAAGGTTCAGTACCTGGCGTATCGCGAACTAAAGCGAGCGGCCATCGAGCACAAGGCGAAAGCCGCGAGCATTGTGGTGCTCGATGTTTCCAGCGGTGAAGTCCTGGCGCTGGCGAATTGGCCCAGTTATAACCCGAACAACCGCGAAACGTTCAGTGCCAAGCGTACTCGTAACCGAGCGGTGGTCGATCTGTTCGAACCCGGCTCGACGCTCAAACCATTTACTGCGGCTGCTGCGATCGACGCCGGTCTGTTTGGTCCGGCAACGATGATCGATATCGAAGCTGGTCGGCTCCGAATCGGAAATCGCACAATTCACGATGTGCATGTAGACAATCCTGTTCTGAGTGTGTCGCAGGTTATCCAGAAATCATCGAATGTTGGTTCGGCGAAGATTGCGATGGCGATGGAACCACGGGTACTGTGGCAGGTGCTGACGACCGCCGGTTTTGGTGCCACGCCGAAATCGGGATTTCCGGGCGAGGCCTCCGGCCGTGTGCGTGATTTCGACCGTTGGAAACCGATCGAGCAGGCCACGATGTCCTATGGTCACGGCATATCGGTAAGCTTGTTGCAACTCGCAAGGGCGTACACAGTGTTCGCAACAGACGGGCTTCTGGCGCCGCTCACTTTTGTGCGCCGCGAGGCGCCCGTTCCGGGGCAACGGGTAATATCCGAGCGTACCGCCCGTCTCGTCCGGACCATGCTGGAGAGCGTAACCCACCCCGGAGGTACCGCCGAGCGGGCGAGAGTGACCGGCTACCGCGTAGCTGGTAAAACCGGCACTGCACACAAGTTGGTTGACGGTCGTTACGCGCCCCACACCTATATGTCTTCTTTTGTCGGGTTTGCGCCTGCGTCCCGGCCCCGGTTGGTTGTTGCGGTCATGATCGACGAACCCGGTGGTGAACACTATTATGGTGGTGAGGTCGCGGCCCCGGTCTTTCGCGAAGTGACCGCAGGCGCCTTGCGCATTCTCGGTATATCCCCGGACGGTGTCGATGAAGTCTGGCCGGAAATCGTGCGACTGCCGCGGGAGGAAGTATGAGTCCGCCGGGTGCAACGCCAGCTTCACTGCGGCCGCCGGCGTTGACGCGAGACGAGACAGCGCAGCATGCTCTGGCGACACAGTCGGCAGTGGATGCACTCTCTATCAAGTACACGGGCGTCGCCATCGATAGCCGAAAAGTAAAGGCCGGTGATCTCTTTCTGGCTTATCCTGGCGATGCTGCGGATGGGAGGGATTTCATTCCCCAGGCGCTGGCCGCTGGTGCAATCATCGTGGTCTGGGAGGAATCCGGTTTCGACTGGAACCCGGACTGGAATGTCCCCAACATCCCGGTTGCGGATTTGCGTCGTCATGCCGGCTATATCGCCGACCGTTTTTTCAAGCACCCGTCGCGACATCTCTGGGTAACCGGTGTCACCGGCACAAACGGCAAGACGACGTGCTCGCAGTGGATTGCCCAATCGTTTAACCGTCTGCAACGAGAATGTGCAGTCATCGGAACCCTGGGCCAGGGTTTGATTGGCGACAACGATCTCGAGCAAGCCGCACTCAACACAACGCCGGACCCCGTCACTTTGCATGCGTTTCTTGGGAAGATGCGCGTAAAAGGCGCACGGGCAGTGGCGATGGAAGTTTCCTCGCACGGACTCGAGCAGGGCCGTGTCAACGGTATCGATTTTGACGTCGCGATGTTCACCAACCTGTCACGCGATCATCTGGATTACCACGGCGATATGCAAGCATATGGCGATGCCAAAGCGCGATTGTTTGCGTGGCCGTCTCTCAAGCACGCGGTGGTGAACCTCGATGACCGGTTCGGTGCCGAGCTGGCATCGCGGATCGATCGTAAACGCGTCAATGTGATTGGCTACGGTCTCGGCAAGGGAGAGATTACCGGCCACAAGCTCGATCTGTCTACGCGCGGGCTGAAGCTGGAAATCAATACGCCCTGGGGGGCGGCAAAGCTGCGCAGCAACGTGTTAGGCACGTATAACGCGCACAATATATTAGGCGTGCTTGGCGTGCTGGTGTGTTCTGACGTCACACTGAAAGATGCGGTCGACGTAATTGCCGAGCTCGAACCGGTGCCGGGGCGCATGCAGACGATCCGTGAAACGGGGTTTCCGTTGGTAGTGGTCGATTATTGCCATACCCCGGACGCACTGGAGAAGACGCTCGAATCCCTTCGTGACTTGCTCAAGCGCGGAGGCCGGTTGCATTGTGTATTCGGTGCGGGTGGTGATCGTGATGCAGGCAAGCGCCCGCTAATGGGTGAGGTTGCAACGAGACTGGCGGACCAAAGTATCGTCACCAGCGACAACCCGCGGTCGGAAGATCCTCGCAGCATAATTGATGACATTATCGCAGGCGCGCATGATGGATACCGGTCTCAACCGGACCGCGGTACTGCTATTCGCGAAGCCATCTCCAATGCAGCCCCGGATGATGTCGTGCTGATCGCTGGAAAGGGCCATGAAACATATCAGGAAGTTCATGGCAAGCGATTACCGTTCAGCGATATCGATGTGGCACGAGCCGCTATGACGAAGCGTATTTCGCGTAATTTGCCATCGAAAGGCGGTGCCCGTGTTTAGCTTATCCGCGGCGGCGCGCGCACTCGGTGTGAAGCAGATGGGTGATGACGCGAACATTGCACGTGTAACGACAGACAGCCGCGACGTGCGCGTTGGTGATCTGTTCGTCGCGATCAAGGGGCTGCGTTTCGATGGCCACGATTTTGTTCGTCAGGCGATCGAACAGGGTGCGGCGGGCGCAATGGTCAGCGATGAGACTGTTCTGAAGGAATCCGGAGCGCCAGCGCTGGTGGTCGATGATGTGAGGCTCGGCTACGGCCGACTGGCATCATGGTGGCGCTCAATGTTTTCGATGCCGCTAGTGGCGATCACCGGCAGTAATGGCAAGACGACCGTCAAGGAAATGCTGGCTTTGGTGCTGAGCAAGCAAGCGGGGGCGGACGGGGTGCTTGCAACCCGGGGCAATTTCAATAATGACATCGGTATGCCAGCGATGTTGCTGGAGCTGGAGCCTCGCCACCGGTTTGCCGTTATCGAGATGGGGATGAATCATCTTGGCGAGATTGCTTACCTTTCCCGCCTCGCGCATCCGACAGTAGCGTTGGTCAACAACGCTGGTACGGCGCATATTGGCGAACTGGGCTCGGTCGAGGCAATTGCACGTGCAAAAGGAGAGATTTACGCCGGGCTGGATGCAAGCGGCGTCGCTATCATCAATGCTGACGATGCCTATGCCGATTACTGGCGCTCGTTGCTGAATGGAAAGCGAATCGTCGATTTCGGACTGACGCGGCACGCCAGCGTTTCAGCTCGGTACGAATTGTCGGAGGCGGGCAGCCTGGTTACCCTGGATACGCCTGACGGGCGCTTTGCAGTTACCTTGCAGGTGCCCGGTCTGCACAATGTCAAGAATGCACTGGCCGCGGTGGCGGCCGCATCCGTGCTTGGCATTGCTCCCGAGCACATAATCGCCGGGCTGACTGAATATCGCGGCATGGCTGGCCGATTGCAGCGACGCCAGCTGGCAAGCGGTGATGTTCTTATCGACGATAGTTATAACGCAAGCCCCGAGTCGGCGCAGGCAGCCTTGTCGGTCCTCGGTGCGAGTACCGGCCCAAAGATTTTCGTGCTTGGTGACATGGGTGAACTCGGTGATGCGGCAGCCAGCATGCACGCTGAACTGGGCGGTTTTGCCCGGCGGGCCGGAGTCGATCACCTGCTCGCGTTGGGGACGTTGTCAGTTGAAACGGTTCAGGCGTTCGGACAAGGTGGTGAGCATTTCAGTGAAATCGACGAGCTGTTGGTCGCTTTGCTTGCATTGCTGGACGGTTCGACAACGGTATTGGTTAAAGGCTCCCGATTCATGCGCATGGAGCGCATCGTAAGGTCCTTGACAGATGAAGTGATGGCTGAGCCGGGCGGGGCATCCTGATGCTGCTGTTACTAACGCAATGGCTGGCTGAGGATATACGCGCATTCAACGTATTCAACTACATCACTTTGCGCGCGGTGATGGCAACCCTGACTGCACTGGTCATCTCATTCATCGTCGGTCCGACGATGATCCGCAAACTCACGGTCTACAAGATTGGGCAGTCGGTACGCGACGATGGTCCTGCGACCCATTTGGCGAAGGCCGGAACGCCCACCATGGGTGGTGCACTGGTATTGGTGTCCGTCGCGATTACCACACTCTTGTGGGCAGACTTGTCGAACCGGTACGTGTGGGTAGTGCTCGTAGTGACCATCGGGTTCGGGGCGATCGGCTGGGTCGATGACTATCGAAAAGTCGTATATCGCAACCCGAAAGGTTTGCCGGCTCGTTCCAAATTTTTTTGGCAGTCGGTTATCGGCATGGCGGCCGCTCTGTATCTTGCCTGGACCGCCGAGTTGCCGGCACAAACGGAGTTGATCGTTCCGTTCTTCAAGCAGGTTGCCTATCCGCTTGGACTATTCGGTTTCGTTGTGCTGACTTTCTTCGTGATCGTTGGCACCAGTAACGCCGTCAACCTGACCGATGGCCTGGACGGGCTCGCCATCATGCCGACAGTGATGATCGGGAGCGCGTTGGCAGTGTTCGCCTATGTCGCCGGCAATGCCGTGTTTTCGCGCTATCTGGGATTTCCACACATTCCGGGTGCCGGAGAGCTTTCCGTGCTGTGTGCTGCGCTGTCGGGTGCTGGATTGGCGTTCCTCTGGTTTAACGCCTATCCGGCAGAGGTGTTCATGGGCGATGTCGGAGCGCTTGCGCTCGGCGCCGCACTGGGAACGATTGCCGTGATCGCGCGCCAGGAAATCGTGCTGCTGGTTATGGGGGGCGTGTTCGTGGTGGAGACATTATCAGTAATTATTCAGGTGACTTCGTTCAAGTTGACCGGCAAGCGGGTTTTTCGAATGGCGCCGCTTCACCACCATTACGAACTGAAAGGTTGGAAGGAGAACCAGGTCGTTGTGCGGTTCTGGATTATCACAATGATGCTGGTTTTGATTGGCTTATCGACATTGAAGCTGAGATGACGCGGTCAGTCAGGGTTGCGCAAGCTAGTTGCGATGGCTTCGCGCCAATCGCTATGAGTGATGGCAAATGGTGGAAAGAACCATCATGAACCTGGAAGAGGCAATTGGAGCAATGCGCCGCCAGGAAGAACCGAACAAGGCGGAACGCGTTCCGCCGATCGAGTTGACCGAGGAAGAGTTGCTCGATGAGGAAGAAGACATGGGCGTGTTGCGGTTAATGAGACTGCAGGCGGCATTGAAAGAGAAACGCAAGCTTGAATCCGAAGGGTAAGAGAATACTGGTGCTTGGCTTGGGAATTAGTGGCATGTCGATGGTGCGCTGGTTAACCAGTCGCGGCGCGATCATGCGTGTGGCGGACACGCGGTTGCTGCCACCGCTTGCCGGGCAATTGCGCGAAAAATTCCCGGATGTTGACTTGCATGTCGGGGAGCTTGAGCCACAGGTATTCAAAGGCGCTGATGTGGTCGCGATAAGTCCCGGGGTGCCGCTGGCGCAACCGCTGGTGAAACGGGCGCGTGATCAGGGAATACCGGTTTTGGGCGATATCGAATTGTTTGCCCACGCGCGCAAGCAGTACGTGCACAGCAGGGTTATTGCGATCACGGGCTCCAATGGCAAGAGCACGGTGACGGAGATGGTTGGAGCGATGTGCAAAGCCT
>DATKYN010000227.1:0-14466 GCA_035528435.1 Burkholderiales bacterium
CAGTCAAGGTGGACCTCAAGACCCGCTTCGATGAGTCGAATATCGAAGGCGTATTCAATCTCAAAAAATTTGCCGAACCGTTCTTCCAGTTTGACGCCGCGATTGACCAGTTGAATGTTGACCGTTACCGGACCACGGAAGAGCAACCCGTGAAAGAGAAGCCGTCGACTGGCGACAGGGGGGAAGATTCCAGGATCGACCTGTCGCCGCTGAAAGCGCTGAACCTCGACGGCAAGCTGCGCATCGGAAAACTCACTGCGTCGAACGTGAAGATGTCCGACGTGAGCATTACCGTCAAGGCAGCGGACGGAAAAGTCGAAATCAACCCCTTGCTGGCGACACTGTATGGCGGGTCGGTGCGCAGCGTGGTGAAAGCAGACGCCAATAACAATCAATTCGCCGTCAAACAAAGTCTATCTGGCGTGACGATCGGCCCGCTACTGCGGGACGCGCTTGATCAGGACCTCCTCGACGGGCGTGGCAGTGTCGATCTCGATTTGACTGCACAGGGCGATACTGTGGGCGCCTTGATCAAGACGCTTACCGGAGAAGCAGGTGTGTTGCTGAAAGACGGCGCGATCAAGGGAATCAACCTGGCGCAATCGCTGCGCAGTGCAGGTGACATGCTCTCGCTCAAGCGTAACCGTGAAACGGCGGCGTCACCGACCGAAAAGACGGATTTTTCGGAACTGAAAGCGAGTTTCAAGATCGACAAGGGACAGGCGCGAAACGAAGACCTGAGTTTGAGTTCGCCATTCATTCGACTCAATGGTGCCGGCAATCTGAACCTGGTCGAGGGCAGTGTCGACTATGTTGCTAAAACGTCACTGGTGGCGACATCGACCGGGCAGAATGGCAAAGCGCTGGACGACCTTGCCGGCATCACTGTGCCGGTCCGCGTATCTGGTCCCTTGACGGCGCTCAAGTACGAGTTGCAATTTTCCGATGCGATACAACAGCAGGCGAAGCAACGGCTCAAAGCCGAAGAAACCCGGATCAAGCAGAAGCTGGAATCGGAGTTGACCGAAAAGTTGCTCGGAGGTGGGCCGGGCGGCGACGCTGGCGCCGGAGACGAGGCGATCCCTGCAACGCCGACCGGAAAACCCGAAGACGAGTTAAAAGATAAGCTGAAGAGTTTGTTTCGATGATTCCATGACCCAACTGGACACGGGGCCCGCCACCCGGGACTTCGGTTCCAGCGTGATCGCCTGGCAGCGTCGCGACGGCCGGCATCATCTTCCCTGGCAAAAGGTGGACGACCCGTACCGTATATGGCTCTCGGAAATTATGTTGCAGCAGACGCAAGTGGGTGCGGTTGTGCCCTATTTCGAACGCTTCGTCGCCCGGTTTCCGACGCTCAGGGATCTGGCCCGCGCAACAGAAGATGAAGTGCTGGCAGTCTGGAGCGGGCTTGGCTACTACGCGCGAGCACGCAACCTGCATCGCGCGGCAAAGCTTGTCGAGGACGCGCACGGTGGGCGATTCCCCACCCGCTTCGAGGACATCCTGGCGCTTCCTGGCATAGGCCGTTCGACGGCTGGGGCGATCGCCGTGTTCGCATTTGGTCAGCGATTTCCGATCCTGGACGGCAATGTCAAACGGGTTTTGACGCGTTGTTTCGGGGTTGAGGGCTATCCGGGTGCCAGGGACGTCGCCGAACGTTTGTGGACGCTGGCCGAACGGCTTTTGCCCGAAACCGAAATTAAGGCCTATACGCAGGGGTTAATGGATCTGGGGGCCGGGGTTTGTACGCGCTCACGTCCACACTGTCCCAAGTGTCCATTGTCAGGGCAGTGTGCTGCCAGATCGCTTGACCGGGTTGACGAGATTCCGACACCACGGCCCAGGAAGCCGCGTCCGCAACGCTCAACTGTCATGTTGATCATGCAATGCGATGGACATGTTCTGATGGAAAAGCGCCCGTCACCCGGGATCTGGGGTGGCTTGTGGAGCTTTCCGGAAACCGACGATGTGGAGAATGTAGCCCGCATTTGTCTTGCACGGTTTGGCGTCGAGGCCCAATCTGTCGCGCCCTTGGCGCCAATCGAGCATGGATTCACCCATTTCTCTCTGACGATCTCTCCAGTGCACTGTCGCGTTGACCGGCGTAACCCGCGAGCGCAGGAATCGGGCTGGATCTGGATCGCGCCCGACGAGGCACTTCAAAATGCAATACCGGTGCCGGTGCGCAAACTGGTCTCGCAATTGCACGCCTCACGAGGGGACGAGGGATAAAAATTTAGTCCGGCTGGAGTACCTTGTTGATGGCTGCCAGTCGCTGCCCGGTACCGCGTTGTTCTAGCAGTGCCTGTTTACCCTGGTTATCAATCGGAAGCAGTTCCGAAAGTCGATAGCTGACCCATTCGGGATCATCGAAGACCGTTGGTCCGGCGAAAACATCTTCGCCCGTGCGTTTCACGAGTGCCCTGAGTACGTTCCGGCATGTGTCCAGGTGGGCCGGATCGATTTCGTCGTCGTCGCGGTACAGCCATTCGACTCGGCCCTTGATCAGGCCATTTCGCTCCGTTCGGGATTCGAGCAAGCGGAACGTATTCTCACCTGCACAGGCGAGGAGAAATATCCCCGTATGTGGCATGTCCCAATTACCGATGCGGGCGCTACAACCGATTTGTTCGTGTTCGGCTGGCGATCCTACCTCCTGACCGTGCCGTATCAGGCAGACGCCGAACGGCGTATCGTCGCGCAAGCACGTTTTGGTCATCTCGATGTAGCGCTGCTCGAAAATCTTCAGCGGCAATGACGCACCCGGGAACAGCACAAGATTCAGCGGAAAAATTGCAACTTCGTCGGGTTTCGTCTTCGACGGATCAGGCATCGGGATGGCGCTCGCTGCCCCAGCGCGACATCAAAGTGTGCGGAATGCGCAGTTGATCAAGAATTCTCGCCACTACGAAATCAACCAGCGCATCGACACTTTGCGGATGGTGGTAGAACCCCGGATTGGCCGGCAGGATGGTCGCACCAGCGTCACTCAGGCGAAGCATGTTCTGCAGGTGAATAGATGACAGTGGCGTCTCTCGTGGCACCAGCACCAGGGGGCGGCGTTCTTTCAGCATGACGTCGGCAGCGCGTTCGATCAGATTGTCCGAAAGACCTGTAGCAACGGCGGCAAGGGTGCCCATGGTGCAGGGGCAGATCACCATTGCGTCGGCTGGGTTGGAGCCCGAGGCTACGGGAGCAAACCATTCTTCCCTTCCGAATACCTGAAGCTGACCCGGCTCGGTTGCGAATTGTTCCGCGAAGAAACTCTGTGCATCTTTTGCTCTTGCCGGCAGAGATAGCGACATTTCCTGGCGCGCGACAATCTGGGCTGCTTGTGAGTAAATCAGGTAAACCCGTACCCCGACTCGCAGCAGGCTCTCCAGTAGCCGTACGCCGTAGGGCATTCCGGAAGCACCGGTAAGTGCCAGTGTGACAGTACGAATTTCGGTCATTGATTCCCAGACAAGGGCATTGCCATTTGGTTCAGGCAAGAGCGCTTAGATTGCGAGTTCCCGGTGGCGGACGAGAACCTGACGACTCTTCCCGAAATACGCGGACAGCTGCTCGGTAAGGTAAACAGACCTGTGCCGGCCGCCGGTACATCCGATGGCGACCGTCAGATAGCTGCGATTGTCGCGCACAAAACACGGAAGCCAGCGCTCTACAAAGTCGCGCACGTGCAGGATCATATCCCGCACATCGGCATTTGCTGCGAGAAACGCCATGACGTTTGGGTCTTGACCAGTGAAGTCTCGCAGTTCCGGATCATAGTAGGGGTTGGGCAAGCAGCGCACGTCAAAAACAAAGTCCGCATCGAGCGGAATGCCGTGCTTGAACCCGAACGACTGAAACAACAACACGAGTCCAGAATCGCTCAAAGTGAGTAGATCTCGCACCCAGTTCCTGAGTGCGTTGGGGTTCAATTCGCTGGTGTCAATGCGATGTCCGAGTGTGCCGACCTTTTCAAGCAGCTCGCGTTCGAGTTCGATGGACTCAATCAGGGTCCGATTATGTTCAGCCAGTGGATGCCGTCTCCGCGTTTCGGAAAAACGCTTGACCAGTGTTTCGGATTTGGAATCCAGAAACACGATGTGTGTATTGAGGTCACTGGATTTCATTTGCTCGAGAAGATCGGGCAGATGCGACAGGCTTGAACCGCTGCGTACGTCGATGCTGATCGCGACGCGCTCGGAGCCGGAGTGGCGCAGGAAATCGACCGTTTCCCGCAGCAACTGGGCAGGCAAATTGTCAACGCAGTAGTAGCCGCTGTCTTCGAGCACCTTCAGTGCGATGCTTTTGCCGGAGCCGGACAAGCCGGTGATGATGACCAGTTGCATGATGATTCAGTTCAGACCCGGGTAAAGCCTTTTAGCGGCCAGCGCTGGTTCAACTTGGCGGGGCAATCTGACATGGTTAACCTTGCGAGTCCAGATAGCGCGCTTGCCGTCGGATAAAGTCCTGCGTGCTGTCGATTCCGCGTAATTGCAGCACGTAGTTGCGCACGGCAGCTTCGACCAGCACCGCGAGATTCCGGCCGGCCGCGACCGGCAGTTGCACCGTCCGGATGTCCACGTCCAGAATGCGTTCGACGCTGGCGTTGAGCGGTAGCCGCTCAACGCCCGGAAGGTTACCACCGCCGGGTTTTTCAAGTTGCACGATCAATTTCAGATTTTTGCGCCGGCGTACCGCAGTTTCACCAAAAATGGTCCGAATGTTGAGCATGCCGAGTCCGCGGACTTCCAGAAAATCCTTAAGCAGCTGCGGACTGCGCCCCTCCAGCGTTTTCGGCGCAATGTGGTACAGCTCGACAACATCGTCAGCCACCAGTCCAGAGCCGCGGGAAATCAGTTCTAGTGCCAGTTCGCTCTTGCCGACCCCACTTTCCCCGGTAATGAGAACCCCGACGCCAAGGACGTCAAGAAGCACGCCATGACGAGTCACAAACTCTGCGAGGGCACGGCCAAGATAGGTACGCAGCACCCAGATGACTTGCAAACTCGCCATTGGCGAGGAAAACACGGGAATCTGCCGGGTTTCCCCGAAATCAGCTAGTGATCGTGGGGCTTTTTCGCCATCGGCGAGGATGATGCAGGAAAGCTCGCTTTCCGATATCCGGTCGAGCGCTTCGCGCTGAGCCTGATCGTCAAGCCCGGAGAAATAGGCCGCTTCGGTTCGGCTGAATATTTGAATCCAGTTCGGATGAACCAGGTTTAGGTGTCCAATGAGTCCCTGTGACGACTGATTGACGTCAGCGCTGTCCAGAACAGGCGATGTCTCGCGCGGCCCCGAAACCCAACTCAGTTCAAGCGCGTCGGCATTCCCGTCAAACAGCTGCGCGACGCTGATCCGGGGCATGTGGCTCCCATTCGGTGATGGTGCGTTGCGCGTCGTCCACGATGGTAACGTCGCTTAATACCCCGCGAATATCCCGGTCGCTGAACATCTGGGCTAGCTCGGACAGAATCTGCAAGTGCTGATCGGTTGCTTTCTCGGGCACCAAAAGTACGAAAATCAGGCTAACTGGATTTCCGTCCGGGGCTTCGAATGGGATAGGGGTCTGCGTGCGAATAAATGCACCGGCGGCCTCCTTCAACCCGGCGATGCGCCCGTGTGGTATCGCCACGCCATGGCCAAGACCGGTGGAGCCCAGTCGCTCGCGCGCGAGAAGGGCGTCGAATATCGTGCCTCTGCTGATTCCTAGCGAGTTTTCAAACAGCAGGCCAGCATGCTCGAACACCCGCTTCTTGCTGGTCACGTCCAGATCCAGGATGACATTGCCCGAAGGCAGCAAACGCTCAATCTGCTTCATCTTCTGCAATCCGCTGCCTAGCCCTCGGCGCGACGGATCGAGTCCTTGTTGTGATGGTTGACCAGTCTTTCCTTGTGTTTGAGTACGACGCGATCGAGTTTGTCGGCCAGGCTGTCGATGGCGGCGTACATATCGGCGTCGACCGATTCGCAAAACAGATCCTTGCCGCTAAGGTGCACCTTGGCCTCGGCTTTTTGATCAAGCTTGTTGACAGACAAAATGATGTCAACATCCATGACCTGGTCGAAGTGTCGCGAGACTCGTGCCAGTTTCTCTTCTATATAACCGTGAATCGCGGGTGTTACGTCGAGATGGTGCCCAGAGACTTTCAGGTTCATTAACGGCTCTCCTGCGGGGACTTGGAATTAGATAGCTTTGCGCAAATTGACTGGAAGTATCTGGAGTGATTCCCGGTACTTCGCGATGGTGCGGCGCGCGACGACGATGCCTTGCTTGCCCAGAATTTCGGAAATCTGGCTGTCCGATAGCGGCGTGCGCCGGTCTTCCTCACCTACCAGCTGTTTGATCAATGCGCGGATAGCGGTGGCTGAGCAAGCGCCTCCCGTTTCTGTTGTGACGTGGCTGCCAAAGAAATACTTGAGCTCGAAAATGCCGCGCGGTGTAAACATGAACTTCTGTGTCGTCACTCGGGACACCGTCGATTCATGCAAAGTGAGGGTCTCTGCGATTTCCCGCAACACGAGGGGGCGCATGGCGACTTCGCCATGTTCGAAGAAGTGTCGCTGGCGATCGATAATCGCCTGCGACACGCGCAGGATCGTATCGAAACGTTGTTGAACGTTCTTGATCAGCCACTTGGCCTCCTGCAACTGCCCTGAGAGCTGCTGCAGGCTGGCGTCGCGATTGCGATGCAGAATGTCGGCGTACATACGATTGACGCGCAGCTTCGGCATTGCGTCCGGGTTTAGTGACGCTACCCACATCCCCTTGATCTTGCGGACAATGACGTCGGCGACAACGTATCGCGCCTCGCTGCCGGTGTAATTTGCAGCTGGTCGCGGATTGAGATGCGTGATCAGGCTCTGGATGTTGCGTAGCGTATCGTCGTCACAACGAAGAATTTTTTTGAGCTTGGTGTAATCTCGAAGAGCGAGCGTATCGAGGTTTTCGCGCACGATCTGTAGCGCTTGCGCTCGATACGGCGTGTCCTCGGGTAATGCTTCAATCTGCAACGCAAGACATTCGCCGATGTTGCGCGCACCAACCCCCGCTGGCTCGAGACTCTGCAGATACTTGAGCGCAATACTCAGATCCTCGGTTTCGATCTCCAGTTCTTCCGGCAAAATTTCGGCCAGTTCTCCCAGATCGTCCTGAATGAAACCGTCGTCGTTCAGATTGTCAACCAGAAAGGCGACAAGCTGCGTGTCCCGCCGGGAAAGAGGCATCAATGAGAGTTGGCCAAGCAAATGCTCGCGAAGCGTGGCGCTACCTGCTGCGAGAGGCGGTTCCGAGTCGTCATCGTCAGATTCGGGGTTGCCATAAGAGGTATATCCCTCTTCGCCGTTCCAATCTGACTGCGGCGATGAATCTTCTTGCGCGCTTGATGATTCAGTGGAACTGGTGGTGGACGTCGCTACCGACGCCTCCTGTTCGGGCGTAGATGGCGGCGCCGGCGATTCCTCATCTTCTTCGCGTTCGAGCAGGGGGTTTTCCTGCAGGAAACGTTCGATTTCCTGATTTAACTCAAGCGTGGAGAGTTGCAGAAGTCTGATCGACTGCTGTAACTGGGGCGTCAGCGTGAGGTGCTGGGACAGCTTGATCTGTAATGAATGTTTCATGATTTAGCCGACACCGGGCTGTGATCGGTTGAGAGCGAGTTGTGCATTTACAGACGGAAGTGTTCGCCCAGGTAAACCTTCCTTACACTTTCATTATAAACGATTTCTTCCGGTTTCCCGCATGCCAGAACGGAGCCGTCGTTAATAATGTAGGCGCGGTCGCAGATGCCCAGTGTTTCACGCACATTGTGGTCTGTAATCAATACGCCGATCTTGCGTTCCTTCAGAAAGCGGATGATTTTCTGGATATCGATCACGGCAATCGGATCGACACCGGCAAACGGCTCGTCGAGAAGGATGAACTGCGGATCGGTTGCCAGTGCGCGGGCAATCTCTACGCGGCGGCGCTCGCCGCCGGACAAACTGATAGCCGGACTGTTCTTGAGATGCGCGATGTGTAGCTCATGAAGTAATTCATCCAGGCGCGCCTTGCCATCGGCGTTCTTGTCGATTCCACGCAATTCCAGTACGGCCTGGATGTTCTCCGCGACGGTTAGTTTGCGGAAGATGGAAGCTTCCTGGGGCAGGTAGCTTAGTCCAAGTCGGGCTCGCCGATGAATGGGCATATGGGTCAAGCTTTGTTCGTCGAGATAGAGCTCGCCCCCGTCCACCGCGACAAGTCCCACCATCATGTAAAAACAGGTGGTTTTTCCGGCACCATTTGGCCCCAGCAGGCCAACCACTTCACCGCTTTCCACTTCCAGCGACACGTCCTTGACGACGGTGCGTGCCTTATAGCGCTTCTTGAGACGATCTGCGCGCAGCTTGCTTATTGGCATCTATCGCGCGCAACGCAAGGAATAAGGTCTCACACTCAACGATCCGCGCCTTCGCCGGGTTCTTCTTTGCGGGGCTGAATAATTGCACGTACGCGTCCACCCGAACTCTCGCCTTCGGCGGAACCGGGCTGATTGCCCATAACTTCAAAAAATTCGGTCAACGCGCTGTAGGAGATGTAATTGCCGCGAACCTCGTCGCCACCGCGCGTCAGCTTGGCATTTACGAACAATTCGACCTTCTCTTCCTCGCCCTTGTACTCAAGGCGTTCCGCCTCGCCTTCGATGAAATCCTCTAATCCTTCCCGTTTCTGCCTGAAGTACGCAGGTTTCCCGAAGGCAATGCCGGATTGAAAGCCTGTTTCGTCCTGATCGACGATAATGCGGTCGGCCTTGAGCATGAGTGTCCCCTGGGTCAGCACGACATTGCCCTCGAAAACCGCCTCCTTTTTCTGGTCGTCAATTTCAACTCGATCCGCTTCGATATTGACCGGCTTGTCGCGGTCGGCCCTTTCTGCGTGCGCGCCCATAGAGATGGCGCCCAGCATCATGCAGGCCAGCAAAGACCGTAACAATGGGCGGTAATTAGCGTGTGTCGCTCTGTGTTTTCGCATTTCTGGATCTGCGGGTTTCATAGTGCGTCTGAACTGTCGATAGCAATCGAATCTTGGCAGCCTTGTTATCAAATTCTAAGCCAACCGAGCGGGCAGTGGAATTTCCTTCGGTCATCGTCACGGGCTGATCTGTCCTGGCTATTTCCGTATCAGGGATTACATGCAGATAAGTCGTTGCCAGGCCAAGCTCCGGATTCGAGCCATAAGCCGGGCGTGCGACCGTGACGTTACCGCGAAAATAGACATTTTCGCCACCACCTTCTACCTCGGCCGTATCGGCGTTGACGGTCAGTGGCGCTCGTTCATAATCGTAATAAAGCAGGCTCGGTGAATCGAGCAGGGAACCGCGGCGGTCGCCGTAGTGCGTAAGTCGCGTTCCCGCTAGCTCGTAACGCCGGGAGCCGTCGGGATTCATTCGTACCGCCATGAACCCTTCGATATAAAACTCCGGATCACTCTCGCCGGCGCCGACCAACTGAGCGTCCGGTACGCGCACCCGTGCATCCAGCCACCACGTCAATACGACCAGGAGCAGAAGGAGGATTGCCGGAGACCACGCGATGAGGCGGTCCTTGATCATAAGGTGTACCCGCTGACCTGCTCATCCCAGGTTCCCTGTGCCTGCATGATGAGCTCGCAGACCTCGCGTACAGCGCCTTTTCCGGCGCCGACCTGTGTGATGCAATGAACCTGGTCACGAATTAATGAAACTGCTCCTGGTGGGCACAGAGCTAGCCCGCATCGACGCAGGACCGGCAGGTCCGGGAGATCGTCCCCCATGTAACAGACCTCCTCATCATCCAGCCCGAGCTGGATTCGCAGATCTGTGTAAGATCGCAGTTTGTCTGCCGCGCCCGTAATGCAATGATCGATAGAGAGTTCGGCAACTCGTGCCTCGACGGCAGCGGAGGCGCGGCCAGTTAGTATGCCGGTTGCGACGCCGCTGGACTGCAGCAACTTCAGCCCCAGCCCATCGAGGATGTTGAATGGTTTGAACGTCTCGCCGCCCTTAGAGATAAAGAGCGTCCCGTCGGTCATAACGCCGTCAACGTCAAAAAGCGCCAAGCGGATCCGGCGGGCTCGCCGCAACAGGTCCGGCGTCATATGACCTTGGCCTGCATCAAGTCATGCGTGTTGAGCGCACCGACAAGTTCGTTGTGTCCATTGACCACCAGAATCTGGTTGATCTTGTGCTCTTCCATGACTTTCACTGCTTCCACCGCCAGTTTTGTGGACTCGATCGTCCGGGGCGATTTCGTCATCGCATCGATTACCGGAATGGTGCGCAGGTCGCTGCCGCGTTCAAGAAGCCGCCGCAAGTCACCGTCGGTGAATATGCCGACCGCCACATCGTCGCGCACGATGGCCGTCATGCCCATTCCTTTGCGGGAAATCTCAAGAACAGCCTCGTTCAGCATGGCTGTTGCCGACACCTTTGGCACAGCGTCGCCGCGGCGCATGACGTCATCTACGTGGGTCAGAAGCTGACGGCCAAGGCGGCCACCCGGGTGGGATCGCGCAAAATCCTTCTCGTCGAATCCTCTTGCATCAAGCAGCGCGACGGCAAGAGCGTCGCCCAGAGCGAGCGCCGCGGTGGTGCTCGCGGTCGGCGCGAGGCCGAGCGGGCAGGCTTCCTCGGAGACGCTTGCGTCCAGATGCGTGTCGGCTTCTCTTGCCAGTGAGGACTCCGGGTTGCCGGTTATCGAAATCAGCTTTGCGCCCTCGCGCTTGATAATGGGCACGATGACGAGCAGTTCACCACTTTCCCCCGAGTTCGACAGCGCAATGAGTACGTCGTCGCGGGTAATCATTCCGAGGTCACCATGACTGGCCTCGGCAGGATGGACGAAGAAAGCCGGTGTGCCGGTGCTTGCAAGCGTTGAGGCCAGCTTGCGCGCAATGTGCCCTGATTTGCCGATCCCGCTGACGACGATGCGGCCGCGGCACTCCAAAATGATTTGCAGCGCCTCTGTAAACGAGTGGTCAAGCCGGTGTGCGAGCTCCTGAACGGCGCGCGCCTCGATGTCGAGGACCCGTTTCGCCAGGCTGATTGCCTCGTCGGGCGACAGTTTTCCTATGCGGCTCATCGGCGCGAAGTATAACGCAGCAGCGCCTGGTGTCATTCCCCCCGTCGGCAAGGTTCGCTGAGCATCCGATGTACGTGCATTGACTGTGCCGATACACTTGGGTACCTGACCTGTTATTCGTTGATGATCGGCTGATTATTCATGCACGGTACGCTTGAACTGGTTCTCATATTGCTGCTTGCGGCGGTCATCGTCGTTGCCGTGTTTCGTTTGCTCGCGCTGCCGGCGCTTTTGGGATATCTGCTGGTCGGCATCCTGATCGGACCGAATGCGCTGGGACTGGTCAGCGACACAGCGGAGACGCGCTACCTCGCGGAATTCGGGGTCGTCTTCCTGATGTTCAGCATCGGGCTTGAGTTCAGCCTGCCCAAGCTGATCACGATGCGCGGGCTCGTATTTGGTTTGGGGGCGGCGCAAGTGGGATTGACCGCTACCCTGATTATCCTTGCGAGTATGGCAACGGGCGGCGACTGGCGCTCGGGACTGGTTCTGGGCGGCGTATTCGCGATGTCATCGACCGCCATTCTGGCGAAGATGCTGTCCGAGCGCCGGGAGCTCAATTCGCCCCATGGGCGCCAGATTATTGGCATCCTGTTGTTTCAGGATCTGGCCGTGGTGCCAATGCTGATCGTGATACCCGCCCTTGCGCAGGGTGGTGAAACGATCTTGCTGGCGCTTGGTCTGGCCGTCGCGAAGGGCGCGGTGGTGCTTGTCTTGTTGCTCTATCTGGGTCAGCGTCTGATGCGACCATGGTTCACGCTGGTCGCGCGTCAAAAATCGTCCGAGCTGTTCGCCCTGAATGTGTTACTGATCACGCTTGGTTTGGCGTGGGTGACTGAACTGGCGGGTTTGTCGTTGGCGCTGGGCGCGTTTCTCGCGGGGATGCTGATCTCGGAAACGGAATACCGCTATCAGGTCGAGCAGGACATAAAGCCGTTCCGCGATGTATTGCTGGGATTGTTCTTCGTTACGGTCGGGATGCTTCTGGATCCCCGCGCATTTATCGAACACTGGTACTGGATCGCAATATTCCTGCCTGCGATCCTGATCGGCAAAACTGCGATTATCGTCGGCATTGGCCGTTTGTTCGGGACTGAGCCCGCAGTGTCACTGCGTTCCGGACTGGCCTTGGCAGGTGCCGGCGAGTTCGGCCTCGTGTTGCTCGCTCAAGCTGCCAATCTCAGTGTGATTGACGATGCGAGGATGCAAATTGCGTTGGCGACACTGATCCTGTCCATGCTTGTCTCGCCGTTTATTATTGAGTACAGCGAACGCATGGTGCGTCGTCTCAGCGCCGCCGAATGGATGAACCGGGCCATGACCTTGCACAACATCGCGGTGCAGAGCATGGGCGCTGAACAGCATGTGATCA
This sequence comes from Burkholderiales bacterium, assembly GCA_035528435.1. GTDB lineage: Bacteria > Pseudomonadota > Gammaproteobacteria > Burkholderiales > Eutrophovitaceae > SG8-40. The sequence goes on from DATKYN010000227.1 coordinate 12,461, forward strand.
TATGCGGGTACGGTCGCAGCGGTCAGAATCTGGGCTGGTTTTTCGAGCGCGAAGGCGTGGGATTTATTGCGCTGGATTTTGATCCACAGCGCGTGCGTGAGGCGGCTGCAGCGGGCGAGAGCGTGGTTTTTGGTGATGCGGCGCGTCGCGAAGTGCTGATCGCGGCCGGCCTGCTGCGTGCGAATGCGCTGGTTGTATCCTATGCCGATACAACTTCGGCATTACGCATTCTCAGCCTTGTTCAGGAGTTGCGGCCGGGGTTGCCGGTCATTGTGCGCACTCTGGACGACAGCGATATTGATCAGCTCAAACAGGCGGGCGCGGCCGAAGTGGTTGCCGAGATACTGGAAGGCAGCCTGATGGTTGCCATGCACGCACTGATGTTGCTGGGCGTGCCGTTTAACCGGGTGTTACAGCGTATTCGCGAAACGCGTGAGGAGCGATACGGTTTGTTTCGTGGCTTCTATCACGGCGTCACGGACGAAGACGAGGACGCGACAGACCGAATGCAGGTCAGACTGCATTCGGTGCTTATCGCGAATCGTGCCGCGGCAATTGGCAGAACATTACAGGACCTCGATCTGGACCGTTTTAACGTTGAGGTAACGGCCATTCGTCAGCGCAATATTCGAAACCAGTCGCCCGACCCTGAAACCCGACTGCAGGAAGGTGACGTGGTGGTGTTGCGTGGGGTGCAGGAATCGCTGGTGCTGGCCGATATGTATCTTCTCAAGGGCTAGGAAGACAGCTGGCTGAAACGTGGCTGGCGAGCAAAAGAAAAGAGCCCGCCAGGGCGGGCTCCGGAACAGTTACAGTTCAGGGCAAGTCGGCAAATGGCCCACAAACCCACCGTAGCATCTTGTCTCCATGCTCTCAGAGCAGGCTGGCACCACCGCAGTTGGTGCTGCCGTTGATAGTGTTCCACGCCCCGGTTGCCGTTGTGGCGCTGGTACAAGCCGGCGCTGTCGCATTGCCATCGGTGGGCGCAGCCGCCGCATTGCCTTGATAGCGTGAGAACTGGAAACCACCGGTGTTTGGTGTCCCGTCATCGATCTTGCGATCCATTTCGGATATCAGTTCTACCGGAATCTGTGCGCCGGTCTTTACATTGTGTCGCGGCGCCGACGGCGCCGCAGCTGTGCCTGCGCCGTAGATGCCATCGTAGACGACCTCAAGGTAAATTCCGTACGGGTTCGTCGGCGTCGTAGTTGCGCTGTCGGCTGCGGCACAGGTGAACGTGCCGGTAATGAACCCGGCTTTTGACAAGTGTTCCCACGCCAGTCTTGCTTCGTCCCCGACTTCAATGCGGCCGTTACCGTTGCCGATGCCGGCATTACACGCAGCTATGGATATGTTGGCGATGTTGCCTACCGCGCCGGTGTAATCGCCCGGGAAGGCGCGAAAGCGATCCTGGAATCCAAAAAAGGCGGCCTTGACACCGTCTTGTTGCGAAATCAGATTGCGCACCCGGGCGCTGGTAATCAATTCCTGGCCCTTGAGCACACCGCCGAGCAACAGGCCAATGATGACCAGCACGATGGCAATTTCGATCAAGGTAAATCCGGATTGTTTTTGTTGCATTTTTTTATCTCCAAGCGAGTTGTGCGTTTGATTGCTGCCAGTTTTGTGCCATCTGTCGAGATGTGATCGAATGCTTGCCTGCGGCATGCTCTCTACCGACGGGGCTTTTCTAATGTGCTTTACGCTTGGTAGCAGATGAGAATAAAATCAAATCATTACAGCAGGTTGCGGTCTACCTGCATGTCTGCCCGGATGTGTGCGGTCGTTGCGCCGAGTCGACGGCAACTCAGAGTATGGGTCTCAGCCAGCGCACGCCATTGTCATGGATTCGACGCCTTTGACGAAATATCGGCAGATTCCATTGCCTTCAGACGCTCCATCAGGAAGCGTACTTCGTGCTCATCGGTGACCGTGCCGCTGGTCAGTAGTCCTCCGAGCAAGATTCTCGCCGCTTCGGTTTCCTCCAGGTCCTCGAGCAGAAAGAT
>DATKYN010000228.1:0-2522 GCA_035528435.1 Burkholderiales bacterium
TGCGACCCAATGTGATAGAGATTGATCAGCCGATGCCACCGACGGGTTCGAATGACGCGCCCGGTAAACCGGTGGCGCCCGAAGGTGTAACACCGATAGCGGTTCCCGCAGCCAGGCCGGACCTGGATCGCTACGTAGCGCGGTGCCGCGACAACCGCGGTGTGGACTGCGAACAGGAAGCACGGCAGATGATCGATGGTCCCGCACCGGTGATCTTCCCGGGAGACCCGGCGGTTTTCCCGCGGCCGGACGTGAAGCCGCCACCACCCGGCTTGCCGCTGAAGTACGGAATCAGGCCCTGACGCGGGTCGACTACTGGCTTGCCGGAACCAGCACTCCGCTGGCGTCCGTTACGATTGATCCACAGTACGGGGCTTGCCTGCAGTGCCCCCGCCTTGTCGCGCCAGGCAACAGGCTCGCTACCAGATTGTTCCTCCCCAGGTTACGCGAACAAAAAAATCGACATCACTGTCTTCCGGTTCACTCGAAACCGGTTGTTCAAGCACTGCGCGACGACGCACACGGAACTCCAGTGAAAGGTTTTTGGCCCAGCGCCACTGATACCGTATTTCCGCAAGCGATTCGTTTTGTTTGAACTGGGGTGACAACAGCCAACCGGCACCAACCCGGCCGTAATTCACGCCCACGCTGTGATCGGGTTTGAAATCCATGATACTGATTGCGACATTCCATGCCAGACCATCGGCATCACCGTCACCAGCCAAACCGGCTGCGTCACGTGTCTGGGTTTCGGGTGCATAACCCACTTCACTTGCCACTCTAAGTCGCACGCCTTCATCGCGTTCCGGCCAGCGGTTTGAACTTCTCAAGACGATGCCGTAATAGTCTTCGCGCGGCCCGGATTGCGTGCCATCCTTCAGCAAGGATGCCGGCAGATAAGAAATGTCGAAACCTCGTTGCAGAAACCATGGCGTGCGCTCCAGATTCTCCAACGCCAGAAAGTAACTGACGCGAGCGTCACTGTCGTCGAAATCGAGCGGACCGCGTCGGACTTCGGTGGCCCCTTCCGGTGCATTGTGCTGAACGATCAGATGGGAAGTCCAGCCACGCCTCGCTTGATACGCGGCGTGCAGCCCGTCGGTCCAGTTGACGTTTGTATTGTTGCTGGTATTGCGGTCAAGCGATTTGGCAAAGACGCCGCCGCGCGCCACGAACTTGGTCTGCAATCGGCCAATGGCCAGGTCGAACTTGTCCAGCCGGTACCAGTGCAGATACGCCTGGTCCAGTGTGATGTCGCCGTCTTCCATGGTGCTGCTTGTGGGCAGATAATCGGTTAGCACGAAGTTCGGCTCACATTCGACATCCGAGCACAGACCGGCCATTCGCACCGATCCCCTGAGGTATGGAAAAATACCGACCGTCCCCTCCACCCGCCAGCGGGCCCGCAAAACGTCTTCCTCGCCGCCGCTGCCCTCCTGGTTGTCAATGTCCGATCCCGAATACCCGGCACGGACATCCGGTGTCAACGAGAAGCCGCGCTCGATCTCTTGAATCTCAATGGATCCTTTCGCATCGTCGAGCGATCCGTCGGTATCAGCGGCAACGGCTTCTTCGGTCGCCGTTTTGGCCGCAGGCTGTTGCTCGTCGTCCGGCTGCGCGTAAGCAATCAATGCGAACGCCGGCAGTATTGCTACGGCCAGCCATGGCGAAAGCGTTCGAACGCGACAGCTACCCAAAACGCGCATCACCAGTGACGCCGGCTGGGACGATAAAACGGGTGGCCGGCGTAGAGCTCGATGGATGATGCAAAACCTGATTCTTCATGGTTGTCATTCGGTCTGAACCTGGTGCAAAGTCGGCCAAACCCTGTTCTCCAAAAGCTTCTCTCAGCACATTCGGGAGCACCAACCCTATGATACTGGTGGGCAACTCTGGCTCGTAGTTTCTACTCTATCCCGAATGCTCTGCCGCGGTTGGTGCAGTCGGAAACCCGAAGAACCGGAAAATTCCGGGACAATGGGAAGATAATCCAGACTCAAGCTACCCGGCAAACCATGGCAACGTACGCAATTGGTGATTTACAAGGCTGTCTGCAGCCGTTTCAGCAGCTTCTCGATCTGATCGGTTTCAATTCGCAGAACGATCGTCTGTGGCTGGTCGGTGACCTGGTGAACCGCGGTCCTGACTCACTTGAGACGCTGCGATTTGTGCGCGACCTGGGTGACGCCGCAATCACCGTTCTTGGAAATCACGATCTGCACCTGCTCGTCGCCGCCGCAGGGTTCGGACGCATTCACAAGAGTGACACGCTCGACGAGATTCTCAATGCCCCGGATCGGGACGAGCTGCTCGGGTGGCTGCGCTCGCGCCAGCTGTTCCATCACGAAGGTGAATTTGCGATGGTGCACGCGGGCTTGGTGCCGCAATGGGATGTCGAACGCGCTGTCGATCTTGCAGCAGAAGTCGAACACGTGCTGCAAGGCCCGCAGCACATCGAGTTTGCCCGCCACACCTATGGCAACCAGCCTGACCAATGGGACGACAAGCTGACGGGCTGGGAC
>DATKYN010000229.1:0-9384 GCA_035528435.1 Burkholderiales bacterium
GACTACGCGCTGTCGCAAACCAGCCGCGAGTTATTAACGTGTACCGATGGCAGCGGCGGGTTCTGTGCCACTGGCGATGCGTTGTCGCTGTCACCGTTCGATACCAGCAATGCGGATATTTCCGCCGCTGCGCTGGGCGCCGCCAATGCGACGGAACGCAATGACCTGATTGACTGGGTACGTGGTGAAGATCAGTTTGACGAAAACGCCAATACGCAAACAAGTGACATCCGGGCATCAGTCCATGGGGATGTACTGCATTCACGCCCGGCAGTCATTAACTATGGCCGTAACGGTCCCGCTGACGAGAACGACGTGTATGCCTTCTACGGTTCCAATGACGGCGTCTTTCGAGCGGTAAAAGGCGGAACAGGGACCGATGGCGGCACCGAAGTATGGGGCTTTATTCCAAAAGAATTTTTTGGAAAACTCAAGCGCTTGCGCGACGATGCGCCGGTGATCAGTTCGGCGCAGAAAAAGCCGTACTTCGTCGACGGGTCGGTCGGCATCTACCAGGAAGATATCAATGGCGACGGCGCGCTGGTTGCAGCCGATGGTGACAAGGTGTACCTGTACCTCGGCATGCGCCGGGGAGGGCGCCTGTTGTACGCTCTGGACGTGAGCGATCCGGCGAACCCGGCAATGCTGTGGCGCCGGGACAATAACTCGACCGGGTTCGCGGAGATGGGGCAGACATGGTCGGCACCGACGGTTGCCAACGTTCCCGGTTACATGAATCCGGTGCTGATCATGGGTTCAGGCTACGACGCCGCGGTTGAGGATGTGATGCCTTGCCTGGTAACGGCGTCCAACGCCAGTGGTGTGACCTGGACCAGCGGCGGCGCGGTGACGTATCTGCCGGGGACATGCACCGTGAGCGGCGGTTCATCGACGACGACTTCACGCAGCATGGGGCGTGGCGTCATGGTGGTCGACGCCTTTACTGGTAACCTTCTGTGGCAGGCAGGCGCTTCTGTAAGCGGGGCCACGCACAATCTGACTGTTGCCGGCATGAACTACAGCGTCTCGTCTGATGTGTCTGTCATCGACACGAACCGGGACGGTACCAAGGATACCGGCTACGTTGGAGACAATGGCGGCAACCTGTGGCGGCTCAATCTCAACGATGTTGATCCGGCAAACTGGACGGTACAAAAGGTTGCTGCCATCGGTGCACACACAGCGGCCGAGAGGCGCAAGTTCCAGCAAGCACCGGATGTGGTCTTCGCAAACGATGGCGGGGGCTATTTTTCGGCGGTACTGTTGGGCAGCGGTGACCGTGAGCATCCCTTCGATGCGACGGTGACGAATCAGTTCTACATGTTCAAGGACCGGGGAACAGGGACGGCTGTCGTTGAGTCGGACCTGTTCGATGCCACCGCGGCGACGGGTTCCAACGCGTACGGTTACAAGATCACGTTGGCGGCCGGTGAAAAGGCAATCTCGTCTGCGGTGACTCTGTCCGAGGCGACTTACTTCAACACTAATCAACCTTCAGCAAGTGCGGGTGTGGGCGTATGCGGCAGTAATCTCGGTGTCGCGCGCCAGTATGCGGTCAACTACCTGTCGGCGGCGGCAGCGAACACCACGGTCAGTGGCACCGAGATCAGCGCACGCGCGGTCATCTATCCGGGTGGTGGATATCTTCCTTCACCGACACCGGTGGTCGTGCGTCTTAACGGAAAGAACTACATGGGTGTGGTGTCGGGTACTTCCGTACAAACACCGCCAACGCCCACACTGGACGTGCGCTCGAAAACATTCTGGTCGATCAAGGACCGTTAAAGGGCCAGTTATCTCCCGGCATCGGGCCGCCCCCCTGGGGGCGGCTTTTTTTTGCCAGCATTCTTTTCACGGGATTCACATCTTTGTGCAATTGCAAAATGTTGCCTGAGAAAAATCCGATATGATTGCCGATCTTCGTGAGTGCGTGAGCGAGGTAAATCGAAATGACTGGAGGGATCGGCTTGAATAAATCCGGACTTGCCCCGGGGTTTTTCCGTGTGGTCTGGCTGCTTGTGAGCGTCGTTTTTTCCGGCGCGTGGGGCGTCGGCAATGCGCTGGCGCACGAGACCAAACTGTCGAGCACGAGAATGAGCATCAGCGGCGCTGAGATCTCGGCGCAGATAGAGCTCAACGCGATCGATTTGAACGTTGCAACGGGTGCGTTGCTGACGGCGGCCGACGGGAAAGTGGACCCGGCGCAACTATCGAAACAACTCGACGCCGTGCAGCGCTATGTGGCCGATCACGTCCGGCTGGGCAGCGAGGGCGCCGTGCCATGCCGGCCGGAATGGACCTCGGCTGCACCCAAGGACGATCACGTCGTGCTGGGTCAGCGTTGGCAATGTCCGGGTGACGGGAAGCTGATCTACCGCGTCACGCTGTTTCACGAGATCGACCCGGCGTCGCGGCACATGGTCAGTGTCGACGGCGACCGGAAATTCATCGGATTGCTGAGTGTTCAGGCACCGCAGATGGCGCTCACCGAGTCGATACCGTCTGCCTGGCAGACCATGCAGCAATATATCGTTTCGGGCATCGAGCACATTGCGATCGGCTACGACCATATCGCGTTTCTGCTCGCGGTGATTGTGCTCGGACGGCGCTTCTGGCCTCTGGTAAAGGTCGTCACCGCTTTTACCATTGCCCACTCCATTACGCTTACACTCGCAGTGTTGGGAATTGTGTCCCTGCCTTCTGCACTGGTTGAAACGCTGATTGCCGCCAGCATTGTGTATGTCGCCGCCGAGAACTTCTTTGTAAAGGATATTCGCCATCGCTGGTGGCTCACGTTTTTGTTCGGACTGATTCACGGTTTCGGATTTGCGTCGGTATTGCGTGACTACGGTTTGCCGGAAGGCGCCTTGGCGCTGGCGCTGGCCTCATTCAATATCGGTGTGGAAATCGGCCAGCTACTGATTGTGGTGGTGGCCATCCTGATCTGGCAGACCGGATTCCGGATTGCGGCCGCTGCCGGTTTTCAGAGAACCGGGCAGAGCGAACGGCGTGTGTCTCTGGTGATTTCAGGCGCAGTGCTGGTGGCCGGTCTGTATTGGCTCGGTCAGCGCTTGCAGGGTTTCTGAAAACGTTCATTGACAACAGTGGCGCAACACAGGATAGTTTTTACACCGCACGAAATGGCAGTTCCGGCCGGGGTGATTGCAACAGGATCAAACCCGGTTCTACAGAATGCGTATCAAACCCGGGAACCCGGAAGGGAGTTGAGATGATGAATAGATCGCTGTCACTGATTTGCTCGGGGGCGTTCGTAATGCTTGCTACTGCGGCATTCGCAGACACCACCGACGTGAAGACGCAGTCTATCGTCGAAGTCAAGAAGCGTGGCGACCACTGCGCGGACGACCCCAACTGCATGAACCGCTATCACTACGCGTTCGAGCCTGTGGCAAGGGCGAGGCCCGGGCAGTTGATTCGGTATGAAACGCGTGATGCGCTCGATTCCGATCTGAACGTCAACTCCCAGCCAAAGGACGTGCTGGCGATTGATCTGAATCTGGTGCACCCGATTACCGGGCCGGTGCACATCGAAGGCGCCGAACGCGGCGATGTGCTGGCAGTGACCCTGATCGATGTCGAGCCCGACGAGTACGGCTACACGACCATCGTTCCCGGTTTTGGTTTTCTGCGCGACCTGTACCCGGACCCGTTTGTTGCGAACTGGAAAGTCAATCGCCTTGAAGCCGTATCGGATCAGATTCCCGGCGTTCGGATCCCGATGAATGCGTTCATGGGCACGGTCGGAACCTTACCAGGCAAGCCTGAAGTGCAGGCCTGGCTGGCGCGTGAAACCCAGCTCGGCGCGGCCGGCGGTATCGCCCTTCCACCTCAGCCAACAGGCGCCCGACCGGCGTCTGTTTGCGGTCCCAACGGTTCGCACAGAACCGAGTGTTTACGGACCATCCCGCCGCGTGAAAATGGTGGCAACATGGACATCAAGCAGATGGTTGTCGGAACGACGCTGCTGCTGCCGTGCTATGTCGATGGATGCGGCCTGTTTGTCGGTGACGTGCACTACGCGCAGGGTGATGGCGAAGTGGCCGGCACCGCTATCGAGATTGGTGGCAAGGTCACGGTGCGCACCGAAATTCGCAAGGGCATGGCATCGATGATCAAGTCGGGCCCGCATTTTGAAGGCGGGTCGCAGATCAAGGCGCTTGAGCCGGATCGCTTCTACGCCACCGTGGGCTATCCAATCAAGGACGCCGGAGCCGATCTGCCGTATACGACTTATCTCGACAGTGCCAAGCTGACACCGCTCTCCAATCTTTCGGAAGATCTCACCGCGGCGGCGCGCGCCTCGCTGATCGAGATGATCGGCTGGCTGGTCAACACCAGGGGGTTCACACGGCAACAGGCTTACGTGATTACCAGTGTCGCCTGCGATGTCCGGATTGGTAACCTGGTCGACTTGCCCAACTATGCGGTATCGACCATTTGTCCGCTGGAAATCTTTGACGAGTGAGCGGATGTTGAAAACGGGTTTCTTTCTCCAGGGCGGGATCTTCCCGCCCTGTTTGTTTTCCGGCTTGAGCCTGTATGGCCACAAGTTGAAGCGACCATGAAACGACGCGCGTTTTTTCGTTTGGTACTGGGCTGCGCATTGAGTGCGCCGTTCGTCCGGACAGGCAATGCGCATACACCTTATCGTCAGTGGAAAATTCTCCGGCAACGCTTTTTGCTCGTGCACTCGACACGCACTGATCCGGTTTCCGATGTGATTGCGGAGGGAGTCGTCGAGACCTTCGATCTGGTGTTGCCGAAAGCAAATGCAATGGTCGCGCGTGCACCGGACGAGCAGCGCGTTGCGAGCCTGATGACGACAGGGCAGGCCGTTCTCTCCGTGATGCGCGCCGAACAGGCTGCGGACCTGTATCAGCGCCGCGGCGCGTTCCGGGATTTTGAGGGTGGACAACTGCGCTCGTTGGTCGCCATCGACGATTACCTGCTGGTGAGCGTTGCGTCTTTTCCGCGACACCATGCCTGGCTGGTCACGGCCGCTCTGGTCGAGAACGGTGGCGAGCTGGGGGCGCGTATGCCGGACTGGTCCGATAAAAGTGCAGAGGTACCGTTGCACGACGGTGCCGCCGCATTTGCCAGAGGCGAACCCCTGGAGGAACAGGATTGAGGACGCTGCTGTTGTTGGTCTTGCTGGCCCTCTTCGGGCCCGTGCTCGGGCACGACCTGATTACCGCAGAGCTTGCCGAGGGCTATCTGAACAAGGCAACGAAGTGGCAGAAACAGAGTGTCGAGGAAACGGAAAAGCCAGAGCGCGCCAAAGCACTATTGCGCATCGGTGTCATGCTCGATGAGATTCGGGGCTACCTCAATCGGGATCTTGCAGTTCACGGTAAAGTGCAGGGTCTGGCATCGAACTACCTCGTTGCCGAACTCGATAAATTAGGCACGCCGCTATCGTATTCCGGTGAACGTCGATTGTTTATCGCGAACTCCGGGTACTATCGGTCTGCACTGGAACTGGGCCTGAATCGCGTGCTCGCCAGAGAGGCACGTCTGCGTTTGCTGCGCGGGGAGTTTTACGACAGTTTTGATGTCGACCCGCTGCAGACGACGCAAAGCATGACGCAATTGCAAGAACAGATTTACCTGGCGGACGAGCTCAATGACAGTGTAAACACCGAGCCCGACCTGGAAGAGGTCAGGTTCATTGCGGCGATACTGTATGCCAGGGCTGCGAGTCTCGAGACCGGTGAAGCGCAGCGGAGGATCTATCTGAGCGAAGCGCTGGTGCGTATAGATGCTTTCTCACGGGAGTACCCGGACAGTTTACGCAGTGCAGCCATGCCGGTGATGCGCGAGGCGCTCAGCACCCTGCACTAGGTGTTTCGGGGCGACCGGACGAAGCGAAGGGTGTGCGTGCGTGTGGTTGTTGGCTGGGGTAACATCGCAGCGCTGGCGGCGTTGGCTACCGGACTCTTTTCCGGGAGGCCAGCTCAGATCGAAACGTGTCCGAGAGAGTCAGGGCAATGAACAAAGTGATTGATTTGCGTAGTGATACCGTTACCCGGCCGACGCGGCAGATGCGCGAGGTCATGGTTGATGCCGAGGTTGGGGACGACGTCTACGGTGAAGACCCGTCGGTGAATCGTCTCGAGGCGCTCGCCGCTGAAATGCTGAACAAACCGGCAGCGATTTTTGTTCCGACCGGGACACAGAGCAATTTGCTGGCGTTGCTGTCGCACTGCGAACGCGGTGACGAATACATCGTGGGTCAGCAGGGGCATACCTATAAATACGAAGGCGGCGGTGCCGCAGTTCTCGGCAGTATCCAGCCGCAGCCGCTGGACTATGAGGCCGACGGCACGCTCGATTTGTCGCGGGTCGAAGCGGCCATCAAACCAAACGATCCACATTTTGCCCGCACGCGCCTTCTCTGCCTGGAAAATACCCAGGGCGGCAAGGTGTTGCCGATTGCCTACCTGAAACAGGCCCGCGCTTTTTGTGAGCGTACCGGTCTGGCCTTGCATCTGGATGGCGCCCGGCTGTTTAATGCGGCGGTCGCGCTGAAAGTGCCGGTCAGTGACATCAGCGATCAGTTCGACACGGTTTCCGTCTGCCTTTCCAAGGGGCTGGGGGCGCCCGTCGGATCCGTGCTGTGCGGGCCAAGGGACCTGATCGTGAAAGCACGGCGCTGGCGCAAGGTACTGGGCGGTGGCATGCGTCAGGCCGGGATGCTGGCGGCGGCCGGCATCTACGCCCTGCAAAATAATGTCGAGCGTTTGCAGGAAGATCATCAGAATGCTGGCCGGCTGGCGGAGGCGCTGAAGCGTGTGCCGCAGGTCGAAGTGCAGGGCGGCAACGCGCGAACCAACATGGTGTTTGTTGATATCGACCCGGACCAGTCGTCGCAACTGTGTGCCTACCTCGCCAGTCGGGATGTGCTCATCGGCAACTCGGCGACGGTGCGCCTGGTGACGCATCTGGATGTTGATTCGGCGGATATCGAGCGATTTACCGCGGAAGTGAGCGAATTTTTCGCACGCGCGGCATAAGATTGTTTACAGGGGGATGAATGGCTGCTGACCAGCAGGAGCGCAACATGGCTGTGTTCTGCGATTTCGAGAATATTGCGATCGGAGCGCGCGAAGCCAAATACAGCAAGTTCGATATCAAGAAGGTGCTTGAGCGGCTTCTGGTAAAAGGCAGCATTGTCGTCAAGAAGGCCTATTGCGACTGGGACCGTTACAAGGACTTCAAGCCGCAGATGCACGAAGCGGCTTTTGAGCTCATCGAGATTCCGCATGTCAGGCAATCGGGCAAGAATTCGGCAGACATCCGGATGGTCGTTGACGCGCTTGACCTTTGTTATACGAAGGCGCACGTCGACACTTTTGTGATCGTCAGCGGCGATTCCGATTTTTCGCCTTTGGTGTCCAAATTGCGCGAAAACAACAAGGAGGTGATCGGAGTAGGAGTCAAGCACTCGACGTCGGATCTGCTGATCGCCAATTGCGACGAGTTCATTTTCTACGACGATCTGGTGCGCGACAAACCGCGCAAGGGTACAGCGCGGCGCAAGCCTTCGAATAAGGCTTCCCGTGACAGAAAGGAAGTGAAGGATGCTGTCGAAGCAGAGGCGCCGGAAGACGGATCTCAAAAAGGAATCGATCTCGTCTTGAGCACTTTTGAAGCGCTGCTTGCGGAGCGTGGAGGTGACGAAAGAATCTGGGGCTCGATGATCAAGCAGGCATTGAAGCGGCGTAACCCGGGTTTCAACGAGTCCTATCATGGCTACAAGAGTTTCAGCGGCCTGTTGGAGGATGCGCAGGCACGCGGGCTTGTCAGCCTCGAGCGTGATGAAAAGTCCGGCGGTTATATCGTCACTGCCGCTCCGGGGTAGCCTTGGCTGGCGATGGAAAGCGTATCGAATCCGTAGCGGTAGCCGGGTTGATTGGTCGTCGCATATGCTCCTTTATCGCGGTTTTGGGCAGGAACTGGTCAGGCCGTTGCACAGTAATTCGATTTGGCGCTCCTGTGCGTACTGCGTGTCTTCGCCGCGAAATATCTTCTTGCAGTTCCAGCCCGGGTTGAACTGACTTAAACATGTCGGTAGCAGAACTGATTGCACTCGGTCTCGGCTATTTCCACGTTCTCGTTGTTATTGCCGTTTCGTTGCGCGTTATTGTAAAGCGGCGTCCGCCGGGCGCATCACTGGCGTGGCTGATCCTGGTGATGGTACTGCCTTACGCCGGGGCAATACTGTACTTGCTGATGGGCGAGCGCACGCTCGGGCGCAAACGCGCCAGGCGCGCCGAAGCGTTGCGTCAGCCGCTACAGAACTGGCTGACGCACATCGCGTCGGCATCACCGTCGGTGCCCGATGATGGCTCCGTTGCCTGGGAAACGCTGCGGCGGCTCGTTGAAGGCAGTGTGCGTATGCCTGCGCTTGACGGCAACGAGCTGGATCTCATCGACGGCGCTGATGCAACCCTGCGAGCCATTGTCGAAGAGATTGATCGCGCCGTCAGGACCTGCGACCTTGAGTTCTACATCTGGCATCTCGGTGGATTGACCGATGATGTCGCGCGTGCCCTGATTCGCGCGGAAGCCCGCGGCGTGAGATGTCGTGTGCTGGTCGATTCCGTCGGTAGCGCCGCATTCTTGCGCAGCGGCCTTGTCACGGAGCTGCGTCAAGGCGGAGTCGAGGTGGTTGAGGCGTTGCCGGTGAGTCTGCTGCGAAGTCTGTTTGTGCGTGTCGATCTGCGCTTGCATCGCAAGATCGTCGTCATCGACGGATGCGTTGCGTTTACCGGCAGCCTCAACATGGTCGACCCGCGTTTCTTCAAGCAAGGCGTCGGTGTCGGCGAATGGGTTGACGCGATGGTGCGTGTGAGTGGTCCGGCGGTGAAGTTGCTGGAACTGGTATTTGTCTGGGACTGGCTGATCGAAACCGGGGAGACGCTCGACGGGTTGATTCCCGAGAGCGAGGCCGATTTGCCGGCAGCTACCGGGCAGGCGATTGCACAGGTACTGCCTTCGGGGCCAGGATACGAAGGCGACGCGATATATCAGCTTTTGCTGACGGCGATTTACGCATCACGTCACGAGCTCATTATGACGACGCCTTACTTTGTGCCCGATGAGGCAATGATTGGCGCTCTTCAGGCTGCGGCAAGGCGCGGTGTCGCCGTGACGCTGATCGTTCCCGAGCGCGTCGACTCCGTACTGGTGCGTTATGCCAGCCGCGCCTATAACGATGAACTGCTGAGCGCGGGTGTGCGCATTCTGCGATTTCACGGTGGACTGCTACATACCAAGAGTGTTGTGATCGACGGCGAGACCACGCTGTTCGGCACGGTCAACCTGGATATACGCAGCCTGCGTTTGAATTTTGAAGTGACG
>DATKYN010000230.1:0-18691 GCA_035528435.1 Burkholderiales bacterium
TCAATTCCAAAACGCTCGGGGTTGGCGCGGTTATCGATCTCGAAAATGGATTAGGGGTTGATAGTAAATTCGACACCTTCCGCGTTGATATGAATTATCGCTTTGGCGAGAGCCGTCGGCACGAAATCGAGTTCCATTACTTTGATTCCAGGCGCTCCGGTAGCAGAACACTGGATCAGGATTTGCAGATCGGCGACACGCTTCTTCCGGCCGGGACCGGTGTCAACACCGACTTTGATCTTACGTTCGCGAACGTGGACTACGTTTACAACTTTCTGATGGATGATCGTGTTCGCGTCGGTGTATCAGGAGGGGTGCACACAACAGGAATTGGGCTCAAGATCGACACAACAGCGGGGGCGAGCGTAGAGGATGAGAGTTTCACCGCACCGTTGCCGATGGTGGGATTGCGGGCGGACGTGATTCTGTCACAAAATTGGCGGCTCAAGATGGACGTCAATTTTTTCTATCTCGAGTACGACAACTATACGGGCAGATTGTCCGATTCCCTCATTGCGATTGAGTATCGTCCATGGAAACACTTCGGCTTGGGGGCCGGTTTCAACAATATCGATTACCAGGTCGATGCGGACGACAGCGGCAGTGTCGTAGGGCTCAATGGTGAAATCCAGTTCAAGCTCTCCGGATTCATGCTTTACGGCAAGTACTTTTTCTAGGTCCGGGCATAATTTTCTGCGACCGGGAAGGGCAGCCTGATTTGATCGACTTGCTGTACGGGCCGTGCCGTGCTCTGGTACGCCATGCCAAGATGTGGCCAATGGACCAGTGACGCACGTGCTGCGAGGGCGCAGAGCTTTGTCTAGCACAAGTGATTTGAAGAGTCGCGTTGCCCGGTACTCTTTTTCCTCATTCGTGCTGCCGCCATTTGCTTTCGCTGGCTTGCCTTTGTAATGACCTCGTCGGATTCCGTCACCCTCGTGACCCGCTGCAGAAAAGATCGAGGCGGGTATCGGGTGCGTCCGCATGACCATTGTCTGGCGCTGAATTTTCCGACAGATTTGAAAGGGTAGCGGGTATGCGTGGATTTCTCGTTTCCATGCTTGCGGCCGCGGTTCTTGCGGCATTCGCAGGTGGTGCCTGTGCGCAGGACGACGACCTGCCCTGGGAAAAATTCAGCATTGCGGTGGGTGGTTTCATCACCGAGTCCGACACCAGCATTCAGGTCAATTCCAAGACACTCGGCGTGGGTGCGGTCGTCGACATGGAGGATGTGCTGGGTGTGGAGCAAAGTTTTGGAACCTACCGGATCGATGTGCGTTACCGGTTTGGCCAGACGCGTCGCCACGAGGTCGAGTTTCACTATTTCGATTCGCGGCGTACCGGCGACAAGGTGCTTAGTCAGGACTTGCAGATCGGCGATAATTTTTTCCCGGCTGGCACCGGGGTCGTGACGCAATTCGACATGAAGTTTGCGAACGCCGATTATGTGTACAATTTTTTGATGGATGACCGTGTGCGGTTCGGGGCTTCTATCGGGTTGCATACGACAGGGGTGGCCTTGAAGGTATCCGATTCCGGCAATCAAAAGGAGGAGGACGAGGACTTTACTGCGCCGTTGCCGATGGTGGGTCTGCGCGCAGAAGTGTTGATGACACAGCGCTGGCGGCTCAAGGCGGACGTCAACTTTTTCTATCTCGAGTACGACAACTATACCGGGAGGCTGGGCGATTTTGTTCTGGCTGTCGAGTATGTCCCGTGGAAGAATTTCGGTATCGGTGCTGGCGTCAATGCGATCAACTATCGGGTTGAGGCCGATGCGGATGCCGGTCTCATCGATTTCAATGGTGAGTTAAAGTTCCAACTCACCGGCTTAATGCTCTACGGCAGGTACTTTTTCTAGGCTGCTCCCCAGTCGGGCAGCTTGTCAGAAACTGCTTTCAAGGCTCAGGTAGAGGTAATTCGATCCGCCGTCTACGTTACCCAGCAGTTGCGAGCTGCCAAATGCCCCCGAGCGATGGCTCACGCCCACACCGAGCCAGACCGGTTCATGTCGCTCGGGCCGGAACAGATCGCTGATGCTGATCTCGATGCTCGGATCCAGATAGTTGAGCAGCTTGGAGGTGGGCTCCCCCTTGGCCGTCTGGTCGCGTTCCTCGACATAGGGAACACGCGACGCATAGGACAATCCGATGCCGAAGCCGATGCGAGTGCGCAGCGTGTTCGACCACGGAAACCCGTACCAATAGGGTTTCATGTAGGCATCAACCTGCCAGCTGTCTTTCTGGAAGTCGCCGTCATCCCGGTACAGTGCGCCCACATAGCCGACGAAATCGAGAGGCCAGTCGTTGACCCGCTCCATGAAGGTGCGCCCAAGGTGCACGCCGGTGATGCGGCTGTTATCGTCCGTCGAAATGGACGCGCATTGGAACGTAATGATCTTGTTAAGAATGCAATCGGTCGATGCACCATAAAACACGCGAACAATGACGGGTTTGCGCTGCGTCCAAAGAACGGGCTCATCCTGAAAATCATAAAGAATGCCGGCGGAAGCGGAAACCAGCCACGACTTGTCGACAATCGGGCTGTCTTCTATCTCCGAGGAAAGCTTCTCCCCACCGACGCCAGCCACCAGCTTCCAGTTGCTGCTCAGTTTGTAACGGCCATACAAGCCGAATCCGATGTTGAGTCCGCCACCGGCCTCATATGCAGAGCGCTGGGCCGTCGCCTCGTCCGGTCGCACACCGTAGTAGTAGTCGTTGAGGTCCGAATCCCTGAAAGACAACCTCACGTAAGGGTGCCAGAGAAAGCGGCCGTGAACCGATGTCAGGCCGTAACCGGCTATCAGCTCCGCACCATCCGACGTGTCAGAAATGTCCTGGCGATACTCCGCCTTGAAGTCGCCAACAGGGCTTGCGTAATGCACGCCGATACCACCGTCGAGGCCCGGATTACGCTGTTCCATGCCGGCCAGACTTGCCGGGGTTTGGTCGTATGGAAACCCCTCGAATCGCGCCTTGACGAACAGATCGAGTTTCAGATTGCCCCTTCTCGGCAGCTTGAAGCCCGCCCGATAAGAGTGAATGTAAAACACGTCCCCCTCGTACAGGTACAAGGGCAGCAGGTCGTTCACTTGATCCACCCCTTCATACGGGGAGGTGGTTGACTCGATGGCGAGGCCAAGACCCGCCCTGCCGGACAAGTCGATGGCCTCGAACAGCGGTTCGGTCTGTGCCTGTGCAGGAGCATTGAGCGCGGATAGCAACAGACCCAGCAGTGCAAAACACGCGCGTGCCAGGCGGGTAAGGCTTGAGCCCCGTTCTGTGCCCGTCAAGCCGTCCCGGGTCGCGTTCATCCCGGTAAGGCGGAGCCGGGCATTCGGGGTGCCGTAGTACCGTCCCGCCAGGGAAGACCGCATTGCATCAGGCAGCATCGCCAGTTCGACTGAAATGTTTCAGGCTTCCGTTTCAATCTCGGGCATCGAAGCAGCCTGCCCCATTGCGTCAGCCAGCACTTCCGGAGGTTGGGCGCCGGAAGCGGCGAGTTTTTGATTGAAAACGAAGAATGGCACGCCTTCCACGCCAAGCGAGCGCGCTTGCTGATCTTGCTCCTCTACTTGCGGGCGTAACTGTTGTGTCTCAAGGCAGTTCTCGCTTTCGGCTCGCGGTAATCCACCGCGCTCTGCGAGATCGAGCAAGGTCTGCCGTTGACTCAGATCGCAGCCCTCAAGGAAGTATCCGGTAAACAGCGATTCGGCCACGCCATCCTGCGCGTCGAAAGCGCCGGCCAGCAGAATCAGCTGATGCGCATCAACCGTATTTGGTTGCACACGAATGTCGTCGAACCGGAATTCAATGCCTGCCTTGGTGCCCGCCTGAGCGACACGGGCATAAATTTCGCGAGCGCGTTCAGCGCCGCCGAATTTCGCTGAAGTGTAGTCCCCGCGCGGCATACCCTCGACGGGTAGCTGCGGATTGAGCTGGAACGGATGCCACACCACTTTGGGCAAGACCGCATCCGGGTGTTGGGCGCCGTACAGCGCCAGAGCGCTTTCGAGGTGACGTTTGCCGATGAAACACCATGGGCAAACGACGTCAGAGAAAATGTCGATTTGCATTTCGCTGCCGTAAGGATTGAGTGTCGCGAGTTTACCAGTGGAGCGCATGGCCTGTCATAACTGCCGTGCGAAGCACTGGATGGTATCCCGGTTGGTCACATTGCTGCCGACTCAGAGTGAATCCAGGAATCGGAGCATGGCTTGCCGTTGGCTTCGGTCCATGTTGCTGAACGCAAGGCGTGAAACGTCCGCCTCGCCGCCGTGCCACATGATCGCTTCGGGGACGTTGCGCGCGCGACCGTCGTGTAACAGGTTGCCGTTGACCTGCCCGCGCAGACCAAGGCCCCACAGTGGTGGCGTACGCCAGTCCCGGCCACCGGCCAGGAACTCTCGCCGTCCATCCGCCAGCCCTTCGCCCATGTCGTGCAAAAGCAGATCGGTATAAGGCCGGATCGTGGCGCTGCGTGACCGCTGTCCCGAAAGGTGAGATGTTGCCGGCAGTTCCGGCATGTGGCACACGGAACAACGTGCCTTGTCGAACAATCTGGCACCGCGCACCACCTCCGCGTCATCGCCTCTGCGTTGCGGCGGGGGAGCGAGCATCCGAAGATAATCCGTAATCACGGCAAGCTGCTGAGGTTTTGCTTCGTATCCGGACAGGCGCTCAAGTTCATAACATTCGCTCTGAACTGGCCAGCATTGTTCCCACGGGAAGAGGCTGGAGGTCACACCGATTTCTTCGTGAAAGGCTGCGGCGACCTGTTGTTCCAGATTCGGGTGGACTGCCTTGTGACCAAAGCGCCCCACAGCGCGTTTTCCGGTCAGTTCATCGCGCACGCGGTTGAGCCGGCCATTGAAACCGATGCGACGCTGATGCGCGGCGATATCGGCGAGCGCCGCTTCGGAAACGGTTTCGAGGAGGCCAAGTCCGAAAACCGGTTGTGCGATACGGGGTGACACGATGGTGTCCTTGTCGAGTGGTCCGTACCAGAGTGCTGTAATGCGCACGGTGGGAACGCGCAACTCGATCTTGCTGCCGTCCGCCAGCATCACGTCCCGGTAGCGATACGTGATGTCGAAATCACCTTCTTCGAGGAGTTTGCCGAGGACGCCGTGTCTGTTGAGGTGCGTGCCGTAAGCGGGATGCGGGCGAGGGCGGCCCGCATTGTCCTCGCCGGGCACGGCCAGCCGGAGCACGAGTGAGACCGGTGCTTCGCCCATGTCATCTGGCGCCCGGCCCCGGCCATTGCGCGGATGGCATTCCAGGCATGATTGCGCATTGGACTGGGGGCCCCGCCCCCAGTGACCGCCACTCAGGAACGGCGGCACCCAGCGGGCTGCGAACTCCGCTTTGCCCGCGGCAAAGGTCTGTAATTCGGCCTTTTCCAGATGTGGCAGGGGGCGTGAATAGGCGGACGCATCATTGTT
Organism: Burkholderiales bacterium; assembly: GCA_035528435.1. GTDB lineage: Bacteria > Pseudomonadota > Gammaproteobacteria > Burkholderiales > Eutrophovitaceae > SG8-40. The sequence continues at coordinate 5,444 of DATKYN010000230.1, forward strand.
TTCATCCGCGGGCGCGTTCCCGGTCACCGCGAATGTCGTTAGCGCGCCGGTAAGGACGGCGAAAGCGACCGCTCTTTGATTGCGGGATTGTCGTGACAGTTTCACTCTTGGATTATGATGCGCCTGAGGAATCCCTAACGCAAAGCATGCCAGATAATCCGATTCGAAGCTGGTCCGCGAGGCTGCTGCCCGTGCGCCGCAAACCGGTCCTGTACGTCAAGGCGCCGGTGAGCCACGAGCGGATGCTGGTTAACCGGGTGCTGCTGATCCTGTTCCTGTTCGCCAGCGTTATCACGGTGCTCTGGTTCGATCGGGGCGGCCTGGTGGATCATCATGACGGGCATGTGTCGTTTGCCGACGTGGTGTATTTTGCGATGATCACGGTGACGACAGTGGGCTATGGTGACATTGTGCCTATCGCGCCGCACACACGCGTCATCGACGCGCTCTTCATTACCCCGATACGTATCTTCATCTGGTTTGTCTTTCTGGGAACCGCATATCAGTTGGTGATACAGAAAGTTGTGGAGGACTACCGCATGGCGCAACTCAGGGATCGCCTTCGCGATCATGTCATTATTATCGGGTTTGGCGAGACCGGGCGGGTCGCCGCCCGGGAAGTCGTCAGCAAGGGCACGCGAATGGAGGATATAGTCGTCATCGACATATCTGACAGTTGCGTGCACGATGCGGCCAATCTCGGTTACGTCGGCCTGCATGGAGATCCGACCCGTGAGAACATTCTGATCGATGCGGGCATCAAGAACGCGCGGGCAGTCCTGGTGTGTATTGGCCGTGACGATACCAGTGTTCTTTCCGTATTGACTGTGCGGAACCTGAACGCGCGGGTGCGCATCGTTGCCATCGTCATGGAGGACGAAAACGTCAAGCTGTTGCGCAGCGCAGGTGCGGATGTGACCGTCATGCCGTCGCAAGCAGGCGGTTATCTGCTGGCCGAAGCGGTTGGAAACAACTACCTGACGGACTACGTGCTGGACCTGCTTACCTCCGATGGCAGGGTGGCGCTGGTAGAACGCGTTGCGACGCCGGAGGAAGTCGGAAAATCAATGCGCGATCTCGACGGCGGCCTCGTTGTGCGGCTTTACCGGGGCGGAGAACCGGTTGGGTTCTGGGAGGCCAGCCGTAATGTCATTGAGCGCGACGATCTCTTGCTCATTATTCAACCAACGGCCTGAGCGCTATCACCGGGCTCGCGTCAGGATGGCTGGAAATCGGCCGCAGTTCTTCGCAAGTATCTGGTTCGAATTTATCTCGTTCGCAAGTACCTGCCTCTCATAACTCAATCGGCCAGTTCATTCCGGCGGTGATGCCGCCATCAACCCGTATGGTCTGGCCGGTGATGAATGCCGCTGCTTCTGACGCCAGAAAAACGGCTGCGCCGACCAGGTCCTTGACATCGCCGAGCCGCCCGAGGGGCGTGTTCTGTGTGCCCCAGTCGCGCATCTTTTCCTCGGCCCAGAGTTTTTTCGACAGGGCTGTCGGGAAAAACCCGGGCGCGATCGAGTTGACGCGCACTCCGTGGCGCCCCCATTCGTTTGCCAGCGACCGGGTCATCATCAGTACGCCGGCCTTGCTCATCGCATAAGGTGTGACACCGGTGAGAGGGGCATAGGTGTTTAACGAGTCGATGTTGATAATAGAGCCGGATTTGCGTTCAAGCATGTGTTTGCCGATGGTCTGGGCCAGCACAAAACTGCCGCGAAGGTTGATGTCCATGATCCAGTCATACTCTTCGTTCGTGTAATTCTCAGCCTTCATTCGCTTGTTGACGCCGGCGACACTGACCAGCGTGTCGATCCTGCCAAATGCGGACAGGGTTGATTTTGCCAGTCGGGCGATATCGTCCGGTTTGGCGACGTCGCATACGATCGGTTTGACCGGTTTCGGCCCGGTTGAGATTTCACCGGCTGTTGTCTCAAGAGTGGTCGCATCACGACCGGCAATGACAACCTGTGCGCCGCGTTCGGCAAAGCCTTCGGCAAGGGCCCGGCCGATGCCGCGGCTGCCGCCAGGGACAACCACGACCTGATCGGTTACGGAGAACAAGGCATCTTCCATCGTATTTTCTTTCCTTGGTTAGAGAGGATTCGGTTCGCGCTGGCTCGGTTCCGGCGTGCCGGCAAGATGTTTTCGCGCGACCGGCTGTGTGACGGGGGGCGTTGCTGCGCGCGGTAAGGTGGCGCGCTGGTACATTCGCCACCAGAGACTGTCCAGTTCGGTGTCGTACAGTATTTCCGGATCGACGTTGAGGACGTGCCAGTCGCCGCGCTCGATCTCGCGCTCGAGCTGGCCATGCGCCCAGCTGGCGTATCCGGCGAAAAAGCGCTGACCTGTCTTGTCCGCAGGCTGTTCAAGGAGGGTTGAAAGCAGCTCACCGTCGCCGCTGAAATAGATGTCGTCTACCGTCCACCAGGCGCGTTCCGGCGGCGGTGTCATCCGGAACATGAACAGCAAGCCGTCCGGTTGTACCGGGCCACCGACGTACAGCGTGTCGGTGCGTCCCTGCCGGTCTGGCTGGTCGGGCCAGACGTCGCGCAGCATCATGTCCGTCGGCCGGTTTAGGATCACGCCGCTTGGCCCGGTATCGGTTGGAAACATCACCAATACGACACTGCGCGCGAAGCTGACATCATGGAGGTGGCGAGCTGCCACCAGCAGAATCGACTCGCTTTGCCCTCTGGGGTTGTGCTCCTGCGCTGGCGCCACCCCGGCTGATAACAGCGTCGCGCCGGCAAGTAGTGCGATAACAATCTCTCGGCGCACGTGCAGACTATTCCATGATCGCTTGATAAACCAGATTGCGCAGCAGAACACGGTAGTGCTGCCGTCGTAGCGGTTCAACCGACATGTAGGACACGACGAGGCGTTCCTCCGGGTCGATCCAGAAATACGTGCCGGCGTAACCGCCCCAGTAGAATTCGCCAACCGACGCAGGCCAGTTGGACTGTCCGTACTCAAGGCGGGTTGCAAAGCCCAGCCCGAAACCGTAGCCGGGTCCGGGGATGTAGTAATGGCCTTTCGAAATGGTTTCGTTGAGATGATTGGATGCGATATAGCGTACGGTTTTCGGGCCCAGCAAGCGCACTCCGTCCAATTCGCCGCCGTTGAGCAACATCTGACTGAAGCGCAGATAGTCGCCCGCCGTCGATGTCAAACCATGGCCACCGGCAAGAAAGGTGACGCGATCGCGCACATCGATGAGCATTGGCGTTTTGCCGGTGTACTTGTCCGGAATCGGTTCTGCGATCCGACCGTGTTTTGCAGGTGCGACGCGAAAAGCGCTGTTCTCCATACGCAGTGGCGCGAAGATGTACTGTTCGAGATAACGGTCGAGCGGCATTGAAGTGACGACTTCAATAACGCGGCCCAGGATGTCGGTAGAGTGGCCATATTCCCAGGTTGTGCCTGGTTGATACTGTAGTGGCAGGGTCGCGAGCGTGTTGGCGAAGTCCTCCAGCGTCCAGTGCTGCGAGAATATGTTCGCCTGCTTGTAGCGCCGCTTGACCTCCGTCGGGGTGCCGGTGCTCTGATAGGTCAATCCTGATGTATGGCGCAGAAGGTCCTGAATGGTGATCGGACGGTCCGCATCAACGATGGTTGGTGCCGCATTTTCGGTCGCGTCCGACGGTTCGACGCTGACCTTCATGTCACTGAATGCCGGGATGTATTTGGACACCGGTTCATCGAGCGACAGTTTTCCCTGTTCTACCAGCATCATTGCCCCGACACTGACAATCGGCTTGGTCATGGAGTAGATACGGAATATGGAGTCGTCGCGCATCGCCACGCCACCCGGCTTGTCCTGCCACCCCAGTGATTGCGAATAAACAAGCTTGCCGTCCCGCGCAATCATGATCACGGCGCCTGGCAGTTCGCCGGATTCGATCGCCGCACTGAGTGTCGAAGTCAGGTGTGCGAGGCGATCGGATGAAAGGCCCGCTGTTTCAGGCGTTGTTTCCGGCAGGGGCGCTGCCAGGGCGCCAAAGGCCGGCAGTACCAAAATCGCGAGCAAAAGCCGAAAGGTCGTATGCACGGCGAACTATCCTTTAATCACATTGGTTGTGAAACGCGCTGATGGCCATCTGTTCATTGACTACTCCGCGCAAAAAAACTGCTATTGCAGGTGAAACCGGCTGACATCAGGCGATCAATGCAAATGTCTGCGCCGCACTGGAATAGTTGGTGTTTCCGTCGAAGGTTTTTCGCCCGTTCGGCGCCCGCTTTCCCAGCGCCGGTCGAACATCTGGTTCACCAGATTGAGCACCTGGTTGATCTCGGCATCATCGAAGTCGCGCGACAGAACGTGTTGCAGGTCTTCCATCATCCGCTGCCGGCGTGCGCGGTCGATCGATTCGGGTGAGGGGCCGACAAAGATCACGTCAAATTCGTCCCGGCCGTCCTCGTGATAGTAGGTGATATCAACCGGGGCGGCTTCCTCGCAATAGGAATTGAGCGACTCGAGCGCTTCGGCAAGAAGTTGCCGGAAGCTGCGTCCGACGTCGCCTGTCCAGCAAATTTCGATGACACGTCTGCGACGATCGAAGGCGATGCCCGGTTCGTCCGGGTGAATGCTTCTTACGTCAGCGAGGCTATCCTCGTCGATGTAGTCCAGCAGCGGGCGCATCGCGGACTCCATTTGCTCCGTGCTGGTTCCTGTTCTCAGCAGGATAGTTCCATGAACGTGTACTTCGACTCGCATCGTGCTGCCCCATCTTTCTCTGCAGAGAAATTTCCTGCAGTGAACTCTCTTTACACCGAAACAGGTGCTGTTCCGAGCCGACATCTGGCGCTGGACTGATCGTGCGGGGGATGGTTGATCTCCCGATTCCGGCCCTGACCTTTGCCAGCCGCCACAGGAAGGAACACCGGAATTGTAACCTCTTGTGCCCGTGGCGCCGAACGCAGCGATGGTTGCGGGCAGTTTCTGTTGCTTGCGGGCGCAACGTGTAGAGCGCAATGCCAACACTGGTGGAGGTCTGCGTTTCGAGGTGATTGGCCCTTTTCGCGCGCCCTTGCTCCGGAAAACCGCTTGTTCAGGCGAACGGGGTTCACAGGCAGGGCGGGCTGCGCCACGGTTTACTTCCGGGTATGTAAATCCCGCAGCGCAATATCAAGTGACTCTGTCGGAGACTCCTGATCAGCCGGGAGGGCCAGGCTGGCGCACCTGCGTCGGTTGTTAACGAATATCTTCGGGGGAGAATGGCGTGGCGTCGTCCTTGCGCTGTGATTCGCGGTCGGACTCGAAGATGCCCTGCAATTCCTTCGCCGCATCACGCGAGGTCTGTATCAGCTGCGTTTCGTTGTGATAAACGGCGTGCTGGCGTTGTATCGTCCGTTCGTCGTGAGCGCGGAAGGTCGTTACTGTGTCTTTTGCATCCCAGGCGCTGACGCCGGTGGCGGCAAGCACGTGCTCTGCGAGTTCCAGCGCCGAGCCCAGGGTTTCGCGAATGATGAAATCAACCCCCAGATCCATCATTCGATAGGCGTGGAACCGATTACGTACCCGCGCCAGTATCTTCAGCTTTGGAAAGTGCTTTCTCACAGTCTCAGCCGTTCGCACCGAAGCCTCAATGTCATCGATCGCAAGCACGAAGAGCTGCGCCTCATGCGCGCCGGCGGCACCCAGCATATCCAGCCGCGACGCGTCACCGTAATAAGCCTTGTTGTTGCCGAAGCGTCGCACGACCTCGATTTGTTCACTGCTGATGTCGAGCGCGGTGAAGCCGATATCCCGAGCCGTCAGGATACGCGCAACCATCTGGCCGACTCTTCCGAAACCGGCGATGATGATCCGGTTTTCCGGTTCTTCGATTTCATCAAAATTCTCTTCCGCTTTGCCGCTCGTTCGTTTTCGTAACGCGTCGTCCAGTGTCATTGCCAAAGGCGTGAGCGCCATTGAGATGATGACTGCGATGACCAGAGAACTGACCAGTGCCGTTTCCATGATGCCACCGGCGACGGCGATGGCGAAAATCACGAATGCGAACTCGCCACCCTGTGACAGAGTTGCCGCGACGCTGAGCGCGGAGCGGCTGTCCTGGCCTGCGAATCGGGTGACGACAAACAGCACGGCGGCCTTTATCAGCATAAGACCCAGCACCATCGCGGTGATGGTTCCAGGCTCACGGAGAATTAGTCCGAGGTCCACGGACATGCCGACCGAGATAAAAAACAAACCAAGCAGCAGCCCCTTGAATGGTTCGATGTTGGCTTCCAGTTCGTGCCGGTATTCGGAATCGGCGAGCAGCATGCCCGCGAGAAACGCGCCCAGGGACATTGACAGACCAACCGACGCCACGCCCAGTGCCGTGCCAATCACAACCAACAGCGCAGCGGCCGTGAATATTTCCTTGATCCCGCTGCCGGCGATCAGTCTGAACACTGGGCGCAGCAGGTAGCGGCCGCCGAATACGATCGCGGCTATCACCGCAATCGCTTCTCCTGCCGCCAGCCAGGCCTCGGCCCCGATCGGCGTTTCATCGCCTGCTCCCAGTAAGGGGATCAGTGCCAGCAGTGGGATTACCGCAATGTCCTGAAACAACAAAATGGCAAACGAGGAGCGCCCCTTGCGCGTAGTCAGTTCGCCGCGCTCAGCCAGTGTTTGCAGGACAAATGCCGTTGAAGACATGGCGAGTGCGAAGCCGATGACGACGGCCGTGGCAAGGGGCAGGCCGAAAGCGACACTGACAGCGGCAATCAGTGCTGCGGTGAGCGTGACCTGTGCAGCGCCGAGTCCGAACACGGACTTGCGCAGAACCCACAGGCGTGAGGGTTGCAGTTCCAGTCCGATCACGAACAGCAGCATGACGATGCCCAACTCTGCAACGTGCATGATGCTGCTGACCCCGCCGATGATTCCCAGTCCGGATGGACCAATGACCACGCCAGCGGCCAGATAGCCAAGTATGGCGCCCATCTGGTACCGGCGAAACAGTGGCACGGCGATGACTGCTGCAGCCAGAAAGACCGCGCTTTGCGCTAGAAGGTTCATGTCCTGAACAGGATGATTGCTGAATCACATAGGGGATGGGCGGTGCGTTGGTTCGTCAAGCAGCCCGCGGCCGGAGCCGGGCGGGCGCGCTGATCGGCCCTGCACTGCATGATCACGTTGCGGCGACTACCCGGATTTCTACCTTGTACTTGGGATTCGCAAGCTTCGATTCAACACAGGCTCGCGCCGGCGGATTGTCTTTCGCAACCCAGATGTCCCATACCGCATTCATGTCGTTGAAGTCCTGGATGTCGTAGAGCCAGATGGTCGCCATCAGAATCTTCGACTTGTCGCTGCCGGCTTCCTTCAGGTAAGCGTCGATCTTGTCGAGAATCTGGCCAGTCTGTCCGCCGACGTCGGTGTTGGCGTCGTCGGCGACAATGCCGGCCGTGTAGACGGTGTTTCCGTGGATGACTACCTGTGACATGCGAGGGCCGATGTGCAGGCGTTTGATGGTCATTGTGTGCTTCCTTTCGTTAGTAGGCAGGGTTTGTGATGAAATACGCGGTGCCGGTCTTCAGATGGCAGCAGCGCGAGCATTGCGCATTGTGACCATCTCCTCGGCACCAGTCGGGTGAATGGCCACCGTGTCGTCAAAATCCTGTTTGGTCGCACCCATGCGTACTGCGACGGCGAAGCCCTGCATCATTTCGTCGGCCCCGAGTCCAATGACATGGCAACCGACAACACGTTCGTCCGGGCCCGTAACAACGAGCTTCATCGTGCAGGGCGGTTTGCGCTTTGTAAACGCATAGTGCATCGGCGTAAAACGCGTTTCATACACCTTTACGTTGTCCAGCCCGAACTGCTCGATTGCCTGGTCTTCCGACAGCCCGACAGTTCCGATGGGCGGGTGGCTGAAGATAACGGTTGGAATATTTTCGTACACCAGATGCCGATCGGTTTTGCCCCCAAACAAACGGTCTGCCAGACGCCTGCCGGCAGCTATGGCAACCGGGGTCAGCTCAAACTTGCCGATCACATCGCCAATTGCATAGATGCCGTCAACGGTGGTTTTCTGGAAGTGATCAACAGAAATTGTTCCATTGGCATTCAGTGACAATCCGGCTTGCTCAATTCCGATTCGGTCTGTGTTGGGCGTGCGGCCGACGGCCCAGATTAGCGTGTCGACGTTCTCGATGGCCTCGCCGTTGCCGAGTTCGACTCGCAGGCCGGTATCGAGTTTCTGGACGTCCATCACCGTGACGTGACGGACGAAGCGCACGCCATCGGCCTCCATCTGTGCCATCAGTTCATTGCGCAAGGTCTTGTCGAAGTAGCGCAGGAAATGTTCGCGGCGCAGGGCAATGGTTACCTCGGCGCCGAGTGCGCGCAGCAAGCCGCCAAATTCGACCGAGACGTATCCGGCGCCGACGACCACGACATTCCTTGGCTGCGATTCGAGTTGAAAAAAACCATCGGACGTAATGCCCAACTCGGCCCCCGGAATCCCGGGAAGGACCGGGCGTCCACCGACCGCGATGACAATATGTTCAGCCGTGTATTGCTCACCATCGGCTTCGACGACATGTGGATCGATGAAGCGGGCATGTGAATGTACAACGTCGATCTTGTTGTTGTTCAGACCGCGCTCGTAAATGCCGTTCAGTCGCTGGATGTAGGCGTCGCGGCGCGACTTCAGGTCGGCCCAGTTCAATGCGCCGGAGTGGGCCGCGAAACCGTAATCGGCCGCTTCCTCAACTGCCTCATTGAGGCTTGCGGCGGCCCACATAATTTTTTTTGGAACACATCCAACGTTTACACAGGTGCCACCCATGCGCCCGGATTCAAAAAGTGCCACCTTCGCACCGTAGGACGCGGCGCGATTGGCCGTTGCAACACCGCCGCTACCGCCGCCGATGACCAGCAGATCATATCGTTTCATTGCTTTCCCAGGCCGGAATTCGTAACAAGGCGCAGTATAAACAACAGCGCGGCATTAACAATGGCGCGAGCAGCAATGCGGCTCCCATAAATGCGTGCATCGGGCATACACCTGCTCGCCGTATGCTCCGGGTCGCGATGCGCCAGGCAGTTCTGATAGCTGCGGACGGACCATCTATCGAACGAAATAGTATGCGTGTCAGGCCGTTCGGGCATCGGTCTGTTTTTGCGTGCAGGCTTTTGTCCCGGCGCAGTCGCCGATGGCAGGGTAGGGCGTTGCGCCAAGGCTGCCATTTGGGTCGATCATCGATTCATCAAGCTGTTACCGTACACCGCATTGCAGACAAAGTGGACGAATCTATTGATGCGGCGTTATAGTCAGTTGATCAACTAACTGAATGACGGTCTCGCAAGCCGGGCGGAAAGCTGCTGGCTTGGGTAATCAATCATCGTGCCGAGAACCAGTGACAAACGCGGGCGCCTCGTCAAGGCCGGGCGCCGGCTTATCCATAGCAAGGGGTTTGGCGCCACCACGCTGTCGGATATTGCTGACGCCTCCGGAGTGCCGCTTGGCAACGTCTATTACTATTTCCGTACCAAGGAAGACCTGCTCGATGCTGTCTTGGAGAAGCAGGAGGATGATTTCCGGGCACGCGTTGCGCGCTTTGATAATGAACCGACGCCGCAGGCACGGTTGCTGGCTTTTCTCGATTCCGTGATCGAGTCCCGCATCAGCATCGCGCGTCATGGCTGCCCGGTCGGCAGCCTTTCCCAGGAGATGAACAAACGGGGCGGTGCATCCCGATCAAAGGTCAATCAGGGGCTGATCTTACGGGCCCAGTGGGTTTCAGACCAGTTTCGTGAGATGGGGCGCACCGACGCGCAGGAACTCGGTGTCTGGTTGACCGGTTCGGTTCAAGGCGTGATTCTGATGGCCAATGCACTCGACGACCCCGAAGTGATTGAGCGCCAGATCAGTCAGTTAAAAGCCTGGGTGCAGGCGTTCTGAAAACACGGGATGCAGAAAATCCAACTAACGAAAAGAACGAGGTGAACTGATGAAGTCCGTATTGCTGTTTGATGTCAATGAATCGCTGCTCGATCTGAGTGTCCTTACGCCGCATTTTGAGCGCGTGTTTGGCGATGGGCAGATTCTCTATCAGTGGTTCGGCCAGGTTCTGCAAACGGCCATGCTGACGGTAATTACCCAGCAGTACAGTGATTTCGCGAAGGTCGGGCGCGGCGCGCTCGACATGATGGGGGAAAAATACGGAGTTTCGTTGACCGATGACGATCGCACCCAGATTGTCGGGGGAATGCGCACGCTGCCACCGCACCCGGACGTGTTGGCCGGCTTCGAGAAACTGCAAGCGGCCGGTTATCGCATGGCGTCACTGACCAATTCGCCCCCGGCGGTGGCGCAGGCGCAATTGGAAAACGCCGGGTTGGTGCGATTTCTCGAGAAGGTTATTTCCGTTGACGAAGTGAAGAGTCTCAAGCCAGCGGCAAAGGTCTATGAATATGCAGCCGGATTGATGGGGGTGGAGGTCGGACAGACCCGCCTGATCGCCGCGCATGCCTGGGATGTTGCGGGCGCAATGAGCGCCGGTTGCAAGGCGGCCTTCATTGCACGCCGCGGCATGGTGCTCAACCCCCTGTTTTCGCCACCCGACGTCGTAGCGCCTGATCTGCTGCAGGTGGCGGACAAAATCATTGCGGCGGAAGCCTGAGGCAACTACACCTGTTTACCCGAGTCACTACGCTGGACAAGGAAGCCGAATGATCGAACTGTATTACTGGCCCACACCAAACGGGCACAAGATCACCATTTTTCTCGAGGAAACCGGAACCGATTACCGTATTCACCCGGTGCATATCGGCCGGGGCGACCAGTTCAAGCCGGAATTTCTGAAAATCTCGCCCAACAACCGCATGCCGGCGATCGTGGACCGACATCCGGCCCAGGGTGGTGACGCGATATCCGTATTCGAGTCCGGGGCGATTTTGCTCTACCTGGCGGAAAAAACGGGAAAGTACATCCCGGCAGATATTCGCGGCCGTGTCGAAGTGCTGCAGTGGTTGTTCTGGCAGATGGGTGGGCTGGGACCGATGGCTGGACAGAATCACCATTTCGTCAAGTACGCGCCGGAGAAACTTCCTTACGCCATGGATCGCTACATCAAGGAAACATCCCGGCTTTATGCGGTGCTGGACCGGCGGCTGGCCGATCGTGAATACGTAGCGGGTGACTACTCGATTGCCGATATGGCTGCTTATCCCTGGACCGTGCCGCACCAGCGGCAGCAGCAAAACCTGGATGACTTCCCGAACCTCAAGCGCTGGTTTGAAGTCATGCGCGCAAGGCCTGCCGTGGTGCGCGCTTACGAAAAGGGGACAGCCATCAGCTCGAAACCAGTGGTCGATGAAGACGCAAGGAAGTTTCTCTTTGGCCAGACCGCCGACACCGTTCGAGGGGGAGCGAAATGAGCATAGTGCTATACGACCTCGCGACGGCGGATCCCGAGCTGCGTTTCTCGCCCTATTGTTGGCGGGTCAAGATGGCGCTGGCGCATAAAGGACTGACTTGGGAGGAGGTTGCCTGCCTCTTTACCGAGAAGGATCGCTTGCCCAAGCCCAATGCCGGCACGGTTCCCGTTCTCGTTGATGGCGACACGGTGGTTGGCGATTCCTGGCAAATTGCAGAGCACCTGGACCAACGTTATTCTGAAAATCCATTGTTCGCCTGCGGTGAAGCAAAATCAACGGCGCTGCTGGTGAAGTTCTGGATTGAGCGTACCGTGCAGCCTTTTATTACGCGCATGGGCGTCGGGGATTTCATGTCGACGCTACACGAAAAAGATAAACCATATTTCCTCGAATCTCGCGAGAAGCGTTTCGGCATGACGATCGAGAAGTATATGAGTAGCCGTGAGCAGGCGCGGGAAGGTTTTGTTACGGCGCTCGAGCCGCTGCGTGCGATGCTCGCCGAACAGCCGTACGTCGCGGGTCAGCAGCCGGCGTATGTCGACTACATCGTATTCGGCGCCTTGCAGTGGATGCGTTGCGGTTCGCCGTTCCCTGCGCTGCGGCAGGAAGATCCGGTATTCGCCTACCGTGAGCGCCTGCTTGATTTGTTTGACGGACTCGGTCGCAAGGCGCTTCACAGGGAAGTGCTGGACTGAGCGAGGCGCCATGTAACCGTTCGACAGTCGTTACGCGTGCGCTGCGCGTAACGAGGGCGAAGCGAAGCTGAAAGCGCTATTGCCGAAAGCGCAATCAGCGCTTGTCTTGTCGGCGACACCCGATGATCGTTACTTGTCGGCGATGGCACGAGGAAAGCGGAAGACCATGGTGCGCGATCAGCGTGATCGCGACCTGCTCAGTATCGGCCTATTGGCCCGTTCTGATTTCCCGGTACTCCACAGCAAGAATTTCGATTTCTTCTTCGCCCGCAGGGGACCGCAACACCACCGCATCGCCCTCACGCGCTTTCAGCAGGGCGCGCGCAAGCGGTGATATCCAGCTGATGAGATTGCGCGAAGCGTCGGCCTCGTCGATGCCGACGATGGAATAGGTTTTTTCGTCGCCGTTGGCGTGCGCAACCGTGACGGTTGCACCGAAGAACACCTGATCTGTCGCTTCGCGGTTTGCCGGGTCAACCACCACAGCGCTGTCGAGACGCTTGGTGAGAAAGCGAATGCGGCGATCGATTTCACGCAATCGGCGTTTGCCGTAAATATAGTCGGCATTCTCCGAACGGTCTCCGTTGGACGCCGCCCACTGGATTACCTTGACCAGTTCCGGACGTTCCCTGTCGAGCAGGTGCAATGCCTCGTCCTTGAGCTGTTTGAAACCGGTCGGCGTCACATAATTCCTGGTGCCGGGTGCGGTGGCGGGCTGGTCATCGCGGGTGTGGAGAGACTTGTTCGTGGAAGTTTTTCGCATCAAAGGCAACGAAGTTGGCCTGGCTATTCGCAAGATCAGTGGTTTCCTATTGTACGTGTACCGGGTACGGTTACCACGGTGCCTTTGGGTCCGTTGCGCAGCGCAATTGAACGCAATCCTGATGGCGCGAGATCGGATGCCGGCTGTGTAACGCTATTGCGCGAGGCGCGTTGAGTCGTTTCCGTTCTGACGTAGAATCACAGGCGCGAATCATTGTGAACGACTGGACAGGGAGGAGAAGCGAATGACGATCAAGGTGGGTGACAAATTTCCGGGTGGCAAACTGTGGGAATTCATCGAGGAGGATACGCCTGGTTGCAGTGTTGGGCCGAATGAGTTCAATGTTGCGAAACTGGTCGAAGGAAAACGTATCGCGTTGTTTGCGTTACCGGGGGCGTTTACACCGA
>DATKYN010000231.1:0-6368 GCA_035528435.1 Burkholderiales bacterium
GAGGAAACGCCTTACAAACGGCTCCTTGCGGAAGAGGTAAATAGCATCAAGCAGAGTGATGATGCATACCTGCATTATGAATTCCTGGCAAATAACAATCATCCGTGCTATTTCCACGAGTTCATGGAGCGTGCCGGTGCGCACGATCTGCAATATCTGGGCGATGCGAACAGTGCGCGATTGACAGTACGGGCGGCACCGCAGGAGGCTCAGGCTGCACTCGCCAATCTGCCGATGCTCCGGCAGCAGCAGTACATGGACTTCCTCCTCAACACCACATTTCGGCGCACGCTGCTGTGCCATGATCACGTCCGCCTTGAGCGCAGGCGAAACGGCGATTTTCTCGATCGTTTCCATATTGGACTTTCCGGCCGGCCTCGCAGGGTTCAGCTCGATGTGGTCTCGGTCGATCCGGTCGATGTCGTGATTGGCAACAATACGGTCTCCAGTACTTCGCCGTTAGCAAAGGCTGCGCTTCAACACCTCATTGAAACCTATCCCGGATCCGTCACGCTCGCCGAGTTGCATCAGGTGGCGATCGAGTCACTCGAGGGAGCAGGTTATCCAGTGCTTGACCAGCCGGCGATGGGCGTCTCCGATATGGCCGCGGTGGTGATGGAAGTCTATCTTGGCGGGGCAATCGAGCTTTCGCTGCATCCGCCCAGCGTCGCGACCGAGATTAGCGACCAGCCCACGGCATCGCCGATGGCGCGTCTGCAAGCATCGGCGCAGGGCAGGGTGGTTAGTCAGTTACACGAGACGATCGGGCTTGACCCGTTCAGGCGCCACGTTGTCTCCCGGCTGGATGGCCAGCATGATCTGGATTGGTTGTGGCGCGATCTTGCAAGCGCAGTTGACAAGGGTGAGATCGAGATGACATCCAACACCATGGAATCTCTTGACGAGATACTGGCTTGGTGCCGAGATCGTGCACTGCTGACTGGTTGATACCGGTCGGCATCTGGTCATGGATTGCCAGGGTGCGCCGGCAAGTCTGTTCCTGAGTCACGCGGTTCGCGGTATTAACTTCGGTTGTCGCGGTGAACACCCTGCCGTGAGCTCTGGCGGACAAACTAATTGCTTGCGAAATCCTGCATGATCACGGCCATTACGTCGCCTTTCTTGACCCGCCCCGAACCTGGCGCCATCCAGATGTATCCATCAATGGCGAACTCGATCGGTTGCGGCTCACGCGCCCATTCCTCGACGAAGTGAAGGTAGCCGGCGAGCTCGCCGGCGTGAATCTCCTGCTCCGGCAGAAAGCGCGGCTCGAACAGCCCATCGCTCGGTGCGAACAGATAGGACCGTTGATCGCGCACCATCATTTGCCGTGTGAGGCCGCCACCTGGTTGCGCAGCGTCGGGATCGCCTTCGAGGATGCCCATCCACTTGAGAACGTTATCCAGTCCGCGCTCGGCGATTCGCACCGCGTCAGGCCTGACACGGCCGTAACCGCCGATTTCGGTGGATATGGATAGCGCGCCGTGCCGCTCGGCCGACGCAGCGACCGTTGCGGTTTCGTCGACTCCCCAGAAAGCCACATTGAATGGTGCGGCGAAGTTTTCCGCGAGCGCCTGCGTGCGCGCGATGATTCTCGGATCGTCGACCCAGTGCATGATCGAGCAAAGCGCTGCTTCCATCGAGTTCCCGGCGGAATGCACATCCACCGAAACCTCGACCTGCGGCATGATCAGTGAATCGATAAAGTGCGCCAGCATCTGGCAAAAGCTGCCGCGCGCATCACCGGGCATGCAGCGGTTGAAATCGCGTCCGTCGATTGGGCACATGCGTCGCCCGGCCAGCGCGGCGGGCAAGTCTACCGCCGGTAGCATGATGATCTTGCCCTTTACGCTGTGCGGATCAAGCTGGCGCGCAAGTCTTGAGATGGCGATCTGGCCCTCGTATTCGTCGCCGTGCACGCCCCCGGTAAACAATACCGCCGGACCATTGCCGCCATTGACGACGGCAATCGGGATTTCAATGGTTGACCAGGCGCCGCCATCCCGAGACTGCGGCACCCGAAGATAGCCGATTTGTTTTCCCGGCTTGTCGAAGTCGAGCTCGTGAAAGATGCGGCTGTTGAAGGTGTCTGTTGCTTGCGGCATGGTTTGGTGCTCCCAAAAAAAGTCCCGGAAAAGAAAGGAGTTTTCCGGTTTCAGTGCATTGGCTGCGTACTTGCAATCCGGGGACTACTTTATCGCGTTATCGTGGATGCCGTCTCAGAACAACTCGCATCATGTTAGTTGACTCCGTTTGAGGTTTTGTAAGAATTTCATCCGCGGTATGGTCGGATTACGAGGTGTCGCATTGTTTTTCGAGATCAACCGTGCCGGTTGCGTTTCTCAGGCCAGGCTGTCGGATTGACCGGCAAAAAGCCGAATTTTTCTGCTGCGCTCTCGACGTACAAACGCAAATAAAAACTATGCGTATGGGATGCTCTCGGTTCGTGCGCGTAGCAATGTTTATTGGTTGGGCGTACTCTGTTTCGTGCGGCAGTGTTGTCTGAAGGCATCTATCAAGCGATAGCAACTCGCCGCGCTGAGTGATTAGGACGCTCAGCTGTCCAAATTGCAATTGAAGGAGAGTGCGATGAAAAGCATGCATCCAGTGGTATCGACCATTGCTGTGGTGACACTGTTATTTGCCACTTCCGCCGTGGCGCAGCAGAAGTACTCATACAGCCACTCAACTGCACCGCAATCAAGCCGATACATCCAGCAACACATTATCGACGTTGGAGATGTGTCAGGCCACCAGATTCGGATTCTGGAGGTTCAAAGAAAGTACACCCAGGATCACCCTGTTATCGGCGGTGTTAAAGTGATCGAGTCGATGGTCCATGGCTTCACTGACTATACGAGTGGCGTTGGCCCCGCCGAAGGGTATAGCACTTGGATCCTGGAAGATGGGAACAGGATTTACCTAAAGTGGACTGGGACAAGTTACACCGAAGCCACCTCTACGGGGGCGCAGGAGGGAACTTACAACGGTACAACTTACATTGTCGGAGGTACTGGAAAGTTCGCGACCATCAGGGGTGTTTTGACGGAGAATTCTGACTTCAATAATGACCCGGATAACGGGTATAACCACTCTTCGAGCCGCGGCGACTACTGGTTTGCCGAGTAATCGACTGATAAGCGCCGCGGCGAACCAGTAAGTAATTACTGGGACGAAGTCGCGTGATATTTGGAACTATGGTTTTTGGAGACGAAGGCTATCAATATATCGATTGCTTTCGTTTCCTCTACGCTGGCGCCACCTCGACCATTGCATCGAAGCTGGCTTGCCCCGCAGAGAACTCAAACAGATCGACCGCCGCGTCGGGAAGTACCGCGTTGCCAGAGGTCAAACCATTCAAGCCCGGCCAGCCGTCGCGCAGCCAGACAGTGCCGGTTGGTATGCGATCGGTTACGTGGGCCTGCGCCGTGAGCTCACTCCGCGCGTTGTAGATGCGGATTGCGTCGCCGTCGGCAAGTGTGCGTGCCGCTGCGTCGGCTTCGGATATCCAGAGTGCGGGTCGGGTTTCGCGTTTCGCCAGCGTTGGTAACGCCTGTCCATTGTTATAAAAACTGTGAAAGTGCGCCATGGTGCGCCCCTGCGTCAGCGTTAGGGGGTAGGAAGATGGTTCGGTTCCCATCTTTTCAGGCGAAGTTGTATACGACGGCAAGGGTGGCAGGCCAAGTTTCGCTGCCTGTTCGGAGAAGAATTCGATCTTTCGGGACGGTGTATCGAATTCCAGCGTAGGATTCGCGACATGCGAAATGTTGAGGGCGCGAATGCCGCCTTCCGCACGCAGTGCCTGCACGGTCGCATGGCCGGTGCAAGGGTGATCGAGAATGGCGTCGATCATCGCATCTTCGGACTTCCAGGGAGCAAAACCGTCGAGGTCCAGGCGCTTGGCGAGTGCTTCCACGATGGTGTAGAGCGAACGTGTCTCGCCGGGTGGTTCCAGTGCTTGTTCCATCAGGTAAAGATGCGTATGCGTCATCTTGCAACCGACTTCCTCAAGCCAGGCTGTGCCCGGCAGAACGACATCGGCGAAGCGGCGCGCCGTTTCGTTTAGAAACAGGTCGTAGCTCACCAGCAGTTTTGTCCGATTCAGTCCTTGTGCTGCTTGTTCCGCATCAGCGAACGACGAAAGCATATTGGTGCCCATTAGCAACAACGTCTCGATCGTTCCGTCGCGCAGTGCAGTCGTGATTGCGGGCATCTGGTTCGGGACGGCTTGCGCGCGGGTTCTTCGCTCGGGCGCGATGATGCTTCCCAGTCCACGGCCATGGGCACCACTGCCGTGGCGCGGTCCGAAGCCGCCGCCGGGAATGCCCACGTTGCCCGTGAGCGCAGGCAGGCAGGCGATGGCGCGTGCCGCTTGCCAGGTGTTGGCACCTTTGTGCATCGAACTGCCACCCAGCACGATCATCGCCGGCCGTGACCGTGCATAGCGTCTCGCCAGTGCGATGATTTGTTCAGCGGCAATTCCTGTTTCGTTTTCAGCCCACTCGGGCGTGAACTCCTTGACGTGTGAGGCGAGTTGCTCAAATCCAGTTGTATGCTGTTCTACGAATCCGGCGTCGTGCAGTTCCCCGGTGCAGATGACGTTTATCAATGCCAGTGCCAGCGCGGCATCGCTGCCGGGGCGAATGATCAGGACATCGTCCGATTTGGCCGCTGCTTCGGTCTTGCGAACATCAATGGTGACGATGTGGGCGCCTCGTTTCTTCGCTTTCAACAAGTGTCGCGCCGTGTTGGGTTGGCTGGTCAGATTGGCTGCCCAAAGAATGATGAGGTCGGAATGCTCGCCCATGTCTTCCTTGGTGTTGGTTTCGAGCATGCCGGTGAGCCCGAGTCCGAAGGCACCCAGGCCCCAGCAAATCATGGTCGGGCTCCAGAACGTACTGCCGTGAAAGTTCGCGAACCGGGCGAGCAGTTGCGCGTTGATACGCGTCCCGTAATTGGTTGCAAAAGTGCCGTGACCTGGCCAGATGCCGACGGATGCCGGGTTTTGCATACCAGAGACCATGCGCTCGAGTGCTTCTTCCCAGGTTGCGCGGCGGAATTCGTCATCGCGACGATCGCGAATCAGCGGGTGGAGAAGACGAGCAGGGTTGTCGATGATTTCACGCGACGCCTGGCCGCGAATGCACAGAAAACCCTGGCTGTCCGGGTTGTCTTTGTCGCCCTTGACCCCGGCAAGTTTGCCATCACGAATTTCTGCGAGCATGCCGCACAGGGTTGGATGGCAGTTCATCGGACACATCGTACGGACGGTCCTGATATCTGGTTCAGTCACTGTCGATGCCCTTCATGCGTGAGTCGAACAACGGCCCTGAGGCGCTTTGGTGTAAGCATCTTAGCAGCCGCACTAGATGCTTTTTGCGATGGCGTGGATCTGATGGCCAGTTGCCATGCGACCGTGGCTCGAACGGATATGTGGGGAGATGGCGGCCGGCGCTGCTACACACGGCCTTTGCATGAAATCGCTACCGGTTGTCCTTGCTATGGGCGTTACGGGATTGCGTTTTGTGAATGGTGTTTCGACCCTATGGCGCCCCAAAGATCGTGATTGCGTGAGCCTGCCGGCAACCCCGATTGCAGGGTATGATCTGGTCGTTGCTATTCGACGCCGGAGCGTTGCACCGGCGCTCGACAGCCGTCAAAAAAGATTGAGGGAGGGGTTTTGACTCAAGGTCAGGAATGCCATAGAGAGGAAAAATCATGCTGCGGGCCGGGTTATGCGTCGCCCGCCGAAGCGATGCAGGCCCCGCGAGAGAAGCTTCTCTACACCATTGCCATATATGTTGGCACCGGGATACAGAAGCCGGACTATCTGGCGACAATCGATGTGGATCCTGAAAGTCCGACTTATTCCCAGGTCATCAGCCGGTGCGAAATGCCCGGAATCGGGGACGAGTTGCACCACATGGGATGGAACGCGTGCTCTTCGTGCCACGATGATGAAACAAAGGAGCGGCGCTACCTGATCGTGCCCGGCGTGCGCAGCTCCAATCTGCATATCGTTGACTGTCTTTCGGACCCGCGCAATCCAAAGATCCACAAAGTGATTTCAGGCGACGAGATCAAGGCGAGAACCAATCTGTCTGCACCACACACGGTTCATTGCCTTGGCTCCGATGTCATTATCTCCATGCTCGGAGATGCCAAGGGCAACGCGCCGGGCGGTTTTCTGCATCTCAACGAGAAGTTCGACATCGTCGGCCGGTGGGAAAACGATCTTGGCGGGATGAAGTTCAACTACGATTTCTGGTATCAACCCCGTCACAATGTGATGGTGTCCAGCGAATGGGCCGCACCGAACACCTTCATGCCGGGTTTCGACCTGGAGCAGGTCGGCAAGCTCGATTACG
>DATKYN010000232.1:0-5353 GCA_035528435.1 Burkholderiales bacterium
ACCGGTTGCGCGCTGACGCTTTCAAGCCGCAATACCTTGCTTGTTTCCGGCCATGTCAGGCGCAGGTATTTCTTCCGGACAGTGTTCAGCGAAATGGTGTTCTGCTGAAGTTGATGACCGCCCTGAGACAGGTTCAGCAGCGGCGCATTGTTCACGACGCGTGACCAGTTTTTCAGATCCGGGCTCGCCTCTACGTTCACGGTGCCGATGTATCCGCCTGGCTCGTTTTCCCAGGTGATTTGCAGCGAAGCAAACGTTTCGCTCCGCGATGAAAGGTCAATCAGATAACCCAATACTTCGTCCGGCCCACCCTGTTGAGGGCGAGACTGGACTCGCAGGCTGACATCGCCGTTATTCGTTTCGAGCGCGATATCGAGGTCCGCGGCCCGGGTCCCGCGCTCGCCATGCAGCGCAAAAAACGGCAGCGATACCGGAGGCGGTTGTTTCGATCCGGCGACCAGCGGACGGAACGCGTGCGGCACCACTTCGTCAGCCGCGTTGAATACGCGCAGGTCGCGAAGGTCGGCAAACGCGCTGCCGTCATACACCGCCGTTGGCAAGACAACGCGGTACAGTGCATCGGCGCCGGTGCTCGTAATCGGCAGTGCATAGGCGAAGTCAGCCGGCACCTCGGCTGCAACGGCGCAGCCCGTAGAAACGCCCAGTAACGCGGCGATCAAATGTCGCTTCATGCGGCCTCCGTATGTTGTCGGGGTGGCACCGGAGCGACGTAGCCGATCACCAGCATCAGCAAGCCGACTGCGATAAAGGAAACGATGCGTTCCACGCCACCGACCTTGGCGAGATCGACAATGAACAGTTTGATAACGACAACGGCCATCAGGCCGGCACCGCTTAGCCAGACCCAGCGGTTGACGCGGCGCGTGGCGAACAACATCGCGCCCAGCGCAAGGACAGTCCAGAAAATCGATACCGCGGTCTGTGCCAGCGCCGAACGCAGCATGGTGCCGAAGTCGTATGGCACGCCGCCCCAATGGTGCAGTGTGCGCAGTAGCACCCCATTGAGCCAATAGAACACGAGCGCTCCGAAAAGCCCCCACTTCCAGTTATTCGGAATGCGTGCTGCCTGTTCGATGCCGGCCGTGCGCAGCGATTGCCACCAGCCGATGGTGGCGGCGAATACGAGCATTTGCATCATGTCCAGCGGATTCAGCAGCGGGATGTAGGGCAGGGGAGCGGGGCTTCCGTTGCTGTTCCAGTTGGCCTGGAGCGACCAGACATACAGAAACACGACCAGCGGCACAATGCCGGTCCACACGTATGCGTGACTGTGCTGCTGTACCGGCCATCGTGCCTGAACACCGCGCGATGATGCGGCGACGAGTAGCAGGACCGGAACAAGCGCCCAGCTGATCAAGGGCCATACGCGTGATCCTTGCACTGCGTGGCCGACCTGCCATGACAGTTCAATTGCACCGGCCATTGCCAGCAGCCACACACCGGCGGCGTGGGCAACGCTGACGTATCCGAGCGGCCCGATGCCGCGCGCTGTCTGTTCGATTCGTACCGTGTCGTCACGCTTGAGAACAAAAAAGTGCAGCGCGAACGCCACTGGCCACGCCAGCAATCCGAACCCGGCAAGCGGATGCGCCTGCCCCAATGTCACGGACTGCAGCACCAGCGCGATCGCCATCAAGGGCGTCAGCGCAAGTGCCGGGAATCGTGCAATCCACCAGCCGCGAGCGAACAGCACACTGAAGGCTGCACAAGTGGCAGACAGGAACAACAGCGACGCGCTGATGCGTTCCGGGCGCGGCACATGTTGGTGGATTTCGTGCAGGCCACCGAATACCCACCATGCCAGTCCCCAGGCGAACAACCCAATCGCTGCCTGCATCGCTGTATGACCGACTTTGGCCGCATGGCGCTCGACGGTGTAGTTCGAGAACAGACCAGCCAGGGCGATGAAAACCGTTCCCATATAGAACGTGTTCAGCACCGGCATGTCGCGCACGCCCGACTGAACGTCGGAAAGAAATGCCGCGCCGGCAGCAAACTGCATCAACACCCCGAATACGCGAGGCCATTTTCTGCCCTGGTGTACGCCGACCCAGTATGCGGCCGCGCCTTCCAGTGCCCACGCGGCAGAGGTCCAGCGTCCGTCCACCGCCAACGGGATCGCAAGTGTGGCGAAAATCACGCCGAGCGCGAAGAAGGCTTCGACCAGCATGCGCAGCGTTTCCTGATGTCGGCGGTACAGTACCGAAGCGAGTCCGAGATAGAGCGCTGACAATGCGACGGCACTCCACGCCGCGCCATATTCGAACGGTTCCATCAGGCGTGTCTGCAATCCGAAACCGACCAGCGGCGTGCCGAACACCAGTGTCGAGTCGACGTAGTGCTTGAAACGCGGGGCTTGCCGGAACGCGAAGATGACGGAAATCAGAACGTACAGCAGGACGAAGAACACCAGAAACGGCTCGGTGCTGGCAAACAAATCGTCGCGGTAAAAGCGCGCACCCCACATTGCACCGATCCCGAAGGTGAACACAAAACCGAGCACGTTCAGCGGCCGCCATGCCTTGTACAGGGCGATGGCGAGAATGCCGAGGTTGAGTACCGCGTAGTAGCTGAACAGCATGACGTGGCTGCCGCCACCGGTGGAGGCGAGGATGGGTGCGAGAAAACCACCTGAAACGCCCAGCACCGCGAGTGACAACGCGTTTTGCCTGATCGCGAGCAGCGCTGACAGTACCGCGATGGCAATAAGGAGCACAAACGCCGCTTCGCCCGGCAGCAGTCCGAACAGACGGAACGCACCGAAAACCGTCAGGTACAGGACGCCGACACCGCCGCCCTGAATTGCCAGGGCGTATACCGGTTTGCGCAGCCGCAGTCGCCAGCCGATGACCAGCATGACGATGGCGCCAATGGCAACGCCGGTCAGACGCAGCTCTATCGGTACGTTGGTGTGCTCGTAAGCGTACTTGAGCAGAAACGCCACGCCGAAAAACAGCACGACCACACCGACTCTCACCAGCGCATTGCCGCCGGTCAGCCAGTTCCACAGTCGGGTGACTTCAGCCGGCATGACGGGGGTTGCAAACTGATCCGGTGTTTCCAGCGATGCCGGTTGCAGTGCAGTTGGATCTGATTCGGGCGCAGTCGCTGTGTCTCGTGTAACACCTTGCGCCGGCGTTTCAGTGGCCGGCACCGCCGTTACGGAATCCGGAGTCGGGGCTGCGGCTGTTTCGCTGTCGATTTCGGGTGCCGCAGCGCTATGGGACCGAAACGCTGCGATCTGCTGCCGCAGTTCGAAAATGCCGTCTTCCAATGCGTGTACCCGCTCGCGTAACTCCTCGATATTGCCGATGCGTTTGCGCAGCGATATCGTCAGTCCGGCGATTGCGCCGAGAGCGGCGCCGAATACCGCGCCTTCCTCCTGATCGACATAGCCGCCAACGATTAATCCGATCAGCAGTCCGATGATCCACATGCGTTGATTCCTTCCGGGGAAATGCGGGGGCAGTGCGTTCTTCGCGCCACATGCTGGTTGCGTTGGCACCCTGTTACCCGGCTGCACCGGTATTCGATTGTCATCCCGGCTCAGCCCTGGTCCGGCGCTTCATGATCCGTGGCGTTTCATGATTCATGGCGCTGACATGCTGATTTGTAAGCAATTAGTGCACCGGTGTAGGAGGGGATTCGGGCGGATATTCCGATCTCCGTGGGCCCAAGGAAAGCCCAACCGCAAGCACGTGCAACGGATCTTCTGACGTGATGTGATGAACAGCGCCAGCGGTTACGGCACTGGATTGCCAGTGCAGGAAAAACGAAGAAACCGGTTTCAGGTAAATGCACGGGAAGCATCGCTCATCGCGTTCAGGAGCGCCGCCGACCCGTGTTGTAGACTTGGGCAAACCAATCAACGGAGAAAAGCATGAAGCGATTCAAGGGCAAGGTAGCGCTGGTCACCGGCGCAGGTGGTGGTATCGGACTGGCGACAGCGAAGCGCATTGCCGAAGAAGGTGGCACAGTCGTCGCGGGCTTGCTCGATGAATCGCAGCGTGCGGCTATCGGCACCCTGGATGGCGTTGTGCTGGATGTTCGATCAGAGCAGGCGTGGGATGCCGCAATGGACTATGTGGCTGGAAAATATGGCGGGCTGGATGTGCTCGTCAACAACGCAGGCATTTCGCCCCAGGCCACTGCGGAAGAAACGTCGTGGGAAATGTGGGATGACGTCATGGCGGTGAACCTGAAGGGCACGTTCATCGGCTGCAAGAAAGCCATTCCGTTGATGCGCAAGCGTGGCGGGGGTGCCATCGTCAATCTCGCCTCGATCAACGCCATTCGCGGTAACACTCGTCTGGTTGCCTACGCGGCAACAAAAGGCGCCGTGCTGGCGATGACGATGTCGCTCGCACTCGACCACGTCAGCGAGAATATTCGCGTCAACTGTGTTTGCCCCGCGACCATTGAAACCGACATGGTCCGCCAGATGCTCAGCGAAGCGGCTGACCTGGAGGCCGCTACCCGGGGCATCACCGCCAAGCACCCGATCGGTCGCATGGCACAACCCGAAGAAGTCGCTTCGACCATCGCGTTTCTCGCCAGTGGGGATGCCTCGTTCATGACCGGGCTTGCGATTCCGGTCGATGGCGGCAGGAGCATTCGCTAGGGCGTTCGTCGCGCGGGAAAAACGCCTTCGGCAATATTGCCGTTGCAGATGCCTGACACACCGGGGGGGTGACCCCCGGTTTCCTGTTGCAGCAAGACGGGCTATTTGCCCGGTCTCGACAACACCTTGATCACCAGTTGTTCATCGTCGTCGCCGAGCTTGCTCGGGTGCGAGCGCAGGAATTTCTTCAGATAAGCCGGACGATCTTCCAGCGCGACGTCGTCGAGCAACTTCATCGTCCTCGGTAGTGAATGGCAGAGCGCACACCTGTCGTTAAAGATGTCCTCACCCTTGCTGAAATCATCCGCGCTGGCGGTCGCCGGTAAAACCAGTGCGGCGATGATAAAAATACGTCCAATCATGTTTTTCTCCAAAATGGTTCGGATGACGGCAATCATAAATTGAGGCTCGCCGGGTTTCTCGCGCGAAATTGCGCGCGGCTTTGACCGGGATTATTGACTGGAGCAATACCATTGCCGGAGCCAGACGTGGTCTTTCGTCAACTATATGCGGAAAGTCCGGTCTGCGAATTAAAAGTGTCCGCCAAGCTGGGGGCGATTCAGCCAGGGCCCCATTTGCCTGTTTATTTCACGTAAAACGTGATGGGAAAAACGGGAGTTTGCGGCCATCGCGCAACCGTTCAGGAGAATAGACGCAGCAGCGGATTCGGGGTGAGGGCTCGGCGGGCGAAGGCGCACTCAGGCTGCCGCA
>DATKYN010000233.1:0-3589 GCA_035528435.1 Burkholderiales bacterium
CAGCCACATGTCAAGCGACGTTTTTACCTACCGGCAGGAACAATTGATGGCAATCGCCGAGGATGCCCTTGGCCATGCGGCGGGTTCCGGGGCATCGGCCGCCGAGCTCGATATACACGAAGGCTTCGGTCAGACGGTCAGTGTTCGGCGCGATGAGATAGAGACAATCGAGTACAACCGTGACAAGGGGATGGGTGTCACCGTGTACATCGGTAAATGCCGTGGTCACGCCAGTACGTCCGACCTGACGCAAGAGGCTGTTCGCACCACGGTTGAAGCCGCGTTGTCGATCGCACGGTTGACTGCTTCGGATGACTACGCTGCCCTTGCCGATCCAGCGTTGCTCGCAACGTCATTTCCTGATTTCGATCTTTATCACCCTTGGGCGCCGACGGTCGAAGAGGCAGTAGACATTGCCCGTGATTGTGAACGCGCGGCGTTTGCTGCGGATTCCAGGGTCAACAACTCCGAAGGTGCCAGTGTTTCGGCGCAACAGGGGCAGTTCGTCTATGCCAACAGCAATGGATTCATGGCCGGTTATCCCAGCACCCGGCACTATCTGAGCTGCTCGGTAACGGCCGGCAAGGGTGACAACATGCAGCGCGACTCGTGGTGGAGTATGGCGCGCGACCGGCAGGATCTTGAATCCCGCGAGTCTGTCGGTACCACTGCGGGTCAGCGCGCGGCGCGGCGGCTCGATGCCAAACAGGTCGCCACTACCAAAGTCCCTGTCCTGTTCGAGTCATCCGTTGCGTCGGGTTTATTGGGGAATTTTGTTGCGGCGATCAGTGGTGGCAGCCTGTACCGCAAACAGTCGTTTCTTCTCGATAGCCTGGATACTCGTGTGTTTCCGGAGTTTGTGCGCATAGACGAGCTGCCACATCTGAAGCGGGGGCTGTCTAGCGGTGCATTCGACAATGAGGGCGTCGCGACAAGCTCTCGTGCCGTTGTCGAGAATGGTGTTGTGAAAGGCTACTTTCTGGGCAGTTACGCGGCGCGCAAGCTCGGGATGCAAACCACCGGCAACGCTGGCGGCGCGCACAACCTTCGCATGCGTTCGACCGGTGAGACGTTTGATGAACTTCTGAAAAAGATGGGACGCGGCCTGTTGGTGACCGATCTTCTGGGTCATGGCACCAACATGGTCACCGGTGATTATTCGCGAGGCGCTGCCGGCTTCTGGGTTGAAGATGGCGCGCTCGCATATCCCGTTCATGAAATAACGGTAGCGGGCAATCTGAAGCAGATGTTCGCATCGGTCGTTGCGGTTGGGAACGATGCACTGGTGCGTACGTCGCGGCAGACTGGCTCGATCCTGATCGAGTCCATGACGGTGGCGGGTGCCTGAATGAACTGGTTCCGGAAATTGCGCCTGGTGCTTCGCGCTGACTAGATCGTTTCGCCCGGGACAGGGATCGGGTCCGATATGATGCTTGCACACCTTCGAACGTTCGTATGCTGCAGTTTGCTGATCCTCTGCGCGGCACTGTCTGCCTGCGCGGATAGCAATCCCGGGCTGCCACGTCTGGCTCCCGAGGACGTTGTACTTGCGTTCGGTGACAGCCTTACCTATGGAACCGGTGCGACCGAAGCGGAAAGCTATCCTGAGGTGCTGTCGGGCCTGATTGGACGGACGGTTGTCTCGGCCGGCGTGCCCGGAGAGCGCACAGCCGGCGGACTGGCACGGCTTGCCGGCGTGCTCGACACGCATCAACCCAGGATCATGCTGTTGTGCCTGGGCGGCAACGATATGCTGCGCAAGGTCGACGGCGCCGCAATTGAGGCGAATTTGCGGCAGATGATCGACACGGCCTCCGCGAGAGGCGTTGCGGTGGTGCTGATCGGCGTGCCGAAACCTGCACTGTTCGGCGGGGCGGCACAGTTCTACCAGCGGATTGCGGAAGACTACGCGATTCCCTACGAGGGCGACGCGCTCACTGAAATTCTCAGGGATAACGAGTACAAATCGGACCCGATACATCCGAATGCCCGTGGGTACCGGAAGCTGGCAATGGCACTCTCGGAAGTGCTGAGACGTGGCGGCGCCATATGAGCAGGAATCAAGCGGAGATCTTTGGGCGATGACAGTGCACGTCGGTCACTGGTTTGGAATCGGGGGCGTTGCGCCTGAGGACAACCATAACGCGCATTTGTGGGAAAAACGGCTTGATGGCGTAATGATAGCCATCGCGGCCTTGTCGATCCCGGTGGCACTGACGGAACTTCAGAGCCACCACGCCTGGATTGTGACGCTTGGCAACACGCTGCACTGGTTTATTCTGGCGGCGTTTTCCGCCGAGCTGATCTGGATGGTTTCGATCAGCAGCCGCAAGTTCGCGTATCTGACGCGTAACTGGCTGAATGTGGTCATTATCCTGGTCGCCTTGCTTGGCCTGGTGGGAATTACATCGGGTGTCTGGATCGCCTCAGCCAGGATGGCGAGGGTTGCGCTGGTGGGGTTGCTGCTCGCGCGTGCATTCTCGGGATTCGGTAGTGTTCTGATTGCGAGAGGTGTGCCGCTGGTTCTGGGGCTGTCTTTCCTGATGCTCTTGCTGGCGGGGCTGGGTTTCTATTTCCTGGAACCGACGGTGCGGTCGTACGGCGAGGGCATCTGGCTGGCCTTCGTAACCGGATCGACAGTGGGTTATGGCGACTTTGTCCCGACCACGACGGCGTCCCGCGTATTCGCGGTGATCATGGTGCTGGTCGGATTTGCGCTACTGTCGATGGTAACGGCCACCATTTCGGCGTTTTTCATCGGTGCCGACGAAAGACGACTGCGACTGGAACTGCATCAGGATATTCGGCGGCTGCATGCCGAGGTGCGTGAACTGCGCGAAGAGTTGGGCCGCCAGAGCAAGAAAAAGTCTTCTTCGGGCGATGGTGCTTGAGAATCGCCCGCGGTATATGCATGCACCGACCTGACTACATGCGGGTGCGATAGGTCTTGTAATATTTAAGCACGCGCGGAACGTAGGTCATCGTCTCCTCATAAGGCGGGACCCGATGGCCGGCGCGAATGACGGCGTTCTCGCCAGCGTTGTAGGCTGCCAGCACCAGTTCCAGATCGTTATTGAACAGATCCATCAGCAATCTCAGGTAGCGTGTGCCGGCATGAATGTTTTCGGCCGGATCGAGACGGTTTCGGGCGCCGAAACGCCGTGCTGTCTCCGGCATCAATTGCATCAATCCGGCTGCTCCGGCGTGTGACCGCGCGAACGGGTTATACCCGGATTCTGCAGAGATGACGGCGTGTATCAATGCCGGGTCGACGTTGTGTTTATTGGCTGCGGACTGGATGTCTTTCTGGAAGCGCTTGCGCACGCCCGGGCTGTAATAGCGGGTTTTGACCGTCAGCGTTTCCGTTACCGGGTTGCCGGTGTCGACGCGACGGTGGACCTTGTAGCGGCTATCGCTGGGGACGTTGGTGTAGTGAATGTCGCCATTGCGATCGACATAACGAAAGATGTCGGTGGCGGCGGCGGGCGCAGCAAGCAAACCGCATAGCAGGGCTGCACTGATGGCATGCCAGCGCATATCGATCAAATCCTGTGAGATGGAGCGCGCATAACAGCCTGAATGGAGCAAG
>DATKYN010000234.1:0-4620 GCA_035528435.1 Burkholderiales bacterium
TACGTAGTCGCGGTTGCGGGCACTCGTGGTGGTGATGACGCGCGCGCCGATATGCTTGGCGAGTTCAATGGCGAAGCTGGCAACACCCCCTGCTCCACCCTGAATCAGGATGGTCTCGCCGGCCTTGAGTTCCAGCGTGTCCTCGACCGTGACCAGGGCCGTGAGCCCGATCAGCGCCAGCGCAGTGGCTTCCTTGTGTGAAACACCGTCGGGCTTCTTCGCGACCAGGTCGGCCTTGATGGCGATTTTCTCGCAATAAGTCCCCTCCTGGCCGACGGCACACACGCCAAAGACCGCGTCGCCAACCTTAAGGTCGTCGACGCCGTCACCGACGGCGCTGATCACGCCGGAGAAGTCGCGCCCCAGAATGTAGGGAAAGGTTTCAACCTGGCTGTACTGTCCGGAGCGTACCTTCCAGTCGGCGCCGTTGACGCTGGCCGCGTAAATGTCGACGACCACTTCGCCGGCCGCGGCAACGGGGTCGGGCAAGTCGCCATAAGTCATCACCTCAGGCCCGCCGTGTTGCTCGAAATATGCTGCTTTCATTTCTCGATTGCCTCGCCAGATGCTGTTCGATTGGTGTAGCCGGTGATCTTAGCAGCCTGTCGGACTCAGGATGATTCGGCTGCAACGGCGGGAGAGCGGCGCCTTTACTGCTGGCACAAGCCGCTCAAACCGGAAAATCTGATTTGCCGAATTGATTGGCCCGGGCGTGGTGCAATTCCCTTTGTTGCGTTCAGTCGGATTTTTGCCGGCGAATTATTCCGGGATGCCAACCACTTTGTAATTGGGATCTTCGTAGTAGTTCACCTCGATGAGTGCCGCAGCATTGGCCAGCAGAACCCGGCAGTCAGGGGACAGGTGGCGCAGGTGTACTTTCTTGCCGACCCTGGCGTAGCGCTCGGTAATTTTGTTGAGCGCCTCGATCGCCGACATGTCGGCCACCCTGCTCTCTTCAAAATCAATCACCACGTGTTCCGGGTCTTCAGCGATGCTGAACTTCTCGGCAAACGTTGCGGTCGATCCAAAAAACAGCGGGCCGTAGATTTCGTAGTGCTTCCAGCCCTTGTCATCGACGTACTTGCGCGCGCGAATACGGACCGCACTATCCCAGGCGAATACCAGTGCCGAGATAATCACGCCAACCACAACGGCGATAGCCAGATTGTGCAAAATCGCAGTCACCAGAGTGACCAGTATCATCACCAGAATGTCCGACGTCGGCATGCGCTGAAAGACCTTGAGGCTTGCCCATTCGAAGGTGCCAATCGCGACCATGATCATGACGCCGGTGAGTGCCGCCATCGGCAACAACTCGATAACCGGTGCGCCATACATGATGAACACCAGCAGCATGATCGCCGCGACGATGCCAGATAGCCGGGCACGCGCGCCGGAAGAAATGTTGATCAGGCTCTGCCCCAGCATGGCGCACCCGCCCATACCGGAAAAGAAGCCGGACAGTACGTTGGCGGTGCCCTGGGCTACGCACTCTTTGTTACTGCGCCCGCGTGTTTCGGTAATCTCGTCAATGATGTTGAGCGTCAGCAGGCTCTCGATCAGGCCGACACTTGCCACAATCAGGGAGAACGGGAATATCAGAATCAACGTATCAAGCGTCAGGTCGACCATCGGGATGTGAAACGGCGGGAACTCACCCTGAATCGAGGTGATATCGCCCACCGTTTTGGTATCGATGCCAAACGCTGTCACCAGACCAAAGACCGCGAGTATCGCAACCAGTGACGCGGGTACCGCTTTGGTGAATTTCGGCAATAGCCATATGACGAGCATCGAAACCGCTACCAAACCCCCAAACGTGGTGAGTGCCATCCCGCCCAGCCAGCTGCCGTCGCCGGATTTGAATTGATCGATCTGGCTCATGAAAATAATGATCGCCAGACCGTTCACAAAGCCGAATATGACGGGGTGCGGCACCAGGCGCATCACTTTGCCCAGGCGAAATACCCCGGCCAGGACTTGCAGAATGCCGGCCAGCACAACGGTCGCAAACACGTACTCGACACCGTGTGAGAGCGCAAGCGACGCAATGACGACGGCAATCGCGCCGGTGGCACCCGAGATCATGCCTGGGCGGCCGCCGAGCACACTCGCCACCAGACCCATCACAAACGCTGCATAGAGCCCGGTGAGCGGCGACAAGCCTGCGATCAGGGCAAAGGCCACCGCTTCTGGCACCAGTGCCAGGGCCACTGTGAGGCCGGACAGGACCTCGGTTCGATAATTCACCCCCTGCACAAGGGCGAAGAAATTCAGGTATGCCTTTTTTATAACAAAATCCCCTTCGTTCAATTCAAGGAAGTACACAAAGCCGCCCGTCTGCGCAGATTCACGCAAACGCCAAAGCACGAGACCTCATGTCACTGGAGTGAATGAACAAGTGGGAAGGCAGATGAAGCTCGCGGTGTTTCTGGTAATTTGGAGAAACTACCGGGACAGACCGCCTGGTACGGCAAAACGCGAGCGAGGGCGCATGGTACCGAGGCGCGCCCGGACTGTCGAGCGAAGAAAACAAGGGAGATCGGCCTGGAGACTGCTACAGAACGCGACCGCGGCAGTTTGCTGCTAGCGTTGCCTATGCCCGGTTAGACCCGCTCAGTTCTTGGTAAACAGATTTTGCGTACCCTGCTGCCAGGCAGCAGGAGAAATGCATCCGAATTGGCTACGCGTGCAGAAACGAAAAAGGCCTGCATCGCTGCAAGCCTTTGATCACTTTTGCACGCCCGGTCGTGCCGGCGCATTCTTCGCCGGGGGCTGGGCTGGTAATAGAAGTAGCACCCCGTTTTTACTTCCCGTACTGCAGCAACCAGGTGATGAGATCCCCCTTCTCCTGCGGCGTGCAATCGCGGCCAAGAACATACGTGCAGTTGAACCCGAACCACTTTTCCACCTTCGCTTCATCGGTGAATCGCTCGGGATTCTCGGAGGGTGCAAAAGCGAGGATCTGCCGGTGCATTCTCGGCACGCCGTTTGGCCAGGTGTCGAAGCCGCCATGACAGGCCTTGCACGGAATCTCGTCCTGGTGAGCGAAAGTCTCCTTGCGCGGGTCGTCGTGATGACACGAGGCACACGAAAGTTGCGAGCCGTCCTCGATGCGATGCTGCGCAAAGTAGAAAGCCCGGCCGCGCTCGGCCGAGAAGCCGCTGAATCCGGGTTCGGCTTCGCGCGCCTGCTCGGCGTAGGTAGCGAGCAGATCATCGGGGCCTGCGGCCCAGCCGCACGCGCTCCAGAGAATGAATCCGAACAGCACCAGTCGTTTCATGGCTTCTCCTTTCGGCGACGAACAGATTATAACCATCGGCTGGCTACTCATCCGGGCGTTACCTGTCAGGCGTAAACGCACTTGCCCGCTTTTCCGCCCGGAGCCGGTTCCCGCTGCAGGGCGGCGGGTCCGGCGGACGGTTCAAGCAGTTTGATGCAATGACTCGCGTATGGGCTTGCCGCGGGCGTCGTAGTCAGCGAGCTTGCGGGAGCCATAAAAAAAAGGCCTGCATTGCTGCAAGCCTTTGATCATATTGGCACGCCCGGAGAGATTCGAACTCCCGACCCCCTGGTTCGTAGGCGATCAGAGATCAATTAACGATATCTAAAATCAGTCACTTGCGGCGCTTGCCAACATCGAAACCAATCTAACCCAGTTACAATCACGGCGCACTCAGTTTCACCAAGACACAAACGCTGACTTTGCGGTACGCGCTGCAAAAGTGTCGGCGGTCACTTGTCGTGCACTTTCGCCAAGGGCAGCAAACGGCCAATTTCGGCCGTTGGTCGACGATCCTCACTATCGTGCAGCAACTCAAAAATCCTCGTCTGCCGCGCACAGCTAATAGCTTCGGCGTTCAAAAAATGGGGTCAGCTTTGTGCTTTGTTTGACACGGCTCGGCTCTTATCTCTTATCTGGCTATTCTGACGACCCTTTCGGCGGGATGTTCATACCCGCTTCGCGCAGCCCGGCGACGAATTCTTCAACAGCCTCTTTCTGCCAGTTCCATCTCCGAAATTCCTCATAGGCGTTCGCCTCGAAACTAGGATTGGTTTCTCGAATCATAGCTGATTGCTCGAATGCATCCTCGGTTTGGCCGAGTCTCGCGTGCAGAATGGTGAGGAGCACGTGATACCAATAAAAACCCGGCATGGGTCCGCGTTGGGCATGTAACAGTCCGTCGCGATAGTTCCCGTCCAAGTATGCTTTCCAACCGGCGGTCCAGTGGTACCAACCTGGATGAACTTGACTGAGTGCGATGGCCCGCTCACTTAGCACGATGCCTTCCTCCCATGACCCAGCCAAGGCTAAACTGAATCCCATCTCCCCGAGCGCGTAGGTATCGCGAGGGTTGACCGCAACGGCCTGCCTCGCTCTTTCGAAGAATCGGGGGTCTTTTTCGAAGTAGAGAAGGCGCGCATGCATCAAAACGACGGTCGGATCGTCCGGGCCCCAACGGATGGCGTGCTGCAGAGCTTGTCGCGCGCGTTCGAGCGGTTCCGGCTCTGCGTTGAAGCCGGTACCGTACTCCTCAAGATACATATTGGCCAACCATGCCCAGCCCTGGGCATACTGCGAATCGCTGGACAAGGTCCGCTCCAGACAATTTCGCGCGG
>DATKYN010000235.1:0-9616 GCA_035528435.1 Burkholderiales bacterium
CTTCGGCGAGTTGCAGTGAGGTGGGTGGCTTGTCGCGTGTGTGCCATGCAAAGCCGTTCAGCTTCATTGCCAGTCCGCCGAGCTTGACGCACACGTTCTCGCAACGTGCGAGTTCGGCGATGTCGGACTTCCACTGCGCAAACACCTGATCGCGTTTGCCGGCATAGGGACCGATGCCAAGCGGGCCGCCGACATGATCGAGGATGATGGTGGTGTCGGGGAAAGTCCGGGCAAGGGCGGTCAATTCGGGAATCTGGGGGTGATACAACCAGGCATCGAAGCTCAAACCGTTTTTGGCGAGACAGGCGAAGCCTTCACGGAAGTGCTTGTCTGATAACAAGCCAGCGGAAGGTCGTGTGTGCGCGTTGCGCACTTCGCTGCTGGCATCCCAACTGCTGGCGTGGCGGATGCCGCGCATGCGCCCACCGCCGGCTTCAATGTGCGCGGCCAGCACGGGGTCGACGGCAGTGCCTAGCGTCAGGTCGGCGAAGCCGACAATGCCGGTTGCGACCTTGGTTCCGGGTGTCGCGGTCGCATCGCTTTGCTCAGCGAGTTCGCGGACGTATTCGGTTTCGCCAACCGGTTTGAACGCGTCGGGACCACCGTCGCGGTAGTTCGATAGACATTCAACGAACACCGATTGCCGGATGTTGTGACCGCTCTCCGTATCCGTCAGGAAATCCGGGGCGACGTAGCGGTTATCAGGGTGGTCCCACAAGTGATGGTGCGGATCGATGATCGGTAGTTCCGCATCGAGTGCGTCCTCCTTCACGAGTGCGAGCCATTCCTCCGGTGCGGCGGCCACTCAGAAACAATCAGCCATCAAAGATCGACCGGTTCGATCCAGTTATGCAGTGCAATGCCGCCGTCTACAGCAACTGTTGTTCCGGTGACGTACGCCGAGAAGCGGTCGCACAGCAGTGCAACCGCCATACCGGCGACTTCTTCGGGAGTGCCCAGGCGCCGCAAGCTGGTGCAGTTGGTCAGCCGTTCGAGACCTGCACCGGCGGCGTCGAAGCCACCGCCTGGAACGGCGCCGGGTGCGATCGCGTTGACGCGGATACCGTGCGGGCCCAATGCCTTTGCCAGTTCCTTTACGGTCATGGTCTGGCCAGCCTTGGCTGCGCTGTAGTGGGGCAGGTTGCGAGGGCTGTAAGCGTGCAAGGAGGTGATGATGAGCATGCGCCCCTTGATGTTCTGCGAAATCATCTGGCGACCGGTTTCGCGCCCCAGCACAAATCCGGCGCGCAAGTTCACCGCAATCATCTGATCCCAGGTGTCTTCGGATACATCGAGAACGTGATCGGCCTCGCGCCGTGGCGGGCTGGCACTGTGCACCATGATCGACAGTGCTCCCAGCTGTTTTGTGGCTTCGGCGAGCAGGTCGTGTGGTCCATTTTTCGTCGCCAGGTCGGCGGCGACGAAACTGACGTCATGGCCGTCTTGCGTTAACTGCTCAGCGACTTTCCGTCCGTCGCCGGCATTCGAGTCGGACAGCACGACGCGCGCGCCTTCCTGTGCCAGTGCCACCGCGATGCCGCGACCGATGCCGGAAGCGGCTCCGGTCACCAGAGCGGTGTCACCTTGCAAAAGTCTATCGGTCACAGTTCAGCCCTCGCAAAAAATCTGGTAACGGTTCAGGCGAACTTTGCCTGTTGTTGCCGGGTATGGGTCTGGCCCCATGTCTTTTCCCAGTCCTGGCCGAGGAAGTCGAGTTGTTGGCCGCCCTGTTCGAAAAACCGGTTCGGCAGTTGAAACATGCCCAGCAGCAAAACACCATCAGGTCCGGCCCAGGCATCGTGGCGGCTGCCAGCGGGACGCCAGACAAAATTACCGGCGGTGCAACTGCCTTCGCCGCAGTCGAGGCTGCCGCTGAGTATCCATGACTGTTCGATGTCAACGTGTTCGTGATCCGGCAGTTGCGCACCCGGTGCCATCTTCATCAGCATGGTTAGCAGTCCGGAAGATTTGTCCACCAGCAGCGTTTTGGTTTCGATGCCGTCATAACGCGATTTCTGCCATGGCACCGATTCCACGTTGACGAAACGCGACGCCATCGATGGCAACTTGTCGTGTGCGACGACACCCGGTGTAATTGCGCTCATTTCCTGTCTCCCATCATGATTCGGTTTACATCCAGTCCTTCATCCATCGCTGGTAGTCTTCGGCACGCATGACACGCTGCATCAGTTCCGGCGGTGCAATTCCGTCAAGTGTGCTGGGTGATTCGCCTTCGCGCAAAGCCGACAGTGTGTCAAAGACGGCTTTTACCGCTGCCATGAACGGCTGGTGGCCCTGCAGGCAAATTCTGACGCCTTTGGAGGCAAGCCAGGGTTTGTCGAACAATTCCTTGCCCGCACCGCCCAGAATCAGTGGGGCGTGCACGGCAGCGGCAATCCGTTCGAGATCGGTGCGCGTTTTGACGCCGGTCAGGAAGATGGCGTCGACGCCGGCGTCGGCGTAGGCATTCGCGCGATCAATCGCATCGTCGATACCGGAGATCGAGGCGGCGCCGGTGCGCCCGGCAATGACCAGGCGTGGGTCACTTCGGGCGTCCAGCGCAGCGCGCATCTTGCCGATGCCTTCGCCGATTGACAGAAGCCGCGGCTTGCCCGCGCTGCCGAAAGGTGTTGGCAGCTCGGTGTCTTCAATCGACAGGGCGGCAACACCGGCGGTTTCCAGTTCCTCAACGGTGCGCATGACGTTGAGCGCATTGCCGTAACCGTGATCTGCATCGCACAACAGCGGCAGCGATCCGGCGCGGCAGATACGACGTGCCTGCTCCGCAAATTCGGTCAGGGTCAGAACGATCAGGTCCGGCGCGCCGAGCACCGTGAGTGAGGCGATCGAGCCGGCGAACATGCCGATCTCGAAACCGAGTTCTTCGGCGATCCGTGCGGAGATCGGGTCGAATACCGAGCCGGGATAAACGCACTGATCACTTTCGAGCACCTGCCTGAAGTTTTGGCGCCGAACGGCCGGACCGACTGTGCTCACGTCTGCTTTTCCTCCACTCACCCAGTCACGCCGAGTTTACGTGCCAGTTCGGGGAAATCGTTCGCGACGAAATCGTGATGCGGACTGGGCTCAGGACTGGGTGGTGGTTCGTGGCCCCACTCTAACGGTCGGTGGACGAACGCGGTCTTGAAGCCGCAGCTCTTCGCCGCATCGAGATCGAAGTTGTGACAGGCGACCATGCAGCACTCGGATGGATCGAGCTGGAGAAATTTTGCACAGGTCCGGTAAGACTCGGGCAACACCTTGTACTTTCCGATCGCTTCGCAGGATATGACGGCGTCCCAACTCAATCCATTGGCGCGTGCCGTGTCCATGATGATGCGAAAACTCAGCAGGGTGAAGGATACGCACAGATAGTTCTCGCGCAGTTTCGGCAACACTGCCGGAAAATCCGGCCAACAAGTGAGGTTATGCAGCGCGTCCCACGCGATGCTGCGCAGATCGTCTTTGGTGAACGACTCCAGGCCTTCTTCCTTTACCAGCGACTCGAGCACCTCTGCGTGTACGTCATCAAAGTTCTTCGAGGCGGGTTCTTTCTCGCCATGATTGAGCATGGCTTGTAGCGTTCGGCGCCGGTACTCGTTCGCCAATCCGGGCCAGTCTTTCTCGACGTTATGTTTCCAGCCGGCCGCAGCAAATGCGTCCCGAAAGCCGGTGTGCCAATCGAGTATGGTGCCGCCGGTATCGAAGGCGAGTGCCTTGATGGTCATATGCTTCCTCCCGTTCCCATTTCTCTTTATCGGTCTGAGTGTAAACCCGCAAGGCTCCAACCGCGGAGAGCGCAGAGGGCGCAAAGGAAATCCAGAACCTGGTCACCATTCCGAAACGCGTAAGTCATGTGCGGCCGTTTGCATGATCCCGGCGTTTTCACTTGCACTCGCGAATCCTTGCGTCCATTGCGTCCTCCGCGGTGAGCGTTTGTCCGTGCCTTCTGGCCCGTACAATTGTCGGATGATCCTCGAGTGCGGGAGGATCACGCCGCGAAAACCTCCGTCAGGAATGTTTGTAACTCGGCCCAGCTTTGCTCGTCCGCGGACTGGCTATACGCAAGCGGCAGCCCATACTTCTTGCCATTCCCGGTTGCCTCAGGGTTGGTAAATCCGTGCAGTGCGCCGGGGTAGGCGACAAAGCGCATTTGTGCTTTCGCACTGTTCATCTCGGACTTGAACGCGTCCACCTGTTCCGACGGAATCAGCACGTCGTCTTCGCCATGCAGCACAAGGATGCGCGCCTTGATCGCGCCGGGCCTGGCGGGCGATTGTGTGGCGAGGGCGCCATGAAAGCTGGCCACGCCTTTCAGATCCATGCCCCTGCGCGCCATTTCCAGCACTACGGCGCCGCCAAAGCAGTATCCGATGGCCGCCGTCCTGGCGGGGTCGGTGCTTGAATGTGTTTCGAGAGCTTGCCTTGCCGCCGCAAAGCGGGCCACGCCTTCGTCCATGTTGTTGAGCACAGCCGCCATCAGTTTGCCTGCGTCGTCCGGATTGGCCGCCGTTTTGCCGTTTCCGTACAT
The DNA here is from genome assembly GCA_035528435.1 of Burkholderiales bacterium. Taxonomy (GTDB): domain Bacteria; phylum Pseudomonadota; class Gammaproteobacteria; order Burkholderiales; family Eutrophovitaceae; genus SG8-40. Next base: position 4,532 of record DATKYN010000235.1, read on the forward strand.
GTCTAGCGCGAAGCCGGTGTAACCCAGTTCGGCAAGCATGCGTGCACGTGACCGGATGTAGTCAGTCTGGCCCCACCATTCGTGCACCACCATCACGCCGGGGCGGGGTTCGCCTTGACCGGCATCCCAGGCAAGATAACCATTCAGCTTGACGCCGTTGGCCAGGTACTCGATTTCTTCGGTTCTTATGTCTGTTGCCCGCATGGATGTCATCGATGTGAATTCCTTATTGATTGGCCTCGCCCGGACTGATGGGCGACACGTTCAGGCAAGAGGGTACCGGTAGCCTCGTCATGGTTGGTTTCCGGCGCTTGCGTGCAGGCAGTTGCTTCTATCGGAACCGTGCGTCTCCGTCGCGCTCGATCTGCGCGACCAGGTTGACCTCCCAGTCGAGATAACCCTGCATCGCTTCGCGCACGGACGACGCCTGCTCATATGGTTTGTACCAGATGTCGTTCGCTTCGGTCGTCAGCAACTCCGTGCCACTGTCGGTTGCGAATCCTGCCTGGATCCAGGCGCGTGTGCCGCCCTCCAGTACGACCGCATCCACCGCCGGCCGACGGTGCGAAAGGTCGCTGGCCACGTAGTGCGCAAGCACCCCGTCCGGCGAGGTCAACGCCAGTGCCGTTCCCGCCGGCACCGCAGCCAGTGCTTCGTCGAGTCTCGAGCGTACGCCCCACAGTGCTCCGGGGATATGCCGTTTGCGGTATTCGAGGCTGGTGGCGAAATCGAGCACGGTCACACCGCCTTGCGCCAGACGGCTGCTTAACGCAGTGGCTGCCAGTGTTGGCGCCACGGAAAAATTGAGCAGACCGGGAGTCGATGCGCCGTTTTCCAGCGCGGCGTCGAGTGCATGTCTGAGCACGTGGACGTCATTCCAACCCATCTGTCTCAGCCACGAGGCGGTCATGGTCGCGCGCACGCCATCATTGTCAACGAGGACGATACGGGCATGACGGGTTGCGACATACTCATCGGTTGCCTGCACCAGTTGTCCACCCGGTGCGTGCCGGCTACCGGGCAGGTGACCGGCAGCGAATTCTTCCGGTGTGCGCACATCCAGAACATACAGCGTGCGTTCACCACTTTGTGCTCGCCACTGCGCAAGCTCGTCGTGGCTGCACTCGCGAACTTCGAATTTCCCCGCCACCCGGGCCGCGGCGCTCTTCGCTTTTCCCAGACCCGGGGCGTCTGGTGCTGCTGCATGAACGGTTTCCCCGCTGGCAGGCTGGTAACCAGCCAATTGCCATCCCATGGTGCCGTCCTTTAACGCTACGACGCGGTTGGGAATGCCGGCATTGATCAGTGACTGCGCGCCGATAATGCTGCGGGTGCGGCCGGCACAGTTCACGACCACCAGTGTTGCCGGATCCGGGGCGGCATCGAATACGCGGTAAACGAGCTCGGCACCGGGACAGTCAATGCCGCCGGGAATGCTGATGTTGTGAAACTCTTCCATCGGCCGGCTGTCGAGGATGACCATGTTCTCACCCGACGCCTGCAGTTCGGCGAGCTGCCCGGCACTGATGCGCGGCGTGTCGTAACGGTGCTCAACGTATTCGCCGAACGCCTTGCTCACCACATTTACCCCTGAAAACATCTCAAAGCCGGTGGCACGCCAGGCTTCCGCGCCGCCGGTCATTACCGAAACGTCGGAATACCCGAACCCATCGAGTTTGCCGGCGGCGGTGCGCGCCATGCCATCGTCGTTGCCGTCACAGAGCACGACGCGGGTCGTGCGCCGGGGAATCAGGTCTGCAACACGCAGCTCCAGCTGGCTCAAGGGGATGCAACACGCGAACAGCAAATGACCGTGAAAATACACACCTTGCTCGCGCACATCGACCAGTGCCAGTTCATTGCCATCGCCCAGCATCGCCTTGACCGCCTGGGGTGACACCATCCGCTGTCTCGTCACTGCGCCGTCTGCCCGGCACCGCCGCGCGCATCCCGGATGTCGGTGTGCGGTGGGTAATAATGCCAGGAGTGGTCACGCTCGTTGTAATACTCGCGTTTGAACAACTGTGGAATCGCCAGCCCGTACATGTGGAAGTTCAGCATGGGGGCGCCACCTGGAATATTCAGGGAATGAAGATCGTCCGGCATGAAAGCGACACCGCTGCCCTGGCGGACCACCGTCTTGCCCGTTTCCTCGACACCGCCGTCATCCGTGCGCTTGAAGAGGTGGTTTGGCTCTTCGCCATGGACACCGACGATGACCGCCCAGGTGGTGTGATTGTGCGGTGCGTTCGCGTAACGCCGGTCGGTCGAGTTGGCATACAGCGCAAAACGGTGATCGTCGCCTTCGGACAGCAGATACAGGCAGGAAGGCGTGCCGGCAGCTTCTGCGGGCGGCGGGAAATCCTCGACTGGAAACAACTCGATCCTGGCCGCGAGTTTTATCAACTCGTTCTTGATTGCCTCGAGCGATGCCGGGTTCACGCCCTGTGTGGACTCTATTTCCCGGACGTTGGAGACTGTTTCGGAGATCGCGCGGTTGCGCTCCCTGGCTCTCGTTTTTTCAGTGGCAGCTTGCATTTCTGGCCTCGTCGTCAAAGTGGTACCGGTTGCCGGTGACATCATTCAAACGCCCGCCGCAGGCGCCCTTAACACGAGCTCTCAGGGGTGCGAATGTCGATCCGGTTGTGTTGCATCCCGCACTCAAACAAGGAGCACACGGCGGATATCATAACGCCGCGTGCGCTGCACTGTCCCGTGCGCCCGATACAATGCCCCTCGGACCTCATTGCGTTCGACTGTCCATCCGGACCAATCGTGGGGCAATGAAGTGTTCACCGGCATGAATCCCGGCCGCACGTCATGGGATCAATACGGAGCGAATTGGTATGGATGATAACAAGCCGTTGTTGATTGGTGACCGCTGGGTCACTGATACCGGCGCCGCCCTTGAGTCGATCAATCCGGCGACAGGGCAAAAAAACTACACTGTGTGTGCGGCAACCGCACGCGAAGTCGATGATGCAGTCGCGGTGGCCCGGCAGGCTGCCGATGCCCGTTCCTGGCGGCAGATGCTGCCGCATGTTCGTGCCAGACTTCTGTCGAGGCTGGCGGAGGTGATCGAATCGCGCGCAGACGTCTTTGCCCACACCCAGATGCGGGAGAACGGCAAAGTGCTGCGCGAATGCCGGGCCCAGGCCACTGCGGCGGCGGCGATCTTTCGATACTATGCGGCCGTTTGCGAGACCGTAAGCGACTCGGTGACACCTGCGCGCGGAAACTACTTTTCCATGGCCTTGCACGAACCCTACGGGGTGGTCGCCGCAATCACGCCGTGGAATTCACCGCTGACCATGGAAGCGCAAAAAGTCGCACCGGCCATCGCGGCGGGCAACGCGGTGATACTCAAGCCTTCTGAAATTACGCCATCACCTGCGCTTGAACTCGGAAAAGCCGCACTCGACGCCGGGCTGCCAGCGGGTATTCTCAACGTGCTGCCGGGAACAGGGGCTGTGGCGGGCAATGCACTGGTACTCCATCCGGGCGTGCGTTTTGTATCGTTTACCGGCGGTACCGAGAGTGGGCGCCGCATTGCGGGCGCTGCGGCAGAAAAGCTCATGCCAGTCGCGCTCGAGCTCGGTGGCAAATCACCGCACATCGTTTTTGCTGATGCCGATATCGACGCGGCGGTGGCTGCGGTGGCGGAAGGCATTTTTGAAGCCAGTGGGCAATCCTGTGTCGCCGGCTCGCGGTTGTTGGTGCACCGTAGTGTCTATGACCGTGTGCTCGCTGGTGTTGTCGAGCACGCGCAGTCGCTGAAAATCGATCTGCCGGATGCACCGGGGGCGCAACTTGGTCCGATCTCGTCATTCACACACCGCGATCGCGTAGCCGGCTTCGTTGATGCAGCGAGAGCAGAAGGCGGCGAAGTCGTGACCGGAGGAGGGCAGCCACCATTTGAGAAACTCTTGGCGGGTGCGTACTACATGCCGACTGTGGTCGCAGGACTTTCCAACAAGGCAAGCGTGTGCCAACAGGAAATATTCGGCCCGGTGTTATGCGTGCTGCCGTTCGACGACGAAGACGATCTGGTGACACAGGCAAACGAATCCGCCTATGGTCTGGCCGCCGGCGTGTGGACCGCTGATTATCAACGTGCCTGGCGAGTCGCCGGGCGCCTGGAAGCGGGCACGGTCTGGATCAACACCTACAAGCAGCTGTCGATTTCAACCCCGTTCGGCGGATTCAAGGACAGCGGCATGGGCCGCGAAAAAGGCGTTGGCGGAATGCGTCTGTACCAGCAGGAGAAAGGTCTGTATTTCGGATTGGGTGCAACGGGCTCGGCTCCCTGAGCACGAATACAAGTCCGTCTACAATACTTCCGGCGCCTGCTGGTTGTGCCCGCGAATCCCTTACCGCCATGGCGCTGGATCAGGCCTTGAACAAAACTGTTTCTGAATCTCAGCAACCGCGCCCGTTCGCTTCACACCGGATCTGTCAGTACCTGTCCCGCCGTTATAAGGTTGATATCGAGAGTGTCGTTTGGGAGCCCCATGAATTCCCTGCAGATCGGCAATGGCAGGCGCTGCGGCGGTTTCATGGGCGCTTCGCCACGAACCGGATGCTGTGGAAGAAGAAACCGCCTCCGGAGATTACGAGACGACCCGTCGGTATGAAGATCACGGCTGTGGTGTTCGATCCGTGCTCCAATCGTCCCGAAAGCAGCGATTTTCTGCAAATCAATATAGACACTCTCCGGCAGGCTTACAGCCGCCACGCAGCGCCTTGAGCCGGAAGGCCGCGGGGCGGGGCGTTCTCAACACGCTCAGTTGATCAAGGCTATTCGCATCATGGGCGGGGGCGCGTGGGGTAAAGACCGCTATCTGAAGCGATTGTTCATCGCCTCTTTGTCCGGCACATGCAAGGACATTGGCATGGGCTGTCACAAGAGTGCCGGCGCACCGCGTTGAGATAAAAACCACTAGTTGGGATAAAAACCACTAGCGCGTGTATCTCAGTCTCTGATCCGCGCGCCGGAAGGCCCAACCCCCTGATACCCGGGGGCTTGCTTTGTAACAGCAGGATTCGGTAACCATATCCCATTTGCGGAGAGTGTCTGCGAAAGAA
>DATKYN010000236.1:0-53801 GCA_035528435.1 Burkholderiales bacterium
TGTCGTTTCCAGCGTCAACTGAAAGGCCAACAAACGTCTGGGAGCGGCTGCTTTGCGGAGCGAAGTACTGGACATTGGCGGCCAGCAACTGGTCTTCATTGTCACTTCCGGCGTATACGCCGGCGATGGCGCCGTTCGCAACGAGTAAACGATTGCGAGAAAAATCCCAACCCTTGTTGATTGAGGCGACATATGTCCAGGCGGGCCGGGTCGAACCCAGAGCCGTTGCGGCGTAGCCTATCTTCAGGTCTGAGGTGAAGCCGAGTTGAAAGTATTCGGGACGTTCGACCTGGTTGCGGTTTTTCGTCTTCAGGAACTGGTCTTCGATCACCTGGTATCTGAAGAATGGTGATACGCGGGTTTCATCGAGGGGTGTGGTGGCGGGCGACGCTTGCCCGGGCAATAGATCGTAGCTGTCTTGCAGGTAGTCGAGGCCCGCTGAATAGCGCTGCGTCCAACCGTCAATCAGACCTTTCGACCAGCCGCCGAAGACGCTCGCCAGTTTCCGGTTTCTCTGATACGAGGCGCCGTCGATCGTATTCAATTGATCAGTGAACCCACCCTGGATGCCTGCCGTCCAGCGTGAGTCGAGTGCATAGAAGGGGCGTACCAGCGAAGCAGACTGCGCCTCGCCGTCGTTAAAGTCGTTGTAGCTGTAATCGAATCGGACTCGCGTGCCAAATAGCTGATTGTTGTTAAACAGGAATTGATCCGATGTTCCTGCGTCTGCTTCGGTACGTTGCCATTCGGCCGCAATGCCGGTGCCTAGCAGGTTCAAGTCCTTTAGTCCGTACTTGGATTCGTTATCTCCACCTTTTCGCGAAAATCCGAGACCGGGATCCAGTGTCCATGTGTCTTTGGTAATGACCTCGATGTCGACGACGCCTTCAGCGTAGGCAATCGGGCGAATCTTGACTTCGTACAGAAAGCTGTTGTCGCGAAGATTGCGTTCTGTTTCCTCGATCACCTGAACGGAAACGCGTTCCCCGCTCTTGAACAGCAGTGCGCGCCGGATTACGTCCGGACGGGTGCGAATATGCAGGGTGTTGGCGAGTCGATAGAAAACGTTATTTTCTTCGGGATTCTCCAGGTCAAAAATGTTCTGGTTGTCGATTCTTATTTCGCCGATGATCGCGCCTTCTGCCTCAAGTTCCTCGAATGACGGCAGCGGCGCGGTCTGTTGCGCGAGAGGTACATTGGGAAAGCAAAGAAACGACAGTAGTGCAACGATGGCCGGGAATGCCACTGCGCGAAACCGTATTCGATGCCGCATGCAGCAGCCACTATTCATCATCGCAAACCAGGACGAGTGTCAATGAAAGTATTTAACCACTTTCGACTGCGCAAATGGCCGAATACTGCTTAACCGGAAATTGGCGATCGGCTGCGAGTGTTACCCGATGCACTGCATTGCGCTATGCTTGCCCGATGGAAGCCGCTGACAGTCTGGAACAACTGCGCGCAGAGCTTGCGCGATTTGCCGCGGAACGTGACTGGGACCAGTTTCACAACCCGAAGAATCTGGCGATGGCGCTTGTCGTAGAGGCCGGTGAGCTTGTCGAGCATTTTCAATGGCTCAGCCCAGATGAGGCGGTAGCGTTACCCTCGGGGAAGAAAACCGAGGTGGCGATGGAACTGGCCGACGTGCTCATGTATCTGTTGCGCCTTGCCGACAAGTTGGACGTGGACCTGATCGAGGCGGCGAGCGAGAAGCTGCAGCAGAACCGTCAGAAATATCCCGTGGAGAAGGCGCGCGGGCGAGCGACCAAGTACGATCAATTGTAATGGCCGGTTGTGGATTCGCGGCAAGGTAAACGAGGCGTTCCAAAAAGTGCCTGATGGCCGGATTCGACGGTCTGTTAATTGCTTCAGTTTGTTGTCACAAAACGTATTCACATGGCACCCGAGCGACGGGGAGGCACCCGGGTAATGAAGGAGATGCAGCATGGACTCTGTCGCAACTGTTGCACTGCTGACTGAACTATTCCTCTCGATTCATGATATTGGCGGGTATCCCGTACCCGACGCATACCCGGAAATTCACCTGATGGCTCCTGCGGAGCTACAGCAAAAGTACTGTAAGGGCCCCTGTGGGATCAAGGCGTTCTATGCCCCGGAAAAGGGCGTGTTCATCGATAACAGCCTCGATTTGGAGCGCAACGTGCACGCACGTTCGATCCTGCTTCATGAACTGGTGCACCATGTGCAGTCGGTGAGTGGCCGCTTTGACGCGATGCGCAACGCGTGCGTGCGCAGCAATAATGCCGAAGCTGAGGCCTACCGCATTCAAAATCTGTATCTCATCAGCATTCATTCGACCTATCGGGTATCCATGACGGGATGGTCGTCGCGATGTCGCCGGAACGAAGTGCCGACTTCGACGATACGCTAAAAGCGAACGCGTTCGCCGCGACATCGGCGCGGCGGGCGCATAATCAGCACAATTGTTGTGCAGGGATGGGGGCCGGGTAGCAGCGCCGGAGCCATCCGCTTTTTCGTATCGGCAGTAATGTTCGTTACACGTCCTCTTCGGGTCGACTGGTTCCATGCTTGCCTACCGCCATATTTTTCACGCTGGCAATGTTGCCGACGTTTTCAAACACGCCGCGATTGTGCAGCTTGCTGCGCTAATTGGACGCAAAGACAAACCCTTTTTGTATCTCGACACGCACGCCGGAATCGGCCTCTATGATTTGTCGCATGCCTGGGCGCAGAAAAACAGGGAATACGAAAACGGGATTGGCAGAATTTTCGATCGTAACGATTGCCCGGAGCCCGTACGCGCATATCTTGATGCCGTTCGCGGGTTCAATCCCGACGGATTGTTGCGGTTCTATCCAGGCTCACCGTTACTGGTGCAACGCCTGATGCGCAACAGCGACCGCTTGGTACTGATTGATCTCGGTCGCGAAGACCACCGGCGCCTGCAGAAACAGTTTCAGGCAGAACGTCGTGCCCAGGTGCGAAACATGGATGGATATCAGGCGCTCAAGGCGTTCCTGCCTCCAGTGGAGCGGCGTGGGCTGATACTGGTCGATCCGCCGTTCGACCGTAATAATGAATTCGGACATTTGTCGGATGCGGTTGTTGATGCATACAGACGATTCGCCACAGGTGTGTATGCGATCTGGTACCCGCTGATGGCAGTCGAAGCCGTCAATGCCTTCGAACGATCGATCGTAGCCAGTGGGATGCGCAAAGTGCTGAGACTCGAGCTTACAGTCCATGCCGGAAGTTGGGATCAGGGCTTGCGTGGCAGTGCTATGCTCATCATCAATCCGCCGTACGGCTTTGACGCGGTCGCTGAACCCATGTTGCACTGGCTCTGGCAGGCGTTGTCGCCTGAGGGGGTGGGGCGCTACCGGATCAAATGGCTGGTCGGGGAATAAGGAAGTCGCGGGAAGAGAAGTTGTGGTCCGTAATACGAAAGCGAAAGGAATGAGCGCGTTCTGCCCGGAGCATTGCGAATCACAGCGCGAGTCGCTTGGCGATTATCTTGCCAATAGCGAATTTGTGTCGAGTTCGCAGTTGCGCCGCTTCGCCCGAACAGGGCTGACTGCGTCGCAACTGCCCGGCGGCGGCGTTGTGACGGGCGCCATAATGGGGGAAGCCTTCCATTCGCTGGTACTGGAGCCACAGGTGTTTTCGAGCCAGTATCTGGTGCTTGCCGAAACGCAAACCGGTCAGAAAGTGGGGTCCGAAAGCGAGGCGATGCAGCGTCAGTGGTTGGATGCCTGGCAGTGGAGCACGCTTTGCAACGGGCGGGAAGCGTTGTTGGCGTGCCGGCAGGCGCCGGTTTCGGAGTGGCTATCGACAGGGCTGAAAGAATTGTCGATTTACTGGAGTGACCCGGAGGACGGACGGTGGAAAGCGCGGCCGGACTGTTTTACCGAAGACATCGTGCTGGACCTGAAAACGACGAACGATTGCAGGGCGGATCCGTTCCAGCGCACGCGCGAGCGCTTCGGATACGATTTGCAGGCGGCCCACTATGTTGATGCCGTCGCGCTCCTGACCGGTAGTACGCCGCGCTTTGCTTTCCTGGCAGTCGAGCTGAACAAGCCTTATGCAGTCCGGGTTCACGAGCTTGCGCCCTCCGAACTCGAGGCGGCGCGCGAGCGCCTGGACGTCTTGAAGCGTTCCTATGTTGCTGCCGCCGGAAACGCGAGCCGGCGATGATGCTGACCGACTGAACCGCGTAGGCCTTCAGGCCGGCCGGTGATTGCGTTAGTACCGTGAAATACGCAACAAATTAGCTGGCGGGACTTCCCTGCCGGGTGGTCAGTTGTGCACGGAAAAATGCAACGTTCGTGACCAGGCCGGGCAACAGCCACTGAAACAGCCTGGCGACCTGAAGGATTTCAGCCGGATCACCGTCGCGTTCCGCGGCGCCATATAGTGCCCGTGCGGTCAGTTTGCCCGGATTGGGCAGCTGTTCACCCAATAACCGGTCTGCGCATTGGTGGATCTCCATGCAGATCGCAGCGTGCCCGGTCGAGTTGACCACGGGCTTCAGCCCACCCCATGCGAGAGCGAAATAGCTGGGCCACCGGGCCAATGCGCGATAGTCGGTATTGACGAAAGGCAGACCGAGCGTGTTCATGACGTCGTGATAGACGTCGCGTGTGCTGCGGTCGGCATGGTGGGCCTCCATTAGAACGAACGGTACGTCCGAAGCAGGCGCGTGGCGACCGTCGAAGAGAGGAGCGTCCCGCGCACTTCCCAGTTCGAATCCTTCCATCAGACGCCGCGCGGCCGTAGCAGTGAGTAGATAAGGAAAATTCCCGTGTGAAAAAATGTCGATGCCAAAGCCTATCTGCTCGAGCTCGCGGGGCGCATAGCCGATCGATTGCAGCCGCCGCCCAATTGGGTCCGGTCCCAGGTCTTGCACCCGCGTTTCGGTCATTGAACGCAAACTCGCGCACGCGTCAACGAAGGGCTTGCTCTTTGCCAGCGGCTTCAGGCCTTGCCACAGGCAATCGAAGAAATGGGGGTAGTGGGAAAGCGCCATGGTTACAACGCCCATCCAGGGCACCTGAAATACCTGTTTCATGTCTGTATACCACTGGGAACGCTGTCCGGAAACAAGGTACTCGGGGGTGGGGTGAATTGACGGAAGCGGATTCGGCGGTTCGCGCTCTAGGTCTGGCATAACGTCCTGTCTGCAACCTGCGGCTGGAGGAGCGCCTAGAATAGCGCATTGATTGCATCGGGAGAGGAGGGAGCCGGGTTTCGGGACCGAAGCCGGTTGTGATACGGTTGTCCCGCGGTAATTATTCGAGCGTATTCTTTATCCAAACGTGCGTGTTTGTGTTTCGCGCCCCACTACATTTCGAGTGATGCATATGTCCCGACAGGTATTCGACAATATTCTTGGCACGATCGGTGATACGCCGCTGGTGCGTCTTAACCAGATTTGCAGTGAAATTGATGCCACCGTGTATGCCAAGGTGGAGACTTTCAATCCAGGCCACAGTATCAAGGACCGGATGGCCCTCAAGATGATCGAGGATGCGGAGAAAGCGGGTTCACTCAAACCCGGTGGCACCATTATCGAGGGCACCAGCGGCAATACCGGGATGGGGTTGGCCATTGCGGCCATCGTCAAAGGCTACAAGTGTATTTTTACGACCACCGATAAACAGTCCCAGGAAAAAATCGACGCGTTACGTGCGTTTGGTGCCGAAGTTCTCGTTTGTCCGACGGATGTCGAGCCGGAGGATCCCCGATCGTATTACTCGGTATCGGCCCGGCTGGAAAAGGAAACGCCCAACGCATGGAAAGCCAACCAGTATGACAATCTGAGCAATTCGCAGGCACACTATGAAAGCACCGGCCCCGAGCTGTGGGAGCAGACGGAAGGGAAGATCGATCATCTGATAGTGGGCGTCGGGACCGGCGGCACGATCACCGGCACCGGGCGCTACCTGAAGGAAAAGAACCCCGCTATCAAGATCTGGGGCATTGATACGTACGGTTCCATCTTCAAGAAATTCAAGGAAACAGGCGAGTTCGACAAGAAGGAAATCTACCCCTATGTCACAGAGGGTATCGGCGAGGACTTTCTTCCCAAAAATGTAGATTTCTCTGTGGTAGATCATTTTGAAAAGGTCACTGACAGGGATGCTGCGATATTTACGCGCGAGATCGTGCGTCAAGAAGGCATCTGGGTCGGGAACTCTGCCGGTGCTGCCATTGCGGGCATGTTGCAACTGAAGGAGCGGTTCAAGAAAGGCGAGACCATCGTCGTGATATTCCATGACCACGGTACGCGCTACGTTGGAAAGATGTTCAATAACGAGTGGATGCGCAAGATGGGTTATGAAAACGTAGCCGGCCCAACCGCGAGGGAACTGATCCGAAACAAGGATGTGGCGGACGTTGTCGGCGTAATGGCGAACGACACCATCGAAAATGCCGTATCGGTCATGCGCGACCACGATTTTTCGCAGATTCCTGTAAGGCAGAATGACCGGATCGTCGGCTCGCTCAGTGAGTCGCACGCATACGCTTGCATCATCAAGGACCCATCCATTGTTGGCGAGCCGGTTCAATCAATCATGCAGACGGCGTTTCCCTATGTCGACATCGAAACCCCGGTCACATTGCTCGCATCGATGATTACGCCTGTGCACCCGGCTGTACTGTTGCGTGATTTCAGGTCCGACAAGACGTACATCGTGACTGGCTACGATGTTCTCAAGGCGATTTGAAGTAAGCCGGCGTTTTTGCCTGGGCGCATTCCCTGGCTACACAACGGGGTAAATGTCCGGAGCTTCGGACTGAGAGAAAACATTGATAAGGGAGAGTGGGGCATGAGTATTACAGTGTTACTGGATTTGAAAGCGCAACCGGGCTCTATGGATGCGCTCAAGCAATTGTTCGTTGAGGTGCTTCCGGACACGCGAAAGTATGACGGTTGCGAAGGCCTGGACGTCAGGCTGAACCAGGACGATGGCGACAATCTGCTGCTCATCGAGCGCTGGCAGTCGCGAAAGCAGTATGAAAAGTATTTTGCCTGGCGCCAGGAAACCGGACTGCTTGATCGCCTTGGGCCATTGCTGGGCGCACCGCCCAGTTTGCGCTACCTCGAAGACACCGGCATCTAGTCGAATCGGACGCCTGCGTCGCCGGCGTTCGCGCTTTTCGCGGCTGGTGGCTAACGCCGCTATTTATCCCAATCGCCAGGTGCCCGGTGCAGCGATCCCGGCGCCGAAGGCAGCTCGTACGAATTCAGATCGTGCGAGTCTAGCGCCGTAGAACCCTTTGCATAGGTTCGAACTTTCTCAACGGAGGCGTGAGAGAGAGCTTCGCTATTCGAAAACAGGCGGGTGCCTCCGCTCCAAGTGGCAATGGCCGCAGATTCTCGTTCGAGTCCTGGAGCCGGAGTAGTTGTGATGAACACCGCAGCGCCAGCGATGCCAGGCGCATTCGCTTGAGGTCTACTTATTTTAGACAGCGGGTCTCGCATTTAGCGACTCTGTCATGCAAGACGTGAAATCCGGGTGTTTTTCTTTGGATCGACAATCGCCTGTGCAATACTATTTTCGTCATCCCGAAAACAGCGTTAAACAAATGACATCGGGATAAGTGCGAAAAGCCGTTGCGGATGTGGATTGCAACTCGCGTGTTGGAAGCCGCAATAATGCATATGCGATCGCATTGGGAAAGGCCAACAGGCCAATGGGATGACTTTTTTCTGGTTGTAATTGATTTTTAACTATACAGAGGAGTTTCTCATGTCATTGTCGAATACCCGAGTTTCCCAATCTCGTTTTCTGTTCCCGAAACTTGCAGCGTCTGCCGTCCTGTCGCTGTCATTATTGTCGGCTGCGCCGGCGGCGTGGTCACAAGACACGGATGCTGCGGTAAAGATGAGTGGGAGTGGAATTTGCCACGACGCATCCAGCCGGCATTTTGACCGGGTGAAGAGCTTTACACCCTATCCGTCGATGCAGGCGTGCCTTGAGGATGGTGGACGCAAGCCGAAGAAGTAGCTCTGAACGGCCGTACCACTTCCGTTTAGACCGGGGTACGTTTGATACCGAAGTTTTTGCCCCCGGAAGGTAGTGGTACGGTCGAATTTGCGTCGGGCCTTCGCATTACATCTGACGTGCTTGATGTTGGTGTGCTGATGGGCGTCATTGCTTCTGATAGACACCGTCCGGGGAACACGAACGGGCCATCATTTCACAGCCCTTGTGCTCGACCAGTAGGATTTCTCCGAGACGCGAAAACAGGACCGTGCAACCGACTTCCGGGTTGTCATATACCAGCGTATCTCCCCGCTCCTCTGTGATGAGTTGCGCCCACGGGCGGCAGTGATTTCGTTCGTAGTTGACGTGAAACTGAAGCGATCCATTCTCGACCGGCTCGATTAGCAGTGTTTTCCCTGGTCCACTGTACAGTGTGAGCCCGCCGCGCAAATCGGGAAGCGTCCTGAGATCGGCGTCGAATGCACCCACCTTGTAAGCTGCTTGGATATAGCGTGCGGGTGCTTGTTCACCTTGTGCGCGCACAATCAACTCCTGGTCGTCCTGACTCAGGTACGTGGTGTAAGTGACGGGGGCGACGATGTCGTTGCCCTGAATCTCCACGCTTGTTTGCCCCAGTGCCAGCAACCGGAAAGCACGATGGTCCTTGAGTGCGGCAATCTCCGGGGGCAACGCGATACGCAGGTTTGCAGTGCAACTGTGCTTGTCGATAGTCTCGTCATGGTCGCTGGATTCAATGTCCGCGAGCCCAATGGCAAGTCTTTCCATGACCTGATCGATTCTTGCCGCAGGGTCGTCCTCCAGCAGGTCGCTTTCGATGGACTGTCGCGCAAGTTGAACGATTTTACCGATTACCGACTTGTCGGCACATGACGGGGTTGTGGCATGGGTGCACCCGCCAAACACGATGACGATCATGACAATCAGAAGCTGGCGCATGGTTCTGACCACCTGCTACGTACCAGTTGAGTATGAGTACAGTTTGAACGCATTGGTAGAAAAAGTCGTGGCCTTCAACGCCGCAGTTCGGTTTAACTACCCGGCTCGATTCATTTGCACCGTGTTGCCGCGCACAAATCGTGCAACCGGATCTTTCTATTTCACTACCGCAATCCGCGGTGTCTCGTTTGGCCAGTGGCCCTGGCGGGTCGTTCCGTCAGCCGATATGCTGACCCAGGAATAGGAACCCAAGTGCCGAAGCCGGCGTCCCAGCCGGGCCAGATCTACTCCCTTCGTGGCTGCGGGATCGATCGCGACGGCAACGATGCGCTGACCCGGATCGGGCGTTATCCATACTTCGATGGGGGCGGGCGCGATCAGGGCAGGACGGACTGCACGGCCAAGTCCGTCAAGGTAGTCACGGACGGCGCCTTTGCTGCCAGCGATGATCAACGGGTGTGAATCTGCCCGATCGGCTGGTCCCACTGCAATTACGTCCCCTTCGCCCAGAGCGTTCGCAAGTGCCTCGGCGCCTTCTGTCAGAACCGGCTCGAGTGCCGCAACCAAGATATGCCGGCTGGCGATCACGTCGCGCAGTACTGGCGGTGCTTCTTTCGGCAGCAATTTTCGCCAGACTTCGAACGCCGGATCAATTTGGACGCTGGTCGGTATCGTAGTAGTCGTAATCGTCACTTTCTCTTGTGGTTCAGACAGTTCGACCCGCACATCCAGCTTTGCCCCTGAGTTGGATAACCGCAACGGCACCGAAACGGTATACGGCTTATCCCCGTTGGGTCCTGAGTGCTGGGCAAGCTCGAGTTCGAGTTCTGTTCCGGTGGTATTTGTCAGGCGGGCGCTGACAACCCGTATTTCCGGAGCGCCGGTGCGCTCCAGCCACTGCTCGAAGAATTCCGTCAAAGGCGCACCACCGGCTTTTTCAAACGCTTCGCGTAGATCATCGAAGCTGGCGGCACCGTAGCGGTGCCGGGCCCAGAAGATCCGAACACCCTGCAGGAACGGTTCGTTGCCAAGACGGGCGCGCAGGTCGTAGAACATCATGGCGGCTTTGCCATAACCGATTGCAGCTGAGGCTGTGTGTTGGCGAACCCGGAACGCGGACAGCCGCCTTTCGCTTTCAGGTGGCAATGTGGCGTAGCTGCGTAACCAGCCGTGCCGCATTCGCATGGCGTCCTGCGCGCTCTTGTCTTCCCGGTATGCGTAATCGGCCATAAAGGTTGTCAGCCCCTCCGCCCAGTTGCCACGCACGGGGTCAACGCGAATTCCGTTGCCCCACCAGTTGTGAAGCACTTCATGTCCGAGAGAGATGTCGCGAATAAACGGATAGGGCAGGACTGCTTTGCCGAGGTATGTGAGGGTGGGCATGCCGAAGCCGGTCGGGATTGGACTGGATACGACACTGAAAATAGCATAAGGGTAAGGGCCAATTTCCTTCGAGTAGCGCTCAATGAAGCGCTGTGCTGCGTCGAGATAACCGTTCGATAACGGAGACTCGGTTTCGTCGAAATAGGTTCGTAGCCGGACGTTGATTTCACCGATCAGGGCAACGCGCTCGTCGAGCGCCCATCTGCCAGCCATCAAATCGATACTGTCGACCGGCGTGGCCATCGAGAAGCTTGCGCGGCGGATGCCGTCCGTTTCACTCTCATCGTCCGGGGTGCCGGGCGCCACCGCAAGGTAGCCTTGGGGAACGGCCGTTTCGAGCCGATAGGTGAACGCGGACTCCAGAACGGGATGCCAGCCGCTGTTACCCGGGAGATAGGCTCCGGCCTCTGACGACATTGCCGGCAGTCCGCCGAGCGTCTCGTCGTGTGTCATCGCGGTATCCAGGGGTTGCAGCAAACCGTGATAGCGCACCATCACTGTGCTTGCCGTTTCGGCATCGTGAAGGTCGATCTGGAAACGCCGCAGACTTTCCAGACTGCTGAGGTCTGCCGGCATGGTCGCGCCATTAACCTCAATTGACTCTACGACGAAGTCGTCCGCAAGGTAGAAAACCAACCCGGATGCCTGCGTCGTAATCGATGCTTGCGCTCTCAAACTCTGTGACTCCGGATCAAGGCTTACCCGGATATCCAGATGCTCTGCGCTCAAGGCCGGGCAGGTCGCGCCCAGAGCGAGGGCCAGAACCAGGCAAAGCATCCTGAATGGCGTCATGATTTTCTAGTCATCCGCGCTGGTGCCGGCAGAATCTTCTGCAAGAGGAGAACCATCTTTGCCCGTGACCGGAAATTTTGCGACCACCTCGATTGTTTTGCCATCGCGTGCGACAGTCAACGGCAACCACGTGCCCGGAGATTGGTTGCGTACGATTGCAATGACCTCGCTACTGCTGGTGATATGGACGCCGGCGGCTGAAACGATGCGATCACCGGCCGCTAGTCCCGCTGCCGCCGCCACGCTGTCGGGGACAATATCCCCCACAGCCACGCCATGTTCCGTGTCCTGAAGGTACACGCCCAGCCTCGGTCGCGCGCGACGCTTGCTGGCCGCAACAGCGAACACGGCATCCGCTACTTCGGCGACTTCAGCGCAGTTCGTGGCTACTCCGACCGGCAGCCAGACGATCGAATTCCGGATACCCATTGACTGAAGCTGATGCGGAACGCCGTGACCATATTGAAGATGCCCGCTGCCGATGATGCCCACGACGAGCGAAGCCGGATGTGCAGCGCTTGCTTCGGCGAGGCCTTGTGCAAAGGCGCGATCCCATACCAGCTGTGCCTGCACGAAGAATTCGAAAGCGCTGTCGCTGGATGCTGTTGATTCGCTGTCAGAATCTGATGCCGTTTGTCCATGTCCTGAATGCATGAAGAACGAGGATCGCAGAAGGCTGCGATAGTCGTCCAGGGCCGGCGCCGGGTCGGTGATGCCTTCGCGTTGCTCGGTAGCCACGGCATTCCATCCGCCTTTGCCGGTTTCGGCAATCAGTGAGCGCTCGACGTTGAGTGCGACCAGGCGCAGCTTGTTGAGCCGTGCGAATCGCAGTATGGGCAGATACAGGTCCGGGTCAAAGCGCCAGACGCGGTCCCAGTCGGATTGCTCGAGCATTTGCTTTTCGCTCAGTTCACCGTCGATCCAGCGATCCAGCACCGGTTGAACCCTGCGTGGAAACATTTCCATGCCGATCACCAGATCGCCGTGCTGACCAAGTAACATGCTCAAAGCTTGGAGTTGCCATAAGTGATGGTCTGCGTCGTCGTGCGCTTCTCCGAGTAGAACAATCCTGGCTTCTTCCGTGGTCGCCAACACATGACCAATCGCTGACGGGTTGGCACCGTCGGCAGTTGGCCGGGCCCATTGTCCCGCTTCGAGGCAGGTATCAGCCACTTGCGCTCGCAGCGAAGACACGGTGCAGAGGTAACATAGCAATGCAATCAAAATGCGCGTAGCGGAGTGTTTTTGCATTTGGCTGTGCGTGGCTGGACCAGGTAGTGGGTAAAAGGGCGCTGAAGAGTGTGTCCGCTTGTTCGGCTTCGACAAGCCCGGAGCATAAAGGGTTGCAGGTTTGTTACGAGAAACGGGTCGGTTGCAGGAAGCAATTGGCAGTTTATCGTGTTTTTTCACACTGCTTGGGGACTAGTTATATGCCACGGTTTTCTGCGAATCTTCACTACTTGTTCACTGAAGTGCCGTTCATGCAGCGTTTCGAAGCGGCAGCGCAAGCGGGATTCGAAGCGGTTGAGTTTCAGGTGCCCTATGATTATCCCCCTGAGGAGCTGCGTTCCCGGCTTCAGGCGCATGCACTGAAAATGGTGTTGTTTGATGCACCGGTGGGCAATTGGGCTCAGGGCGATCGCGGCCTCGCCGCGGTCCCGGGCCGGCAGTCCGAATTCAGGGAGAGCCTCACGCGAACGCTCGAATATGGTGCCGCGCTCGATTGTACTACCGTGCATGTGATGGCCGGCGTCGTCGGCGCAGGTCACGCGTACGATAAAGCACGGCAGGTATATATCGAAAATCTGCGCTATGCGGCCGGTTACCTCGGAGAGCATGGGCTTACGGCTGTGATCGAGCCAATCAACAACAAGATGGGCCTGGTCCACGGCGGCCCAGACTATACGACGCAGGGCATGCACGGGTATTTTCTCAATCACACAGGGCAGGCCCGCGCCATCATTGAGGAGGTCCAGTCGGATAACCTGTTCCTGCACCTGGATTGCTATCACATGCAGATGCTCGAAGGAAATCTGGCGCACACGATTCGCGAAAACATCGGCCTGGTCCGGCATTTTCAGATAGCCGGTGTTCCGGGACGGCACGAGCCCGATGTTGGAGAAATCAATTACCCGTATCTGTTCCAACTAATCGATCAGTTGGGTTATTCGGGCTGGATCGGGTGCGAGTATCGACCCCGTCAAGATACCTGGAAAGGTCTTGGATGGGCCGCGTCTTATGGCATCGGCGCCGGGCGCCGTTGACTGGCGGGGAAACGTGATTCCGCTTATCCGGGAATGGCAGGCAGTGTGCGAACTCTTTTCGCAATGCCCCGGTAGATTTTGGGGCGATGTCATCCAATTCACTGGCGTCATGCAGGCTTTCGGATGCGGTAACGGCATACTGGGCGACAGGCCGACGGTGTCGGCTTCCGGCAGCATGGCGTCAGTGGCACCCGGGCCCGTGCCGCTTACATCCGGTAACGATCAATAGCGAGGGAGAAGTTTGATGAATCGCAATACCCGCAGCACGGAATCCGGATTGTTGCGTGACGTGCTGGCACTGGTCAGGGAACGCATGCCACCGGCCCAGGTTGCACAGGTCGAAGCGTATGTACAGGAGTTTTATCGGCAGCTTGATCCCGCGGATTTGCGCGGTCGTAAGGCGCTGGATTTATATGGGGCAGCCGTCAGTCACTGGACGCTTGCCCGCCAGCGGGACTCTGGTGAAACGAAACTGCGCATACTCAATCCGCGTGTTGACGAGCACGGCTGGGACTGCCCGCACACCGTCATCGAACTTGTCAACCGTGACGTGCCGTTTCTGGTTGACTCCGTGCGCATGGAAGTCAATGCACAGGGATTCTCGACGCATCTCATTATTCATCCGGTCATTTCGTTGCTGCGTGACGAGGCCGGAAATCTGGTTTCGGTGCAGCAGGCCGGTGGCGCGGATTCCGCGGCATTTGAGTCGTGCATGCACCTGGAGATCAGCCGTGAAACCGATGCCGCCGCGCTGGCGTCACTCGAGAACGGTTTGCGACGGATTCTTGCCGACGTGCATGCCGGTGTCGAGGACTGGATGCCGATGCGCCAGCGAATGTCGGAAACGGTAGCGGCGATCAAGGCTTCCCCGCCACGCTTGCCTCATGAAGAGGTATCGGAAGCCACCGGGTTTCTCGAGTGGCTGACCGGCAACCATTTCACCTTCCTCGGGGCACGTGATTATGACCTCGTACGTGAAGACGGCGACGATGTGTTACGAATCGTTGCCGGTACCGGCCTCGGGATCCTGCGCGAGAAACCCGGTATTGAAACGTCCACCAGTTTTGCCATTTTGCCGGCGCAGATGCGCGAGCGTGCTCGCAAGCCTGAGCTGCTGATTGTTACCAAGTCCAATAGCCGCTCGAGCGTGCACAGACCGGGATACATGGACTACGTCGGTATCAAACGCCTGGATGACGCCGGGAATGTTGTCGGCGAGCGGCGTTTTCTCGGTCTTTACACTTCAGTCGCGTATAGCAGAAGCGTCACCGTGATTCCCTTGCTCAGGCGCAAGGTCAGTGAGGTTGTCGAGGCTGCTGGCGTGAGACCCAACAGCCATCGGCAGAAATCCCTGCAGGCAATACTCGAAAACTATCCACGCGATGAGCTTTTTCAAATCGAGGCGCACGATCTGTTACGCATTGCGATGGGCATCCTGCATCTGGAGGAGCGCCAGCGAACGCGGCTGTTCGTGCGCCGCGATCCGTTTGGCCGTTTTTTTTCCTGCCTGATTTTTGCGCCGCGCGACAGTTACAGCACCGATGTGCGACAGCGCATGCAAGCGCTTCTGATGGAGGCATTCGACGGCGTGTCGAGCGCGTTCACGGTAAATGTGTCGGAATCGGTTCTTGCCCGATTGCTGATCATTGTGCATGCGAAGGCCGGTGCGCAACCGGAATATGACGAGCGCGCACTGGAGGCGGAGCTTGCGGCAATCGCACGCCGCTGGGAAGACGAATTGTCAGCAGCCCTGATTGACCGGCACGGTGAGGAGCGTGGGCGCGACCTGTTTCGCTCCTACTGTGGCGCATTTCCGGCCGGCTACCGCGAGAACTACGCACCGCGAGATGCAGTATATGACGTTGACCTGATGGAACGCCTAACCGGTGATGATGGTATCTGCCTGAACCTGCATAGGCCGATTGAGGCGACACCCGGGGATTTGCGTTTCAAGCTCGTAAAGCATGGCGACTTCGTTCCGTTATCGCAAAGTCTGCCGATGCTCGAACACATGGGTGTGAAAGTCATTGATGAGCGTCGCTACCGCATCGAGCCCGATGGCGGGACTGCCATCTGGATTCATGACATGGGTTTGCGTTCGGACGCCGATGTCGAAATTGATTCAGTACGAAAAATTTTTCAGGATGCATTCTTGCGGGTCTGGCGCGGGCTGGCCGAAAGCGATGATTTCAACCGACTGGTGCTGCGGGCGATGCTCAGCTGGCGGGAAGTCGCCTTGCTTCGGGGGTATGCAAAGTACGCGCGACAAGCGGGCTTTACGTTCAGCGAGGCATATATGGAAGCGGCGCTGGATGCTCATCCGGACATTACCCGGCAACTCGTCACCCTGTTTGTCGAGCGCTTTGACCCTGATCGCAATGAACCGGTCGGGTCACGGGGCAAGGAGCGCGAGCAAAGTATCGAGGCTGCGCTCGATGCCGTAGCGAGCCTTGACGAGGACCGCATCCTGCGCCGCATTCTGGCGCTGATTGTGGCGACAACGCGTACCAACTATTTCCAGCTTGAGGATAACGGTGCACCGAAACCCTATCTTTCCTTGAAGTTCAACCCCGCTCTCGTGCCGGCACTTCCTGAACCACGGCCGATGTTTGAAATATTCGTGTACTCGCCACGTGTTGAAGGCGTGCACTTGCGCGGCGGACCAGCGGCGCGCGGCGGACTGCGCTGGTCGGATCGTATGGAGGATTACCGAACTGAGGTTCTGGGCTTGATGAAGGCGCAGATGGTCAAGAACGCAGTGATTGTTCCGGTGGGTGCAAAAGGTGGATTCGTCGTCAAGAAACCGCCCGCGGGTGCTGATCGTGCCACCCTGATGAAAGAAGTCGTTTACTGCTACAAGAACTTCCTGCGGGGCTTGCTCGATCTCACCGGAAACCGGTCGGCGGGGCAGGTGGTGCCTCCACTGCGGGTAGTACGCCATGACGATGATGACACTTATCTGGTGGTGGCTGCCGACAAGGGCACCGCAACGTTCTCCGACATTGCCAACGACGTGGCCGCGGAGTACGGATTCTGGATGGGGGATGCGTTCGCTTCCGGTGGATCCAGCGGTTACGACCACAAGAGGATGGGCATCACCGCGCGGGGTGCATGGGAGTCGGTAAAGAATCACGCCCGATCGCTGGACATCGATATTGAAACTGCAGGCCTGAGCGTGGTCGGAATCGGTGATATGTCCGGTGATGTATTCGGCAACGGCATGCTGCTATCACGGCGTATCCGGTTGGTGGCTGCGTTCGACCATCGTCATATATTCATCGATCCCGAACCTGACCAGGAACAATCGTTTATTGAGCGCCAGCGTCTGTTCGCGCTGGCGCGCTCCTCATGGGCGGACTACGACCAGACGATGATATCGAAGGGTGGCGGCGTCTATCCCCGAACTGCCAAGTCGATCACATTGTCCGACCAGGCACGTCAGGCCCTTGGCATCGAGGCGGCAGCGATGCCTCCCAATGAATTGATTCGCGCCTTGCTGCGCGCGCCGGTCGACCTGCTCTACAACGGCGGCATCGGAACCTACGTAAAAGCTGATACCGAGTCACATGCTGATGCGGGGGACCGCGCGAACGATGCGGTGCGTGTTAACGGTAATGAATTGCGTTGCCGGTTGGTGGGCGAGGGCGGCAATCTTGGTTTTACACAGAGGGGGCGTGTCGAGTACGCGCTCGGCGGCGGACAGATTTTCAGCGATGCCATAGACAACTCGGCCGGAGTGGACTGCTCGGACCATGAGGTCAACATCAAGATACTGCTCAACGGCGTAATGGCCGACGGTGAACTGACACTCAAACAGCGCAACGAGTTACTGGGCCAGATGACCGATGATGTCGCCTCGCTGGTACTGCGAAACAATATCCATCAGGCGCAGTCGCTCGCAATGGCCGACGCACAAGGCGTTGCGCTGCTCCCTGAGCAAGCGAATTTCATGCGCTTTCTCGAGCGGCAGGATCTGCTCAAACGCGACATCGAGTTCCTGCCGTCAGATGAAGCGATTAGTGTTCGAAAAGCTGACCGGACGGGGTTGGCTGCACCCGAGAATGCCGTGCTGCTCGCGTACGGCAAGATCTGGTTGTATCGGGAGCTGCTTTCGTCCACGGTTCCGGATGATCCGTTTGTTTGCACCGCGGTCGAGCGATATTTCCCGCAAGCGCTACGCGATCGTTTTCGCGATGCGATGTTTGCGCATCCACTGCAGCGGGAGATTGTTGCAACGCACGTCTGCAACAGCATGGTCAATCGGGTGGGCAGCACATTTGTTTATCGGTTGACGCAGGAAACGGGGGCGCGTCCTTCCGACGTGGTCCGTGCCTACCTGATGGCGCGGGAGTCATTCGGGTTGGTGCGGCTATGGCGGGAGATTGAGTCGCTGAAGAATTCAGTTGAGGAGCGGGTCCGGATATCGATGCTCGTGCTGATCGGACAGCTTCTTGTTCGAGCCACCCGGTGGTTTTTGCGCCGGCGCCTGTTCTCCGGAGATCTGGAGCAGGCAATTGAGCGGTTTGCAGGACCGGTTGGCGGCGTGTTGGTCTCTTTGGAGTCGTTTATCGGCGAAAGCGGGTTCGAGCGTATCGCCTCGCGCGCAGATGAGCTTGATCAGGCCGGCGTTCCAGTCCCGCTCGCACACCGCGCAGCAGTTTCTGATCTGGCACAGGCGGCGCTCGATATCATAGAACTTGCTCAAGATGACCGACGGTCGGTGCCATGCGTCACCCGGGTTTTCTTCACAATCAGCTCCCGATTCGACTTCGCGTGGTTTCGTGAACGGGTCGCGATGCTGGCAACCGAGACGCACTGGCAAACGCTGGCGCAGACCA
Organism: Burkholderiales bacterium; assembly: GCA_035528435.1. GTDB lineage: Bacteria > Pseudomonadota > Gammaproteobacteria > Burkholderiales > Eutrophovitaceae > SG8-40. The sequence continues at coordinate 18,211 of DATKYN010000236.1, forward strand.
CGCTGCAGGACGAGCTTGGCGACTTGCTGCGTGCGTTGACTGCCGTTGTTCTGACGCAGAATTCAGATCTGACCGAACCCGACGAATTGATCGCGGCGTGGGAGGAGCGTAATCGCGGCCCGGTGGAGCGCGTGGAGCAGGTGCTTGCTGAAATGCGAACCGCGAACACCCCGGATCTGGCGATGCTGTCGGTTGGCCTGCGCGAGCTCAGGAATCTTGTATGACCTGTTCGGGGACGGGTGCATGCCGCGACTGAACCATGCAAAGCCAGTTGACGTCTTTTGGGCAAGCGTTGACACCGGTGCGTTTCCACAAGATCGGCATCAACCTCGATGAGCATTGATATCAGGCGTTTTTCCGGAAGCGGTGCACACCCATACCTCAAGGATCTCGCCAGGTTGCGTATCGAGGTGTTTCGCGAGTTTCCGTATTTGTATGACGGTAATTACAACTATGAGAGTGACTATTTGCACAGGTATCTGGAGGTGCCCGACTGCGTTGTCGTGATCGCGCTTGACGATGACCGTGTGGTTGGAGTCTCGACCGGCCTGCCATTGGCTGCCGAGAAAGATGGCGTGAAGCAACCGTTCATCAAACAGGAATATGATCCTGGGGAGGTGTTTTATTTTGGAGAATCCGTACTGGAACGGTCGTATCGTGGCAAGGGTGTCGGGGTGCGATTTTTTGAAGAACGCGAGGCACACGTTGGTTCCCTCAATCGATTCGAATACATCACTTTCTGCGCCGTGCAGCGTGAAATTGATCATCACCGCCAACCGGGTGATTACATCCCTCTGGATCGGTTTTGGACAAAGCGCGGATATCGGCGGCACCCGGAATTGCATACGACGTTTTCCTGGCAGGATCTGGACGAACAATCAGAATCACCAAAACCAATGGTTTTCTGGCTCAAGCGCATTGCAGGGCAGCAAATCGGCTGACGTCCCGTCGGGAGAACCCGCCGTTCACTATGGCGGGGTGCATCGCAAGTTCATTACTGGCCACTGCCGGGTTGCGAGGTAACGAAACAGGTCTTGCTAGCGATCCACCGAGGCGTAGATAAATGGCATCACGATGGCCAGACCGATGAACACCGCAGCGGCCGGCAACCAGGCGTGCGCCAGAGACAACAGTGGCGCAAGCACGAAAAGTGCTGCCAGAACCCACGGAACGCGGGGGGGCGGCCCAATGTCCAGATGGAGTTTGCTCTGCATCCAGGTCGCGAACGCGCCGCGTCTGGCTTTGCGATGTGCACCGAGCGCACGTTCCATGGATCGTCCCTCGATCCAGCAGAAGAAGACGTAGATCTGCACGAAAACACTTCCGGCGAGAATGACTGGCATGGATAGCAGAATCGGCAGTATCAGCGCCCAGTGCATGTCGGGCAGTAAGGTGACGATACCCATGACGCAACCGATGCCAGTCAGGAACTGCAACAACAGCGCCGGCACGATAATGAACATGCGTTCACTGATGTAGTTGTTGAAGGATTCAACGTGGCGATACCGGTCTAGCAGCTCACGCGCATCGTAGAGTGTCTCCAGTAGAAAAAACCGGGAAAGCCGGTTAAGTGCCGCAGTCGGTTGGGTATGATCTAGCATGACGCGAAACCTCCGGGATTGGGGCAACTCGAAGATGTGACGTGAATGGGTGCTACTGTCGCCTCCTGACGAAGGCCGGGCGCCCGGGGACTGCAGCGGTACGGTTCTGCTCTCTAATGCCGGGCGCTATGAACAACTTCAAGCACTGGCTGTGCCCGTTTCGTCTTGTTCGGGGGCGAACATTCTGGAGATGGCAATGACTTTCCAGCCTTTGGTAGCAGAGGGGCGCCTGGCGGCGGTGAAAGCATGGGCATTGCCCTTCGGGTCGACTGCAAACAGCGGGACTGCATCGGGATTGCGCGAGCTGAATGTGTCGAGGTTTTCACCTTCGTCCAGTTCGATGGTGGCGACAGCGCCTTCGCCGAGAAACTTCGATAGCCTCGTGTAGCTGACGTCCTTGCCGAATAGTTCATGGCCGGGTTGTGCAGCGGCGATTCGCAGGTTTTCCGGTTGTTCTTCCAGCGTGGCGTGCAAGGCGTAGATATTCCCATCACCGAATTCCCGGCGATAGCGCATGACCGCCAGACTGTTGAGCGCTGAATGTGCCGAGAGCCCGAGCAAGCCGCCGATCCCGACCAGATCGAGATGTCTGTCCGCATGCTCGGATACCAGGCTGCCGTAATAGGTATCAAAACCCTCGGTGCGCGCTTTCTCGATGTTCTCCCAGGAGGTGTCCGCAAGCACTGCCCGATAACCGACCTTGCGCAATTGCAAGGCGATTGCCCGCGCGACGCGATTGGCCCCTACCACCAGGAAGCCTCGCGGCTCGGGTTCGGCCACACCCAGCCAGCGGGCGAGGGTGCCGGCGGTCGCACCTTGCAACAACACCGTGCCGATAATGATCATGAAACTCAGCGGCACCAAAAAAGCCGCGTCGGCGAAACCGGCTTGCTCAAGACGTAATCCGAACACGGCGCTGATGGCTGCCGCGACGATGCCACGCGGCCCGATCCAGCCGAGCAGCGCCCGCTCGCGCCAGTTCAGTGTGCTGCCGGCAGTGGTGAGCAAGATCTTCAGCGGACGTGCCAGAAACTGCAAGGCCACGAACACACCAAGTGCTGACCAGCCCAGTTGTTCAAACAATGCGAAATCGATGCGCGCCGCCAGAATGATAAACAGCCCCGAGATCAGCAGGATCGACAGACTTTCCTTGAAGTCGAGAATGTCTTCGGTGTGTACGCCGGGCATGTTCGCCAGCCACAAACCCATCACGGTCACTGCCAGCAGTCCTGTCTCATGCTCCACCGCGTTTGATAGCGCGTAAACAGCGAACACAACGCAAAGAACGGTGAAGTTGTGCAGAAATTCCGGCAACCAGTTGCGCCGTATCGCCAGACCGAGCAAGTAGCCAGCGCCTGCTCCAATTGCGACCCCGGCAAGGACCATCTTGCCGAGTGTCAGAAAGGTCAGCAGCAGCGCCTGTTGTGCACTGAGTGCGGTAATAAATTGATACGTAAGGATTGCCAGGATCGCACCGACCGGGTCGATAAGAATTCCTTCCCAGCGAAGCACATTGCCAATGGCCGCCGTCGGGCGAACGGTGCGCAACATCGGTACGATAACTGTTGGCCCGGTGACGACCATCACCGCACCAAACAATGTTGCCACTTGCCAGGATGCGCCTACCAGCCATATTGCTGCGAGGGTCGTAATAATCCAGCTCACCAGCGTGCCCCAGGTGACCAGTCGCAGCACGACTTTCTCGACGCCGCGAATTTCCGCGAATCGCAAGGTCAGACTGCCTTCAAACAGGATGACGGCAACGCACAGCGAGATCAGGGGAAACAGCAGATCGCCAAACAATTCATCCGGACGCAACCATCCGGTAAGCGGGCCGGCAACCAGTCCGCCAGTGAGCAGAAACACGATTGCCGGAAGTTTGAATCGCCAGCCGAGCCACTGGCAGACAACCCCCAGCGCGCCGATTGCCGCAATCTGCAGTGCAATGTGCTCGTTCACGTTTCAAATACCTCTTTGAGCAGGGAGTACGTCAAGCTGATCTCGCGCGGGCGCGATGCTTCGCGGCGATGAATTCGCGATGAGGCACGTAGATTAATTCGGAAATTTTTCGCACCAGGTGATCTTCGTATTTGTCGACATCCTGGTCGGCATGGGCGACGCGCCACATGTACTCCACCAGCCGAATTTTTTGCCCCGCGCTGAACTGGTCGTTGATTGCCTTGACCAACGGGTGGTACGAGGTGGGCCGCTCGTGCGGTTTGGCTGCATGCAGCATGAGTTCCCGGGACTGCTCGGCCGTCAGCACAAGCAACTCGCTCAAGCATTCGTTGGCCACTTGAATATCTTCTTCCCTGACGTCGTGGTCGGCACGCGCGGTTTCGTATAGCAACATTGCGACCGAGGCGTGCAATTGTTGTTTCTCACGGGCGATACGCTGCTCCGCTGTTTCGATGCCTGCCATCTTCTGCAGGCCTTGCGAAAGTGAGTCGAGAAGATTTTGAAAAGGTCTGGCCATTATTGCATTTCTTCAATTCTGGTTGGATTCCAGGCCACAACGGCCCGCGATCCAAGGGGTTAAACCAGGGTGCAGTGCGTAGGGCTAACCGGCATAACGCATCGCGCGCTGGACTGCCGGTCGGGCAGCCATGTTGTCTCCCCATCTGCGCAGATTATCGTATTCACCCTCTTGCTCCAGCATTGACCGGCGCATTGCAAACGAAGGGTAAAGCATGAGGTCAGCAACGGATAACTCTCCTGCAAGGTATTGCTCGTGTTCAAGCGCTCTGTCGCAATCCCTGAATGCGTCACGCAGCCTTTTCTTGAAGTAGTCGACGTTCGTGGCCGATTTTTCCGGTGCGGAGTTCTCAAGCCGGAACACGGTCATGCTGGCACCGGAGATGTCGCTTGCAGCCTGCGTGAACCACTGCATGGCCAGTGCTCGCCTGGCGTTGTCGGCAGGTATCAGCTTGCCCGCCTTTTCAGCGCAGTAGAGGATGATCGCTCCCGACTGGCTTATTGTGATCGGCGCACCACCGGGGCCGTCCGGATCGACTATCACCGGGATCAACCCGGCCGGATTGATGTGTTGGAACTCTGGCGTGTGCTGCTCGCCCTTGTACAAGTCGACTGTATGTATCCTGTAAGGCAGGCCGGCTTCCTCCAGCGCAATCGTGGCACGCAAGCCATTAGCGGTCGGTGCAAAATACAAATCGATCATGCGCTGTCTCCCGATGTCATTGTTTTTCGATGCAGTTGTCTGACGATGCGTACAGTGTAGCAGGAGGGATCACGTAGAATCGGTGCGCCAACGGGTTGAAGATTGCGAGGGTTAATTGAAGTCCGCTCGAACATGAATCCCGACCATGAGGAGAGCATGAGGCCGTCGCAGCCAGGTCTTCGCAGGGCCTTGTCGCTACCGCTGCTGACCCTTTACGGGTTGGGCACGATACTGGGCGCTGGCATCTATGTTCTGGTTGGCGAGGTCGCTGGTGTTGCGGGAATGTACGCGCCCGTCGCGTTTGTTGCCGCGGCGGTTGTGGCGGCATTCACCGCTTTCACCTATGCCGAGCTGGCGGCGCGCTACCCGTTATCCGGAGCAGAAGCCGTGTACGTGCAGGAGGGCTTCCGGCGTCGCGGATTGTCCACGCTTGTGGGATATCTGATCGTGTTCTCCGGGCTTGTTTCCTCGGCCACTCTGGTGCGGGGATTCATCGGTTATCTACGCGTCTTTGTCGAACTGCCGGGGGTAATGGTTGTTGTGTTGCTGGTGGCGGTGCTTGGCACTCTCGCCATATGGGGAATACTGGAGTCGATCACGATCGCGGCGGTTGCGACAGTTGTCGAAATTGGCGGCCTGTTGTTGATCATCGTCGTGTCCGCCGACAGCTTTGCCACTTTGCCCCAACGCTTGCCGGAACTGGTCCCACCTGCGAATGCCACCGCCTGGTGGGGTATCGTGACGGGAGCCTTCCTGGCCTTCTACGCCTTCATTGGCTTCGAGGATATGGTCAACGTCTCGGAAGAGGTGAAGAACCCGCAACACGTTGTGCCGCGTGCCATTATTCTGACCCTGGTCGGTTCCACCGTATTGTATTTGCTGATTGTGATTGCAGCGGTGCTGGCCTTGCCGGCCACGACTCTGGCGACAAGCGAGGCGCCGCTGGCCCTGTTGTTCGAGAACGCTACCGGCGCATCGCCTGTGCTCATTACGCTGATCAGTCTTTTTGCAGTGATTAACGGTGCGCTGATACAGATGATCATGGCGTCGCGCATGTTGTATGGAATGGCGTGCGCGGGCTGGGTGCACCACCTGTTAGCCAAGGTGAACAAGCGGACCAGGACCCCGGTCGCGTCAACTGCTGCGATTACGATTGGCGTGCTGATTTTTGCGCTCTGGCTGCCGCTGGTGACGCTCGCCAAGCTCACCAGCTTCGCAATTTTGCTCGTGTTCGTGCTGGTGAATCTTTCGCTAATTCGCATCAAGCGTTTTCAGAAACCACCGGCTGGTATCCGCGTCTATCCGACCTGGGTTCCTTATGGGGGGCTATTGCTCTCCATCGGCTTGCTTTCGCTACAAATTCTCAGCCTGCCCGGTATTACGGGATAATTACCGGCTCGGCCCGAGGCGGGCGCACAATCAGGTTTCACGCAAGTACATGACATCCAAACCATCAAGTGCCATTCGGATACGCGGAGCACGTCAGAATAGTCTGAAGAACATCAGCATTGACTTCCCGCTTGGTGAGCTGCTGGTGGTGACCGGGGTTTCCGGATCGGGAAAATCGTCGCTGGTATTTGACACGCTGTATGCCGAAGGACAGCGGCGCTATGTCGAGACTTTTTCGCCATATGCACGCCAGTTTCTCGACCGAATGGATCGGCCACAGGTCGATGGAATTGACGGCGTGCCGCCGGCAATCGCTATTGATCAGACCAACCCGGTTCGCACGTCGCGCTCAACCGTTGGGACCATGACGGAACTGGCCGATCATCTCAAGCTTCTATTCGCGCGGGTTTCACGCCTTCTGTGCCGCCGATGCGCGCTACCGGTGCGCCGCGACACGCCCGAGTCGATCTACCGTTCGTTGCAGCAGCGTGGCGAAGAACTTGACGATCCGCGTCTGGTGATGACCTTCCCGGTTGAAGTGCCGAAGAATTTTTCCGAGAAAGAAGTGTTGCAGTTGCTCGAAGCGCAGGGTTACACCCGTGTTTTCGCTAAGACCAGAGGCGCACTGGAGATTGTTCAGGACCGCTTTCGCGTGTCGTCCGCGGAGCGCGAACGCGTCGTCGAGGCACTGGAGTCCGCCCTCAGTGTCGGCCACGGGCGGATACAGGTCCATGTGGTTGATGACGAAGGTCAGGCGGTCCGAACATGGAAGTTCAGTGACGACCTGCATTGTGCCGATTGCGATATTCACTACCGCGAGCCTAATCAGGGGATGTTCTCGTTCAATTCGCCGGTGGGCGCATGCGAAACCTGTCGTGGTTTCGGCCGTGTCATCGGTATCGATTTCGGATTGATCGTCCCGGACGAACGCAAGACGCTGCGCGAAGGGGCGGTTAAACCGTGGCAGACGAAAAGCTTTCGCGAGTGTCAGGATGATCTCGAAAAATACGCGGGAGAGCGCGGCGTTCCGCTGGATACGCCCTGGCGTGAACTGACTGATGCGCAGCGCGAGTGGGTCCTGGAAGGCGAGCCGGAGTGGGTGAGCTGGCGCAAATCGTGGCCCGGCACGTGGTACGGCGTGCGGCATTTCTTCGCCTGGCTCGAAAGCAAGGCATACAAGATGCACATTCGGGTGCTGCTGTCGAAGTACCGGGCTTATACGCCTTGCACTGTTTGTGAAGGCAGCCGTCTCAAGCACGAGGCGTTGTTGTGGCGCGTGGGCGACAGATCCATGGCCGATGCGGTTGTCCGGCCGGATTCGCGTTACCGGCCACCCGGTGTGGACTGGTCGAAGCAGCAATTGCACGAAGTGCCGGGGCTGACATTGCATGATTTGATGTTGCTACCCATCGATGGCTGCAAGGCGTTTTTTGATGCTTTCGATGCAGCGACGCAGGCAACACAATCAAAGGCCGCCCTCGACGAAGCCACTGCAATATTACTGGGGGAGATTCGCGGCAGGCTGACATATCTGCAACAAGTGGGCCTTGGCTACCTGACGCTTGACCGGCAGTCGCGCACCCTGTCGGGCGGTGAGGTTCAACGCATCAATCTGACGACCGCGCTTGGCACGTCCTTGACCGACACCTTGTTTGTCCTTGATGAGCCTTCGATCGGTTTGCATCCCCGCGATATGGGCCGCGTCATCGATGTCATGCGCAATCTGCGCGATGCGGGTAATTCGCTGGTGGTCGTGGAGCACGATCCGCAAATCATGTTTGCTGCGGATCGTTTGCTCGATATGGGGCCTGGTCCGGGAGAGCACGGCGGGGAGGTCGTGTTCTTCGACCGACCGGAACGGCTTGCCAAAGCGAAGTCGTTAACGGGCGATTATCTGTACGGCCGGCGCCGCACCGATGCCGGGCTCGAACGACGTGCCGTAGACAAATCGACCCCGGTGCTGCAGGTCGTCGGTGCGTCGCAGCACAACCTCAAGGATGTCGATGCGTCGATTCCCCTGAATCGTCTGGTCTGCGTCACCGGTGTATCGGGTTCGGGAAAGTCGACGCTGATTCAGGACGTCCTGTATGCGGCAATGCTCAAGCACAAGGGCAAGCCGACGGAAACACCCGGTAGCCACAAGGCGCTCATTGGTCACGAACGCGTCGCCGATGTTGTTATGGTCGACCAGGCGCCGATCGGCCGTACCACGCGCTCCAATCCCGCCAGCTATGTTGGCGCTTTTGATGCGATCCGCGACCTGTTTTCAAAAGCGCCGCTGGCGCGCGATCGCAGCTACAAACCCGGAATGTTCAGCTTCAATTCCGGCGACGGACGTTGCCCGTCGTGTGGGGGCAACGGTTTCGAGCATGTCGAGATGCAATTCCTGTCAGACGTTTATCTGCGTTGTCCGGATTGTGACGGCAAGCGTTATCGGCCTGAAGTACTCGAAATCGGCATTGCGCCGGATGGCAAACCGGAGCGAAACGTGGCGGACGTGCTGGCGATGACGGTTTCGGAAGCGATGGCGTATTTTTCGGCATCACCCGAGGTGTTGCGAAAACTCAAGCCGCTGGCCGATGTCGGGCTTGATTATCTGCGCCTGGGACAGCCTGTGCCGACACTGTCAGGGGGTGAGGCGCAGCGGCTCAAACTGGCAGGACACCTGGCTCGCGTCGAAGGGGTTGTCAATACCGGGACGCTGTTCATGTTCGATGAACCAACCACCGGGTTGCATTTTGACGACATTGCCAAGCTGCTTCGCTCATTGCGAAAGCTGGTCGATGCCGGCCATTCTCTGCTGATCATCGAGCACAATCTCGATGTCATCGCAGCAGCGGACTGGATCATCGACCTGGGGCCGGAGGGCGGCGCTGCCGGCGGGGAGCTCGTATGTGCCGGGACGCCCGAAACGGTAAAGCAATGCGCTGCCTCGCACACGGGACGCGCGCTGATCGACTACGCACAGCAACTGAAAGCGCTGACGCAGCCATCTGCGTCGGTAGACAAGGGCAGGGTGCCCCCCAAACTGGACGAGTTCATTCGTATTCGAAATGCGCGCGAACACAATTTGCGCAACCTCGATGTCGCCTTGCCACGCCGCCAGTTCACCGTGATCACCGGCGTGTCGGGCAGCGGGAAGTCGACGCTGGCGTTCGATATTGTGTTCGGTGAAGGCCAGCGCCGATACCTTGCATCCCTCAATGCCTACGCGCGCCAGTTCGTGCAGGTCGCCTCCCGCCCTGAAGTCGATGCCATTCATGGTATTCCACCGACCGTGGCAATCGAACAGCGTACCAGTCGCGGTGGCAGAAAGAGCACGGTGGGTACGCTGACCGAGATCCACCATTTCCTGCGCCTGTTATTCGTCAAACTCGGAACACAGTACTGCCCCGGGTGTGACGTGCCGATTGAGCCCCAGAGCGAAGACGCGATTGCGGCCCGCATCATGCGCGAATTCAAGGGTAAGCATATTGGCTTGCTGGCGCCGCTGGTCAGCAATCGAAAAGGCGTGTACACGGATCTGGCACGCTGGGCGAACAAGCGCGGCTTCGAATACCTTCGCGTCGATGGTGAGTATCTGCCGACGCAACGCTTTCCGCGTATCGACCGCTTTCGCGAACATGTCATCGAGTTGCCAGTGGCCGATGTACATGTCAGTGCCGATGGCGAAGCGATGTTACGTAGCGCATTGCACGATGCGCTGGAGCATGGCAAGGGGGTGGTCCATCTGATTGCACCTCTTGAGGAATTGATGCACGGCGGCCCGATGACGCAGACGGTGTTTTCCACCAAACGCGCGTGTCCGTCATGTGGTACCAGCTTCCCTGAACTCGATCCGCGGTTGTTTTCGTATAACTCCCGCCATGGCTGGTGCTCATCGTGTTATGGCACGGGACTGAAGCTTGCAGAAATCGAATGGGATGACGAAAGGGCGCGTACGGGTACCGAAGACCATGTGCTCGATTCGTGGATAGACTGGCTCGAAGTCGATGAACCGTGCCCGCAGTGTCATGGCAGCCGGCTTAACGAAACAGCACTGGCCGTGCGTTGGCGCGACAGTAATATTGCCGATTATGGTTCCCGGCCAGTCAGCGAGCTGACCAGAAATTTTGACGATGTAAATCTGATCGGCCGTGAGCAAGCCATTGCGCGTGATCTTGTCGCGGAGTTGGGCAGCCGGCTCGGATTCCTGTCTGAAGTAGGGCTTGGTTATCTGACGCTGGATCGTGCCGCGCCGAGTCTGTCAGGTGGTGAGGCACAGCGTATTCGCCTGGCTGCCCAGCTTGGTTCGAATCTTCGAGGCGTGTGTTACATCCTCGACGAACCCACCATTGGTCTGCATCCGCGTGATAACCAGATTCTTCTCAGGACGCTGCGAAAACTCGAACGCAAGGGTAATACGCTGCTGGTAGTCGAGCACGACGAGGACACCATATTGAGTGCCGATCACCTGGTTGATCTCGGTCCGGGGGCCGGGCGCCTGGGGGGGCGTCTGATCGCCCAGGGAACCGTTCAGGCCCTGATGGATTCACCGGAATCCGTCACGGGCCGTTTTCTGAGGCAACCCTTGTTGCATCCTTTGCAGGCCCTTCGCAAGGTCGCGAGAACTGAACCGGCGATCGTGGTCAGGGGCGCGAGGCTGCATAATCTGCAAGGCGTAAATGCCCGGTTGCCGTTGGGCCGGCTGACGGTTGTCACCGGCGTGTCAGGCAGTGGTAAATCAACCCTGGCCCGCGATGTCGTTCACGAAAACATGGCGCGCCTGGTTGGCGAAAAACGCGGTCGCAAGAGTACCGTCAGCCTGTTCGGTTGCACAGGACTTGATGGATGGGAGACGGTGTCACGGGTGCTCGAAGTTGACCAGACTCCGATTGGCAAGACGCCGCGTTCGTGCCCGGCGACTTATGTTGGTTTCTGGGACGCGATTCGCAAGCTCTTTGCCGGCACCCAGGATGCGCGAATGCGCGGCTATGCGCCGGCGAGATTCTCGTTCAATACACCAACCGGTCGCTGCAGTGGTTGTGACGGGCAGGGAATTCGCAAGGTGGAAATGAGTTTTCTTCCGGACGTGAAAGTCCTTTGCGAAGTGTGTAACGGCGCGCGATTTGACCGGGAAACGCTGTCGGTGCAATTCAAGGGCAAGTCCATCGGAGCGGTGTTGGCGATGAGTGTGGACGAGGCGACCGAGTTCTTCTCCGCCCATGCCGGAATCCACCACGCTTTGCAATTACTTCAGGATGTCGGGCTGGGGTATCTGACACTCGGGCAGCAAAGCCCGACGCTGTCGGGTGGAGAGGCGCAGCGAATCAAGCTGGTGACCGAGCTGGCAAAAGTGCGCTTGACCGACACTGGTGACATCAGTGCAGCGGCAAGGCAGCGTGGCACGCAGCACACGCTCTACGTACTCGATGAGCCAACGGTGGGGCTGCACATGGCAGATGTAGAGAAACTCATTCGCGTTCTGAATCGTCTGGTGGATGCAAACAATACCGTCATTGTCATCGAGCATAATCTGGATGTGATGGCCAACGCCGACTGGATTGTCGATCTCGGACCGGAGGGCGGTGCAGGTGGCGGGAAGGTGGTCGTGCAAGGGCCGCCGGCAAAAGTGTCGGCAGCGCCTGATTCGCATACCGGTCGCGTCCTGCAGGCGTTTCTCTCGGACAGGACAAAACAGGTGGCCTGATATGCTTCCGGAAATCTGTCGGACGGTTGTTGCAACACGACAAATGGCAATGGGTTCACCCGGTTGAAACGGTATACTCGCAACCTGTCATGCCCAGTTCTTCTGATTCCGCCAAACGCATAGCGCAAGAGGATCCCGCTGCCGTTACCATGCGCATCGATGCGCCGGGGCGGGCGCTGAGATCGGCAACTGAGATCGCGAAGGTTCTGCAGGTAGTCTGCAACGAAAAGCTGGCGATCAGCGCGTATCTCGAACAAGGTGAAGTGCTGTTTGCGTCTGTCATTCGCGCGGTGGATCTGGATCTGGATCGGGTTGTGATCGATTACAGTCAGTGGAAGCCGGCCAACACCGCGCTGATGAAACGCGAGTCCGTGCAGTTTCACTGCGACCGCAAGAAGCGCCATATCCAGTTCCAGAGCGTTGCGCCCACGCAAATCATGTACGAAGGTGCCGCCAGGCTTCAACTCCCCATTCCACCGCTCGTTCTTGATCTGCAGCAGCGCGCCCATCGCCGGCTCGTGATCAATTCGCTGCCATCGTTATGGTGCGTGATAAACCGGGAGGATGCTGCACCAATCGTGGCGAATCTGGCAGATATCAGCCGGGGTGGAATGGGAGCTTTCATTCACGAACCCGGAATCGTGCTCAAACCCGGCATGATCTTCAAACACTGCCAGATTACCGGTCCCACATTGAAAAATCCGATCGATGTCGGTGTGGAGGTGCGCTATTGGAAGACGGTTCGCGAGCCCGATGGAACCTTGAACAAGAGGGTCGGGTGCCGGTTTGTGACGGCTTCGAAGCATCTGCGCGATCTCATCGAAATGTTCGAAACCGAAGTCAAGGAAGACTGGGGCAAACTCTGAGCCCGGACCTCCCGGTCTTGCCGGCGTCGATGCCGGGTCCCTCACATTGGCAATTTGCGTGTGACGGAAGGTGGCTCAGGACGTGGCCGGCACAGTAGACCTGGCCGTGTTGATCAGAGTACTCTGGCTCGATCAAGCCGTTAGAAGCAGTCCTATTAGACCGGAGTTGGCCGAATCGGGCTGAATCCGATCGATCCGGGCCAGACTGGCAGGCGAGATATTTCAGCCAGCCAGTTAACCAACCAACGGACTGCAAGGGCGGGCACTGCTTGCGCCTTGCAGCGCGCGAACCGGTTCTGTCCGGAGTAAGATACGCATTCAAACCAAACCAGTTTTTTGCATTCCGTTTCTGAAGCGGTTTGCCATTCGCGTGCGGAGAAAACATGAAGCCAGACGACACGACGCTTTTGATGCAGCCGCAGCAGGTATCACTTGACGTGCTCGCAGAGAAATATGCCAAAGGCGACGAACGCACGATCGATGACGTTCGACGCCGTGTTGCAGCAGCGCTTGCTGCGGTCGAACAGGATCCGGTGAAGTGGGAACCGCTGTTTCTGGAAGCGTTGCGTAACGGATTCATACCAGGCGGGCGTATCAATTCAGCGGCCGGCACAGGGCTTGCCGCCACATTGATCAACTGCTTCGTGCAACCGGTCGGCGATTCGGTGTCGGAAACGACCGATGGCAAACCCGGTATATACGTGGCGCTGATGGAAGCCGCTGAAACCATGAGGCGTGGCGGCGGCGTCGGCTACGACTTCTCATCGATTCGCCCCAAAGGCGCGCTGGTTCGCGGAACGCGAAGCACGGCGAGCGGACCGGTGTCCTACATGCACGTGTTCGACCAAAGTTGTGAGACAGTGGAATCGGCTGGAGCACGGCGCGGCGCCCAAATGGGAATTCTCCGCTGCGACCATCCTGACATCGAGCAATTCATTCACGGCAAGGATGGCGGGGCGCTGCGCAATTTCAACGTCAGCGTGGCTGTCACCGACGGGTTCATGCGCGCGGTTGAGGCCGATGATGATTGGGCGCTGGTCCACAAGGTGCCACCCTTGCGGGAGCAAGGTGACCCGCCGCATCAGCGTGACGACGGATCCTGGGTCTATCGTATCGTCAAGGCGCGCGATCTGTGGAAACAGATCATGGATTCAACTTACGACCATGCCGAACCCGGAGTGATCTTCATGGACCGGGTGAACGAAGACGACAACCTGTCCTATTGCGAGAGCGTGGCGGCAACCAATCCCTGCGGTGAACAACCGCTTCCCGCGTACGGCTGCTGTTGTCTGGGTAGCATCAATCTCACGCTGTTCGTGACCGAGCCGTATACCCCGGAGGCACGTTTTGATTTCGAGGCGTTTGCCGATGTCGTTGGCACTGCAGTGAGAATGCTCGACAACGTTCTTGATGTGACCGTTTGGCCGTTGCCCCAGCAAGCGGAAGAGGCGCACAACAAGCGCCGCATCGGTCTCGGTTTCACCGGTCTGGGTGATGTGCTGATCATGCTGGGTCTGCGTTACGACACGCAGGAAGCACGGCGTATGGCGGCGCAGATCGCCGAACACATGCGTGACCGGAGCTACGTTGCTTCGGTGGAATTGGCGCGGGAAAAAGGGGCGTTTCCACTATTTGACAGTGAACAGTATCTGGCGTCTCCGCGGTTCGCCTCACGCTTGCCCGAAGATCTGCAAGCGCAGATTCGCTCGTATGGTTTGCGCAACAGCCATTTGCTGTCGATTGCGCCGACCGGGACCATTTCCCTGGCATTTGCCGATAATGCCGCCAATGGCATCGAACCGCCTTATGCCTGGGCTTACCAACGCAAGAAACGTGAGCCGGATGGCTCGCACAAGGTCTACGACGTTGAGGACCATGCCTGGCGACTGTATCGACATCTCGGTGGCGACATGACATCGCTGCCGCTGCAGTTTGTCACGGCGCTGGAGATTTCCGCACTTGATCACATGCGTATGGTCGCTGCTGTTGCGCCCTTCGTCGACTCCGCGATCAGCAAAACGGTCAACGTCCCCGAAGACTATCCGTTCGAGGATTTCAAGGATTTGTACCTCGAAGCATGGCGGGCGGGGCTCAAGGGAATCACGACATACCGGCCCAACAGTGTGCTTGGCAGTGTGTTGTCTGTCGGCAGCGGCGAACAGCAGCCGAATGATCTGGACACCAGCGATATTGATCGGCGCATCCGTATCGACGCTGCGCCAAAGCCGGCTTTGGCGAGTCTGCGCTGGCCGGGGCGGCCAGCACTGGCGGCAGGCAATCCTGCCTGGACTTACATGCTCGAATCACCGTTCGGCAAGTTCGCGATCTTTGTTGGCCATATCGAGGATGAGCATCCTCACGCATTCGAAGTGTGGATCAATGGAAACGAGCAGCCGCGGGGCCTTGCTGCAGTTGCGAAGACCCTGTCGATGGACATGCGGGCAAAGGACGCCGTGTGGTTACGCACCAAACTCGACATGGTCGCGCGAACTGCCGGTGACGATGCTTTCGATTGCGCCATGCCACCTGATGGCAAGGTGGACAGATGTCCCAGTATCGTGGCGGCATTCGCGCGGATTGTGCGCTGGCGTATCGATCAACTTGGCGCCCCGGGGGCACAGGAAGGCGTCGCAGCACAGGTCAAAGCCAGCGTTTCCCCGGTGTTCGACGCCCTGTTCGCGAAGAAGGAGCCGAAGACTGGAACAGACGGTACGATGTCGTGGACTGCCGATGTGTATAACGCCAGTTCCGGTGACGATTTTGTGCTGATGCTCAAGGAATTGGTGCTGCCCGGCGGGCAACGCCGTCCGTATTCAATGTGGCTCGCAGGTACCTATCCTCGCGCGCTCGACGGCTTGTGCAAGCTTTTGTCGCTGGATATGCGGGTCATCGATCCAGCCTGGATTGGCATGAAGCTGCGCAAACTCCTCACCGCCGCCGAGCCGCTTGGCGACTTCATGGCGCGGGTACCTGGCACTAACCGGCAACGTAACTTTCCGAGCACGGTTGCCTACATTGCGCGGTTGGTGATTCATCGCTACGCAATGCTTGGTGTGCTTGACGAGAATGGTTTTCCAGTCAGCGATATGGGGGTGCTGGAGGTTCCGGGCGCATCGGATGGCAGAAAGACACATGGTTATAACTTACAGGCCGGAAAAGTCTGTGATGAATGTGGAAACGCAGCTGTGATACACAGGGATGGCTGTGACTTCTGTACTGCGTGCGGGGCCGTCGGTAGTTGCGGTTGACGCTGTGCCGTGCTGGTGATGTCCGGAGCGGGAGCGTCGCGCGGGTCAACCCAGAATGCCGTCAACGACGACGACAGCAAGGACGACACCCAGAACCACCGACAGCCGGAAGTTGAATACGGCCCGGGCCCGCAGGTATGTCACTGCCTCGGTCAGTTGTTCGTTGCTGCTGGCGAGTTTGTCGATCACATCGAGCATTTCCTGCTGCCGCAATTCGACAATGCGCAGTCGCTGGGCAAGGCTGCCCGGGTCGGAAGCCTGCTCGTCAGTGACGTCGGTGGGGCTGCCGCGACGATCGAGTAGCTTGCGTGCGCCATCCACGATGGTGGGCGCATTCGCGATGATCGTGCTCCAGGGCACTGCTTTTAGCCATAACCAGGACATGGCTTCAACCTCCTTCGCGTTGCGTTGCGCACGATAGTATCAGCGCCAGGCGCTCGCCAGGCTGTTTTTGCCTGGTACTGGTGCTGATGTACACTGCCTGCATGCTCATCAAGAAATTTGTTCTTGCCGTTGTGCTGACGATTATTGGTTCGGGTGCCGGACTGGTTGCGTCCGGAACGCGCGCTGCGGAAGATGACGTCGAGGCGGCAAACCGGTTGCGAGAAGAGATTTCGACCGAGATTGGGGAAGCACGCTGCAGAAATCTGGTGAACTGCCGCATTGTCGGTCTGGGCATGCGCCCGTGCGGCGGTCCTGAAGAATACGTGGCGTATTCGATATGGGAGACGGACCGGGAGCACATGAGCAATCTGGTCTTTGAATACAATCTGCTCAGGGAAGATCTGATGCTCGACAGTGACGCGGTCGGCACTTGTGAGCAAATTTCGAAGCCGGGTGTCGATTGTAATCATGATCGATGTGTGACCGTGCCTGGTGTGGACTGAGATAGCGTATGCGTAACGCGGCCGCGATTCGGGCACGCTTGATTACTGCCAGGGTGGTGCCTGTTCTTCGTTTTGAGAATTCTGTGCAAGCGCGTTTCGCTATTGACTGTTTACTGGAAGCCGCGTTTTCGACGGTCGAGATCACCCTCACCACGCCGGATGCGATCAACCTGATATCGGAGCTGCGATCGCGGGTGCCGGCATCTTTCATGATAGGTGCCGGAACGGTTCTGACACCAGAGCAGGCGGATGCCTGTATCGCTGCGGGCGCGGATTACCTCGTTTCGCCGTGCGTGGCCGATGGCGTTGCAAGGCGAGCCCACCATGCTGGCTGTGCGGCATTGTTGGGTGCTTTTACGCCAACGGAAGTGCTTGATGCCATCGGGCAAGGCAGTGACATTGTCAAGTTGTTCCCGGCAGCCACTGGCGGACCGTCTCATCTCTCAGCGCTGCGCGCCGTGTTTCCGGATGTCGTGTTTTGCCCGACAGGGGGCGTTAACGCGGAGAACATGAACGCCTATTTTGAAGCCGGAGCAAAAATGGTGGGCGTTGGCAACAGCATCATCGACCGTCAGGCGATGAACGATAACGACCATGCCCGCGCCGTCGCGCATGCAAGGCACTACCTCGATCAAGCCGGGGTAGGGTAGTGATGCCAGGTCAGTCGCGCGTTGTTTCGAAAACAGTGACCGAACGAGCCGGCGACTGTTCCGCGGCCTTCGATGTTGTCTGCTTCGGCGAACCGATGTACGAGTTCAGCCAGATCCCTGGCAAGTCGCGTGAGTATTTGCAGGGATTTGGCGGCGACACCATGAATTGCGCCATTGCCGCTTCGCGCCAGGGCGCTCGTGTCGCCTACGTCAGCCGTGTTGGCGATGATGCATTCGGGCATCAGATGTTTCGCTTGTGGGAGCGAGAGGGCATCGATTCGAGCGCGGTGAAACTGGACCCGGATGCACACACCGCGGTGTACTTTATCTCCCACGGTGAAGCCGGTCACACCTTCAGTTACCTGCGTGAGCACTCGGCGGCGAGCCGGTTTTGCGTCGATGATTTGCCCGTCGCAATGCTGCAAGGCACGAGGTTCTTCTACACTTCCGGCATCACCCAGGCAATCAGTAATAGTGCGCGCGAGGCGGTGTTTGCCGCGTTCAAAATTGCGCGGGACGCAGGTGCAAGCATCGTCTTCGATGCCAATTTCCGGCCAGCATTGTGGTCCATCGATGAGGCTCGCGACGTCATCGGCTCGACCATCGCGCTGACGGATTATTTCTTGTTGTCCCTGGAAGACGCCCAGTCTCTCACCGGACTGGTGGAGCCAGACCCGATTCTCGACTGGTGTGTCGGTGCCGGCGCTGGCGTCGTCATTCTAAAACTGGGAGCCGAGGGTGCTGTCTACCGTAACGGTGATGTCAAAGGTATGGCCAGTGGTTTCCCCGTGCGCGCGGTCGATGCAACCGGTGCCGGCGATTGTTTCGCCGGGTCACTCATGGCGCGGCTGAGCCAGGACAACGATCTTGATAAGGCTGTGACTTATGCGTGCGCGGCGGCTGCCCTGACCTGCACCGGTTTTGGTGCAGTAGACCCTGTTCCGCGATCGGGAGAGGTGTTGGGCCTCATCTCGACCCGCGATGGTCAAACCAACCGGGAAACTACCCGCTGAGACCGGTTGCGGCTTCAGCCTGTCTTTTTCTTTACAGCGATCAGAACGATTAGCAGAACGACCCCACCGATCAGAAAAGCGTCGAGTACGCTCATTTCAACCCCCTTGTTTTGTAACTTGTTTTATTCGCCCGACCATAAGTGTAAAGCAAATTCCATGCATTTTGCCGTCGCATTATTGTTGCGAAAAAAGGTGTTTTTTTCGAGGTGGTTACTGAATTGATGAACGTCCCGGGACTACTCGTGTTCTGTGCTCTTTTATTCAGCGCCAATACGTTGCAGGCGGCCGATGGTCTGGCGCGCGAAGACGGCGTGCGTTTGCTGGAGGCCTGCCGCGCTGGCAATGATGTCGTCAACGGTGTGAGCGTGGAGGATGACGCAAGGGTGGACGCGGCGTTGTGTATCGGTTTTGTTGAAGGATTTGTCTGGGGGCAAGGCTGGAAAGCATGGCGCACAGGCGAAGACATGTATTTCTGCCCGCCACTGGGGCTAAGGTACGAGGAAGTGTTGCCGGCGCTCGTGGCTTACCTCGAAGCACACCCGGAACGCCTCATCCAGCGTGCCCACCTCCTGCTGTTCAGTGCTCTGTCGAGAATCTACCCCTGCACACAGTAAATCGCTCTCGTGTGGTGCGGGCCTCCGGCTGGATCCGAAAGCCCATCGCCTACATCACCAGCCGACCTGCGTCTGTTAAAGTCTCGGCGACTCAAAACGGCGGAGACGGCGTATGAAGTATCTGGGCAGAATTTTTCTCACGGGCGTGTTGACAGTCTTGCCAGTGCTGGCAACTGTTTACTTGTTGATCTGGTTGTTTACCACAGCGGAATCATTTCTCGGGAAACCCCTGCAGTGGCTGATCCCGGAAGGTTTCTATCGTGCGGGTATGGGTTTGCTGGTTGGCATAGTGGTGATCTTCGTTGTCGGCGTGCTGATGCGTGCCTACATCGTTCGGCGCTTGTTCGAGTTCACCGAGAAACTTCTGCTTAAGTTGCCTCTGATCAAGACAATCTATGCGGCACTGCGCGATTTCTTCGCGTTGTTTGCCGGCCAGGATGATCAGGTCGCACTTCAGGTGGTGACTGTGACCTTGCCAGGCAGCGAGATGCGCTTGATGGGGTTTGTGACACGTGATCATTTTTCCGATCTTCCCGACGGTGTAGCTGTAGAAGGGGAGGTCGCCGTGTATCTGCCGATGAGTTATCAGATCGGCGGTTATACGATATTCATGCCGCGCAGTCAGATCACGCCGGTTAACATGTCCCGCGAGCAGGCAATGCGCTTTGTATTGACAGCCGGACTGCGGGCGAAGCCGAGCGATACTTGATATCTGGTGGTTACGCCGGACGAAAAAAAACGGCCCCATCAGGGGCCGTTCTTCTTACACGGCGGCTGAACCTACAAAAGCGGTACCAGCAGCAGTGCGACGATGTTGATGATCTTGATCAACGGGTTAACGGCAGGGCCGGCAGTATCCTTGTAGGGGTCACCGACTGTGTCACCGGTGACGGCTGCCTTGTGTGCCTCCGAGCCCTTGCCACCGAAGTTACCGTCCTCAATGTACTTTTTGGCGTTATCCCAGGCGCCACCACCAGTGGTCATCGAAATGGCCACGAACAGTCCGGTGACGATGGTGCCGATCAGCAGACCGCCGAGTGCCTTGACGCCAGCGCCAGGGCCCATCAGCCAGTTCATGCCGAAGGCGACGACGATCGGAACCAGAATCGGCAGTAACGACGGGATCATCATTTCCTTGATTGCCGATTTTGTCAGCATATCAACCGCGCGCGAATAGTCCGGCTTACCAGTTCCTTCCATGATGCCTGGAATTTCGCGGAACTGGCGGCGTACTTCGTTGACAACAGACCCTGCAGCGCGGCCAACGGCCTCCATTGCCATCGCACCGAACAGATAGGGTACGAGGCCACCAATGAACAGGCCAATGATGACGGCCGGATCAGACAGCGAGAACACTTCGAGTTTTCCGGCCGCTTCGAGTTTGTGCGTGTAGTCGGCGAACAGCACCAGTGCAGCGAGACCGGCGGAGCCAATCGCGTAGCCTTTGGTAACTGCTTTCGTCGTGTTTCCGACTGCGTCCAGCGGATCGGTGATGTCGCGAATCTTCGAAGGCAGTTCCGCCATTTCGGCGATACCCCCGGCGTTGTCGGTAATCGGGCCGTAGGCATCGAGAGCCACGACCATTCCCGTCATCGACAGCATCGCCGTTGCCGCAATCGCGATGCCGTAAAGGCCGGCCAGTTCGTTCGACGCCCAGATGGCGGCACATACGGCGAGTACCGGTAATGCAGTCGACTTCATCGATACGCCGAGACCGGCGATGATATTGGTTGCGTGCCCGGTTTGCGAAGCTGAGGCGACGTGTTTGACCGGAGCGTACTCGGTTGACGTGTAGTACTCGGTAATCACGACCATCAGACCGGTTAGCACCAGGCCGACGAGCGAGGCGTAGAACAGCGGCATGGCATCCTCGCCCATCATCTGCTTGCTGATGAAGAAGAATGCAATGGCGGCAATAACGCCTGACACGATCACGCCTTTGTAAAGCGCATTCATGATGTTGCCGCCTTCGGATGTTTTGACGAAGAAGGTGCCGATGATGGATGCGATGATAGAAGCGCCGCCGAGCACAAGTGGATAGATGATGGCGGCCGAACCGAGATGCTGCATCATCAGGCCGCCAAGAAGCATGGTGGCAACGATGGTGACTGCATAGGTCTCGAACAGGTCGGCTGCCATCCCGGCACAGTCGCCGACGTTGTCACCGACGTTGTCGGCAATCACCGCCGGGTTGCGCGGGTCGTCCTCCGGAATGCCGGCTTCGACTTTTCCGACCAGATCGGCACCGACGTCTGCACCCTTGGTGAAGATGCCGCCACCCAGACGAGCGAAGATCGAAATTAATGATCCGCCGAACGCGAGACCCACCAGTGCGTGTAGTGCTCCGTCAGTATCGGTGAAGTTTGACGCAATTGCGAAATAGCCGGCCACGCCCAACAGGCCGAGTCCGACGACCAGCATGCCGGTAATGGCGCCTCCGCGAAACGCCACGTTCAGTGCAGCGTTAATGCCGTGATTGGCGGCCTCAGCCGTGCGCACGTTGGCGCGAACCGAAATAAACATGCCGATGTAGCCCGCCGCTCCGGACAAAATAGCGCCGACAGCGAAGCCAATCGCGGTTAACCAGTCGAGCACGAACCCCAGAGCAATGAACAGTACGCCCCCGACAATCGAAATCGACGTGTACTGGCGATTCAGATAAGCCTGTGCGCCTTGTTGAATGGCCGCAGCGATCTCCTGCATGCGGGCATTTCCGGCAGGCCTGCTGAGGATCCACTGGATAGAAACCGCCCCATAGACGATGGCGATAATCGCGCAAACCAGCGCGATAATCAGTCCTGAAGACATGAAGTCCCCCCTAAAGTTATTGAAAGGCCGAGATGGGCCGGCCCTTGACCCAAAAACTCCGAAATTCCGCCAGCATGCCCGGGCAGGAGGGCGCGGCAGCAAAACAGCGCGCGATTGTACCCGAAATTTGCCCGGAAATTGAGAGGCTTAACGCCAGTATTTCAAACTGTGAACTTCCGGCGCAGCTTTTTGGGTACTGCGACGTTCTTCAGCGTGACATATTGCGGAAGTCCATTCCGGTAGGGTGGGTAGGCCTCACCCTTGATCAGCGGCGTAAGATATTGACGGCAACGCGCGGTAATGCCGAAGCCATCGCGGCTGATAAAGCCTGCCGGCATTTTTTTCTCCACATTGGCTACCTTGTGTAAATCGGCCATGCCGATCGACCAGCGATACGGTTTGTCCGACTTGCGCTCGATGCTGGGCATGACTGCGTTGTGCCCCTTCAAGGCCATCTCGACAGCGGCCTTGCCTACCGCGTAGGCCTGGTCGACATCCGTTTTCGAGGCGATATGGCGTGCCGCACGCTGCAGATAGTCGGCAACGCTCCAGTGGTACTTGAGATTGAGTTCTTCCTTGACGATATTGGCGACAACCGGCGCGACACCGCCCAGTTGCGCGTGGCCAAACGCGTCGCGTAAACCCTGGTCCGACAGGAATCGCCCATCTGGCCCTTTGACGCCTTCGGACACGACCACCGAGCAGTAGCCGAATTTCTTCACCATCGCTGCTACGCGCGCAATAAACTTCTTGCGGTCGAAGACGACTTCCGGAAACAGGATGATGATCGGAAGTGAGCCCTCATGTTCCGCAGCCAGTGCGCCGGCAGCGGCGATCCAGCCGGCATGGCGTCCCATGACTTCGAGAACGAACACCTTGGTCGATGTCTTGGCCATCGACGCCACGTCCAGGCTGGCTTCCCGTGTCGAGACGGCAACATATTTGGCTACCGAGCCGAATCCCGGGCAGCAATCAGTGATCGGCAGGTCATTGTCCACTGTCTTCGGAACGTGAATCGCCTGAATCGGGAAACCGAGTGACTCGGATATCTGCGACACCTTGAGGCAAGTATCGGCCGAGTCGCCACCGCCGTTATAGAAGAAGTAGCCGATGTCATGCGCGCGAAAGACTTCGATCAGTCGCTCGTATTGAGCACGGTCCTGCTCGAGGCTCTTGAGTTTGTAGCGGCATGATCCGAAAGCGCCCGCCGGCGTGTGCTTGAGTGCCGCTATGGCGGTCGCCGATTCCTTGCTCGTGTCTATCAGGTCTTCGGTCAGCGCGCCGATAATGCCGTTTCGGCCCGCATACACTTTGCCGATCCGGTTCTTGTGCTTGCGCGCCGTTTCGATCACACCTGCGGCCGAGGCGTTGATGACGGCGGTAACACCGCCCGACTGAGCATAAAACGCATTCTTGACTGGCATCATTCTTCCTTACTGTAATGTGTCTGCAGCTGACAACCGGTTCAGGTTCGGGAGCGCTTGTCGCAGTGCTATCGCAGTGCCTCGAAGATCCTGTCGCGGATCGAATCGAGCGATCCGACGCCCTTCACACAAGCGTACTTCGGTGCGCCGGGCGCGCCGCTGTCGGCCCACTTTGAGTAATAGTCAACCAGTTGTCTCGTTTGTGAATGGTAGACCTGCAGACGTTTGAGGATGGTCTCTTCCTGGTCGTCATCGCGCTGTACCAGCGGTTCGCCGGTGACGTCATCCTTACCCTCTGCTTTCGGCGGGTTGAAGCTGACGTGGTAGGTGCGACCGGAAGCGGGGTGTACCCTGCGTCCAGACAGACGCTTGACGATTTCGGTGTCATCGACATCGATTTCCACAACAAAATCGAGGTCCACGCCAGCGCTCTTCATCGCATCGGCCTGTGGAATGGTTCGCGGAAAACCGTCGAACAGAAAACCTTTGGTGCAATCGGGTTGCTTGATCCGCTCTTTTACCAACCCGATGATGACCTCATCGGGCACCAGTCCACCGGCATCCATGAACTTCTTTGCCTCGAGTCCAAGCTCGGTGCCAGCCTTGACCGCCGCACGCAGCATGTCGCCGGTAGATATTTGCGGAATGCCGTACTTCTCGATGATGAACGCGGCCTGGGTGCCCTTCCCCGCCCCGGGTGGCCCGAGCAGTATAAGTTTCATGGTGTCTGTTCCTGTCGTTGGTCCGCGTACGCAGTGGTTGCGGAGTGGAGGAGATTATAGCGGCGCGGTTTTGCCGCGCACACGATCGAGGTCATTCGGTGTGTCGATTCCAGGTGGTGGTGCCTGTGCTGTAACACTGACGGCGATACGATAGCCGTTCGCCAGTGCGCGTAATTGTTCGAGGGATTCGAATCGTTCAATCGCGGCGGGCTGCAGTGCGGAATATTCGCGCAGGAAGGCGCAGCGGTACGCGTAGATGCCAATATGCCGGTACGCTGGCAGGCCGTCCGGTAGCCGGGATGTTTCGATGGAAAAATCATCGCGCGGCCATGGGATGGGCGCGCGCGAGAAATAAAGTGCGTACCCGTGTGCATCAAAAACCACTTTCACCGCATTCTTGTCGAGAAACTCTGCCGCGTTGTCGATCGGGTGACAGGTGGTCGCGATGGCCGCATCGGTATGTTCTTCGAGCGTGCCGGCAACGTTGCGAATCAGCGCTGGTGGCAGCAACGGTTCGTCGCCCTGGGCATTGACGACAATGACATCATCGTTCCAGCCGCGCTGCGTTACGACCTCTGCGATGCGGTCAGTCCCGGTGGCATGATCGGTTCGTGTCATCGCAACCGCGCAATCGCAAGCGGAGACGGCATTGGCAATTCTCGAGTCGTCGGTGGCAACCACTACTTCCAGGGCACCCGATTCACGCGCGCGGTCGACCACGTGTGCCACCATCGGTTTGCCGTCCAGTTCGGCCAACGGTTTGCCGGGGAAGCGTGTCGACGCGTAGCGTGCCGGGATGACGACTACGAATGATGGCATCTCGCTACCGGGCGCCTTCTGTGGGTTGTCATGTTCACGTGCGCTGCGTAACAGACCGTCGAGCGGTCAAATTTCCTCTTCTGCTGGCAGCTTGCGGGCCTCTTCCTCGAGCATCACCGGAATGTCGTCGCGGACCGGATAGGCGAGTCGGCACGGGCTGCAGATCAATTCCGCCTGGTTCTTGCGATAAATCAGCGGACCTTTGCACACGGGGCAAACCAGAACATCGAGCAGTTTAGAGTCCACTGGCAGTACCAATCTTTCGGTTGACGATATCAAGCAGCGTGTTGTCTATGCGCGCTTCAACCGGAAGCGCCCACCAGGTTTCACGTGCGAAGGCAGCGCATTTTATCGCATCCTTCTGCGTCATGAGCACCGCGTCGCAATGCGGGAACTCGAGGTCCGGTGCCGAAAACGCGTGATGATCCGCAAACGCGTGTGATTCGAACGACAGGCCCAGTGTTCGCAGGTGTGAGAAAAAGCGCTCCGGGTCTCCAATGCCGGCCACCGCGTGCAGCCGCTTGCCTTCCAAACCGTTGGCGGAAATACGCTGTTGCGGGTTCGCCAGGTTTTTGAATTCGTGACCCTCCAATTGCATCGCAAACGTGTTCGGCGGCAGTCCGGGCAGGTTTTCACCGTTGACGATGACGGCATCGACGGAGTCGAGTCGGCTTCTCGATTCGCGCAATGGCCCGGCCGGCAGCAGCAGGCCGTTGCCGAATTTCTGGCGCGCATTGATGACCGCGATTTCGCAGTCACGCGCCAGGCGATAGTGCTGTAGCCCGTCGTCGGAGATCACCACGTCCACTTCCGGATTGTGAGCGAGCAGTCGGCTGGCCGCGGCAGCGCGGTCGCGCCCAACCCACACTGGACAACCAGCGAGGCTTGCGATCAGCACCGGTTCGTCACCAGCGATTTGCGGGGAAGTGCGTTCGTCAACGGCGCTTAGTGATTCGGTACCGCCATAGCCACGGCTGATGACGCCGGGCGTACGGCCTCCGGACCGCAGCGATTGGGCCAGCCAGATGACGACGGGCGTCTTGCCGGTGCCGCCAACACTGATATTGCCGACGACGATCACAGGAACAGCAAGCCGAATCTTGCGCAGCAGGCCAACGCGGTAGCAGAAGCGGCGCAACCAGGAGAGTGCCGCAAACACCGCCGATAACGGAAGCAATGCGATCGATACGATCGTAAGGCGCTGCCAGTGTTTTTCCAAGCGATGCACGTTTGCAATCTGGAGCCGAATCAGATGTGTAGCTTAACAGGGTGATCCATGCGGGCCGTGACGCGCCGACCAGGTCCGTGCCGGAGCATGATGCAAAAACCTGACCTCCAGCCGAAGTCTTGCTGGCGGCCTTGCCGGGATTACTGCGTCTGTTGGGTGGTGAAGGTAATCCGGCCAAAGCCGGCCAGACGCGCCGCTTCCATCACGCCGATGACCGACTGATGCGTTGCGTTCGCGTCGGCATTGATCACGATTACCGGGTCCGGATTGCCACCACTGGCTCGCTGTAGTTCGACGGCAAACGCGCTGGCATTGGTAAATACGATTCTGTCCCGATTGATCATGTACTGGCCGCTACTGGCAACCGCCACATCGATCTGGTCAGGCAGCTGCTCGGCCTGATTGGCATCGGCAACCGGCAGATTGATTTTCAGTTCGGCATACTTGGAATAAGTGGTGGTGACCGCCAGAAAAATCACGATGACGATCAGAATGTCGATAAAGGGTACGAGATTGATCTCCGGTTCTTCCCGGAACGAGCCGCGTCGAAAATTCATGCGCTGACTTTCATCAGACGGTGCGCTCGCCGTGGATTACTTCTACCAGCTTGACTGCCTGCAACTGCATCTCAACCACCAGTGAGTCGGCGCGGGCCCGGAAGTGCCGGTAGAAAACCAGCGCAGGGACGGCGACGATGATGCCAAACGCGGCGTTGTAGAGTGCGATCGCAATGCCGTGCGCAAGTTGCGCGGGATCGGTGACACCGGTGGGTGATGATGCCCCGAAGATCTCGATCATCCCGATGATGGTTCCGAGCAAGCCGAGTAAAGGTGACATGGTTGCAATTGTGCCTAGCGTAGTCAGAAAGCGGTCGAGATCATGGGAGACGGCCATACCGGCTTCTTCAATCGACTCCTTCATGATCTCGCGTGAACTCTTGACGTTTTTTAGTCCAGCGGCCAGAACCTTTCCCAGCTGCGAGCCGTGGGCAACGCGAGTGAGCATGTCTGGACTCACGCCGGATTTGCGGTATTCCTGCACGATGCGAGGCAGCAGGTCGCGAGGCGCAACCACCGACTGCCGCAAGGAGTAGAACCGCTCGCCGATGATCGCAATTGCAATGATCGAACACAAAATAATTGGCCAGATCGGCCACCCGGCGGCCTGAATGATATCGATCACACGATGCTCCGACGCTGTTTTGGGAAGGCCGAACTTTAAACTGCTGTAACAAGAGCGGCAAGCAAGCTCTTGTTCACGAGACTTCCGTTGACATTTGAGGATGAAGCTGTTCAAGCCGGCGATATGTTTCCACAATTCTTGTGGATAACTTTGTGGGTAGTTTGTCAGGATCGGTCCTAAGTTACCCTTTCAACAGCATTTTTTGACTCCCGTCGCTTTTTTAATCAACATGATTAATTATATAAAACAGGTGCTTGTGTTTCGCCCCCAGCGCCTGTGCGGCTTAACGGGTAGTTGTATGACAAGCTGATGACACTTGTGGATGCTTTAGAAAAATTTTTACGCAACTGTCAAGCCGGTTTTGGTTGGCGTAAAGGCAATATTTTCCTGTTAATAGTCAGATGCTTCGCGTCAATGTGCGATTGAGTAACCAAAAATGAATCCTGTGAACGAAATTTCTCGTCAGCCCCCGGTGATCAGTGTCAGTGAACTGAACCGGCGTGTCCGGCAAATTGTTGAAGGTGGTTTGCCCTTGTTGTGGGTGTCAGGCGAGATATCCAACTTCATCCGTGCTGCTTCCGGGCACTGTTATTTCTCACTCAAGGATGCAGGCTCCCAGGTTCGATGCGTGCTGTTCCGCCACAAGGCGGCACGGCTCGAATTCGAGCCGAAGAACGGAGCTCAGGTAGAAGTGTGCGCACTGCCGACGGTTTACGAAGCCAGGGGAGAGTTTCAACTCGGTGTGGAAACGATGCGCCCGGCCGGGTTGGGGGCGCTGTATGAAGCGTTCGAACGGCTGCGCAAGAAACTCGCCGCCGAAGGTCTGTTTGATGCAGATCGCAAGCGTGAATTGCCCGGCTTTCCGGGGGCAGTCGGTATCGTGACATCAACCGCGGCAGCCGCGTTACGGGACGTGCTCATTACCTTGCGTCGTCGTATGCCTTCGATTCCAGTCATTCTTTACCCGGCACCGGTTCAGGGGGACGGTGCCGGTGACAAACTCGCGCACGCAGTTCGCACCGCATCGGTGCGCGACGAAGTCGATGTTCTGATCGTCTGTCGCGGCGGCGGGAGCATGGAAGATTTGTGGGAATTCAATTCGGAGGCGTTGGCGCGGGCAGTGTCGCAATGTGCCATCCCGGTGGTGTGCGGCGTGGGGCACGAGACCGACTTCACGCTGATCGATTTTGTTGCTGACGTCCGTGCGCCAACGCCCACCGCCGCAGCGGTAATGGCGACGCCGGATCGGCAAGAGCTTGGGGAGCAGCTTGTGGAAATCGCCGATTCGCTGGCATTGGCCGGACGGCGGTTGGTCGAGGACCGCATGCAGCGCGTTGACTACTTGAGTAAACGACTGGTACATCCAGGAGAACGCATCGGCATGCGGATCGATCAGTTGTCGCAGTTGGCTGCGCGATTGCGTCAGGCGCAACGAAATCAGACGCAGGCGCTGACCTTGCGGCTGGCGGCATTGCGCTCGGGAATCGTATCCGGGCGTCCGGACCTCGCCGGTTTGCGCGCACGTGCCCGTGATTTCGGGTTGCGGATGAGGAATGCGAGCCGCACACACGCCGAAACGCGGCGCCAGCGGCTCGAGGCTCTGTCTGCGCATCTGGATCATCTCAATCCGAAGGCAGTGCTGGAACGTGGATACAGTATTGTGACGCGGCCCGACGGTGTCATCGTTCGCGACGCCAACCAACTTGAAGTTGGCGAGTCGGTCAGTCTTACCCTGGCGCGTGGCCGCGCGGCGGCCAGGGTCGAAGAGAAGGACTGAGCACGCTCAGTCTCGCGGCACCAGGCGCGCCGCGAGACTGGTGCAAACGCTGCCGGGCAGGTCATCTTGCAGGCAGTCGAATTCCAGTAGTCCGTCCATCGCGCGCAACCAGGTTAATTGCCGTTTGGCCAGTTGTCTTGTCGCCGCTAAGGCTTTCTCGCGCAACGAAGACAATCCGAAAGCACCATCCAGGTACTGCCATAGCTGCCGATAGCCAACGCAACGCATCGAGGGCATATCTTCGGTCAGTTCATAGTCATTGCGCAGCTCGCGTAACTCGCCGATTAATCCCATTTCCAGCATTTCTTCGAAACGGTTTGCTATGCGCGCATGCAACTCGCGGCGCTCGCCTGGCAGCAGGGCCACTTCATGCAGCCGGTACGGCAGGGCCTGCCGCGGGCGTGCTGCGATCAATTCGGACATGGTCTTGCCTGTCAGGTAATGGACTTCCAGCGCACGCTGGATACGCTGCATGTCATTTGCGTCGATGCGCGCAGCGGTTTGCGGGTCGATGCGTTCCAGTTTTGCATGCAGCGCATGCCAGCCTGCCTCCTGCGCCTTCATCTCAATCATGTGGCGAGTCGCCGCATCGGCGGCGGGTAAATCGCTTAACCCTTCCCGCAACGCCTTGAAATAAAGCATGGTGCCACCAACCAGAAGTGGTATGCGACCGCGTTCGACGATGTCGTTCATGATGGAGATGGCGTCATCACGAAACTGTGCAGCAGAATACGATTCAGTCGGGTCGATTACGTCGACCAGGTGATGCGGATAGCGCAGACGTGTTGAAATATCCGGTTTCGCCGTGCCGATGTTCATGCGCCGGTATACTTGGGCCGAATCCACGCTGATGATTTCCACCGGCAGCCGCCTGGCGAGTTCCAGTGCGACGGCACTTTTGCCGCTCGCCGTTGGCCCCATCAGGAATATTGCATCCGGCAATTGTGCGTCGGACCGGTCGCTGGAGGCAGTTTGCGTACTCATCCTCTTGTGGTTCGATTCCTTGACAACCGGCTATCCGGATAGCGGCAAGTTTTCAGTCGAGCGCTCGATGATGAACGCTTTGATGACTGATTGGCTCGGATTATTGCCCACGCATGAACATCCGGTCGAGTTCTGCCAGCGTGATCTGGAACCAGGTCGGGCGGCCGTGGTTGCATTGCCCGGAACGCTCGGTTGTTTCCATGTCGCGCAGCAGCGCGTTCATTTCCGCGATCGTCAATTGGCGGTTGGCCCGGACAGCGCCATGGCACGCCATCGTTGCCAGCATCTCGTTGCGTCGCTCTGTCAGGACTCGTCCTGCACCGAATTCGGAAATTTCACGCAAGGTTTCGTGAGCCAGCTGCGTCGCATCGGCATTGCTCAGCATTGAAGGTACCGAACGTACCGCCACCGCATTCGGCGCAATGACCGCAATTTCGAATCCGAGTGTGGCGAGCAACTCCAGGTTTTCCTCAACCGTAGCGACTTCCAGCTCGGTAGCGGTCATCGTCGCCGGAATAAGCAGGCTCTGTGTCGGAATCCGGTTTGCGTCCAGCGCAGCTTTCAGAGACTCATAGACAATACGCTCATGCGCCGCATGCATATCGACGACGACAAGGCCGGATCTGTTCTGCGACAGGATGTAAATTCCGGCCAATTGTCCCAGAGCAAAGCCCAGCGGGTAGTCGTCGCCGTCCGGTAGCGCTATGGCTGACTGTTCAGGCGGCAGCCGCCGGACCTGATCTGCGAACAGGACGGAGTAGAAACGTTCCGACTCGGCAGCGTGTAACGGCATCGACGCCTGGCCTGAGCCGAGCGCAGCCATGGAGCGCGCGGGCGCCGGCGCGCCCCCGGCTGCCGGACCCGCCGGGCCGTGCCAGGTGGAATCCTTTTCGGCCAACGGGCTCAATGGCCCGGGCGGCAGGCTCGAGCCCGGCAAGTGTGGCTTTGTCGCTGCAAGCGCTTTCTCCAGTGCGTGAAACACAAATTGGTGAATTGCACGTGATTCACGGAACCGCACTTCGGTCTTGCTCGGATGCACGTTGACGTCAACCAGCTGCGGGTCGAGTTCCAGAAAGAGGACGTAAGCGGCGTGGCGGCTGTGATGCAGCACATCCCGATAGCCCTCACGGATTGCATGCGCCAGAACGCGGTCTCGCACAAATCGGCCGTTGACAAACATGTACTGCGCGTCGCGTGACGCGCGCGCGTGAGCGGGTTGCGCGATCAATCCATGCAACCGGAACGCGCCCGGGCCGGTGTCGATGGGCAGGGCGGATTCATCGAAACCCTCTCCCAGCAGTTCGCGAATTCGGGCGGGTGGCATGCTGTTTTGCAGGCGCCACTTGACTCGCCCGTTATGTGCGAGGCTTATGGCGACGTCAGGCCGGGACAGCGCGATGCGCTTGAATGCTTCTTCCGCATGGCCGAACTCGGTTGCTGCAGTACGCAGGAATTTGCGCCGGGCCGGCGTGTTGAAATACAGATTGCGAACATCGACGACGCTGCCTTGTGCCAGCGAGGCCGGCTCCGGGCCGGTAACGCGGCCCCCCTCGGACTCGACTTTCCAGCCGTGATCGCTGCCACTACTGCGGCTGATGAGGCTCAGGTGCGATACCGCGGCGATCGAAGCCAGTGCTTCGCCGCGAAATCCAAGGCTGGCGACCGACTCCAGGTCATCCAGACTGTCGATCTTGCTCGTTGCATGGCGTTGAAGTGCGAGTTCCAGTTCGTTCGATGGTATCCCGCCGCCGTTGTCAACAACGCGAATCTGCTTGATTCCGCCGTCATGCAACTGCACGGAAATCTCGTCCGCACCAGCGTCCAGGCTGTTCTCAAGTAATTCTTTCAGCGCTGATGCCGGGCGCTCGACGACTTCACCAGCCGCAATCTGGCTGATCAAAAGGTCGGGGAGCGTGTGGATGTGTGACATTATCTAAGCTGAATTATATAAGGACCTTCAATTCGGTCGTCGGCTGTTGCAGTGCTGTGTTTTTCGGTTAAAGCGCTGTGTTTTTCGTATAATCAGTTTCGATTCCAGGCTCCTACAATTGGCATTGTGGCGCACCCGTGCGCCGATGTGCGACTCTCATAACAAATTCAAACCAAGGAAAGTGATGCCACAAATAATAGGCGTACCGAAGGAAACGGCGGTCGGCGAGAAACGTGTCGCCACGGTGCCCGAAGTTGTTGAAAAG
Source organism: Burkholderiales bacterium (assembly GCA_035528435.1). Lineage (GTDB taxonomy): Bacteria > Pseudomonadota > Gammaproteobacteria > Burkholderiales > Eutrophovitaceae > SG8-40. The sequence continues at coordinate 50,485 of DATKYN010000236.1, forward strand.
CTGATCAAGTTGGGTTTTCTCGTAAAAGTCCAATCCGGCGCCGGAGATGCCGCCAATGTCAGTGACGACGCCTATCGCGCATCCGGAGCCGAGATTGTTGCCGATGCTGCCGCGCTGTGGGCCGGGGCCGACGTCGTTTTCAAGGTTCGGCCGCCGGATGCCGCGGAAGTGGCGATGATGCGCGAGGGTGGCACGCTGATCGGCTTCATCTGGCCCGCGCAGAATCCCGAGTTGATGGACCAACTGGCCGGCAGGAAAGCGACCGTGCTGGCCATCGACTGTTTGCCGCGCCAGCTATCGCGCGCGCAGAAAATGGACGCACTTACCTCCATGGCCGGAGTCAGTGGTTATCGCGCAGTCATCGAGGCGGCCAATGCCTTCGGTCGATTGTTCAACGGCCAGATAACGGCCGCGGGCAAGGTGCCGCCGGCCAGGGTGTTCATTGCGGGTGCTGGTGTCGCCGGGCTGGCAGCCATCGGCACGGCGGCCAGTCTGGGCGCCATCGTGCGCGCGAACGACACGCGTGCTGAAGTCGCCGACCAGGTTGTGTCTCTCGGCGGCGAATTCGTCAAGGTTGACTACGAGGAAGAAGGTGCCGGTGGCGGCGGCTACGCCAAGGTGATGAGCGAGGGCTTCCAGCAGGCCCAGCGCGAGATGTACGCCGAGCAGGCCAGGGAAGCGGACATCATAATCACCACCGCGCTGATTCCGGGGAAACCTGCCCCGAGGCTCATCACCGCGGAGATGGTGCGCTCCATGAAGCCGGGTAGCGTGATCGTGGACATGGCCGCCGAGCAGGGCGGCAACTGCGAACTGACTGAGCCGGGCGAGGCCGTGGTCAAGCACGGTGTGACCATCGTCGGCTACACCGATCTTGTCAGCCGCATGGCCAAGCAGTCCTCTACGCTGTATTCGAACAACTTGTTCCGCTTGACTGAAGAGCTTTGCAAGACCAAGGACGGTGCCGTCAACATCAATATGGAGGACGATGCAATCCGTGGTCTTACCGTCATCAAGGACGGCGAGGTCACTTGGCCGGCGCCGCCAATCAAGATGCCTCCACCCCCGCCCAAGCCGGCTGCGGCGCCCGCCGCGCCATCGGCCGCGAAAGGGCATGGCCACGGCAGCGGACCGATGTCCGCCAAGGGGCTCGTCACCGTGTTCGGTCTCGGCGCGCTGGCGTTCCTGTTTGTCGGTCTGTACGCGCCCGCGTCCTTCCTGTCGCACTTCACCGTGTTCGTGCTCGCCTGCTTTGTCGGCTACATGGTGATCTGGAACGTGACGCCGTCGCTGCATACGCCGCTGATGAGCGTCACCAACGCCATCTCGTCCATCATCGCCATCGGTGCGCTAATCCAGATTGCACCTCCGCTCACAGGGGCTGGTGCGGATCGACCAACGGCGCTGATTCTGGGAATGGCAGTGCTTGCTCTTGCCCTCACGGCCATCAACATGTTCGGCGGCTTCGCGGTCACGCGGCGCATGCTGGCAATGTTCCACAAGTAAGGAGACGAACATGACTTCAGGACTCGCCACTGTCTCCTATATCGCAGCCACCATTCTGTTCATCCTCAGCCTCGGTGGTCTTTCCAACCCCGAGACCGCGCGCCGCGGCAACTTGTTCGGCATCATCGGCATGGCCATCGCCGTGCTGGCCACTGTGTTCGGGCCGCGTGTCACACCGGCCGGCTATGCGTGGATCATCGGTGCCCTTGTCGTCGGCGCCAGCGTTGGCTTGTTTGCGGCGAAGAAGGTACAGATGACACAGATGCCGGAACTCGTCGCATTGATGCACAGCCTCGTGGGTCTTGCCGCTTGCCTGGTCGGCTTTGCGAGCTATGTCGACACGTCGACCGTGTTTCCAACGGCGGCCGAGAAGTCGATCCATGAGGTGGAGATCTACGTCGGCATTCTCATCGGCGCCATCACCTTCTCCGGTTCGGTGATCGCTTTCGGCAAGCTCTCGGCCAGGATTAGCGGCAAGCCCCTGCTGCTGCCCGCGCGGCACTGGCTCAACCTGGTCGGCCTGCTGCTGGTGATCTGGTTCGGGCGCGAGTTCCTGAACGCTCACAGTATCGAAGAGGGCATGACGCCTCTCATCGTGATGACCGTGATCGCGCTGCTTTTTGGCGTGCACATGGTTATGGCCATTGGCGGTGCGGACATGCCGGTGGTTGTTTCCATGCTTAACAGCTACTCGGGTTGGGCTGCGGCGGCTACGGGTTTCATGCTGAGCAATGACCTGTTAATCGTGGTGGGCGCACTGGTCGGCTCCTCGGGCGCGATTCTGTCGTACATCATGTGCAAGGCGATGAATCGTAACTTCATCAGCGTGATCGCGGGCGGTTTCGGTACTGCCGGTGGCGCACCGACGGCCGGTGGGACAGCGCAGCCGGCCGGCGAGGTGCAGTCCGTCAGCGCGGTGGAAGCGGCAGAGATGCTGCGCGAGGCCAAGAACGTGATCATCGTGCCTGGCTACGGTATGGCGGTGGCGCAGGCGCAGCACGCAGTGTTCGAGATCACCAAACTGCTGCGCGAGAAAGGTGTCAACGTGCGCTTCGGCATTCATCCGGTGGCCGGTCGCATGCCCGGCCACATGAACGTGTTGCTTGCCGAGGCGAAGGTGCCTTACGACATCGTGCTGGAGATGGACGAGATCAACGAGGACTTCCCCGACACCGATGTATCCATCGTCATCGGCGCCAACGACATCGTGAACCCGGCAGCGCAGGACGACCCTGCCAGCCCGATCGCGGGCATGCCGGTGCTGGAGGTATGGAAGGCGAAGACGTCCATTGTCATGAAGCGGAGCATGGCTTCGGGTTATGCGGGTATCGACAATCCACTGTTCTACAAGGAAAACAATCGCATGCTGTTCGGCGACGCGAAGAAGATGCTGGACGAGGTGCTTGCAGCATTAGTGAACGGTTGAGCGGATCGCCGTTGCGGGTGCTCGCCGGTTTTGTGCCCCATCGCGCTTGCCCGCTCCTTTGCTGATTGCGCGGGGGGCGAGTCGTTGCCGCCGGGAGACGTGATCCAGGGCAGCCATCAAGTCGAATCATCCGGTTCCCTGCTTGTCGATCCGGGACACACGCAAGGCATGCGCCACTTGGGTTATCAGGTGCAGGATGGGCCTCTGCTACGCCGGTCTGGATAATGAATTGTTTTATATGGATAAAACGATGATGGTATTCGGTGAAGCCAGGAAAACGGTCGAGGATATCGTCAAAGCAGTCGAATAGGGCCAGGGACCGGCTCTCCGGCTAATCCAGTTCCTTGGCCTCCGCGTGCCAACCAGTGACGAGATGGCGCGAAGC
>DATKYN010000237.1:0-13613 GCA_035528435.1 Burkholderiales bacterium
TGACGATTTTTCGGTCCTTGGGTGACAACTCATCCACACCCAGCATGGCAATAATGTCCTCCAGCTCGTTGTAGCGTGCCAGGTGTTCGCGCACGCCCCCGGCGATGCTGTAGTGACGCGCCCCCAGCGTGTGGCGGTCCATGAGTCTGCTGCCCGACTGCAACGGGTCGACCGCCGGGTAGATGCCTTTGCCTGCCTGATTGCGCGACAGGATCACGGTCGTGTCAAGATGGCTCAGGATGGCGCTGACCGCGGGATCTGTCATGTCGTCTGCAGGCACGTACACCGCTTGCACCGAGGTGATGGAGCCGAGCCGGGTGGACAGAATCCGGTCTTGCATCTCGGCCACCTCGGTGGTGAGGGTAGGCTGATAACCGACGGTCGCCGGCATGCGTCCGAGGAGGCTGGAAACTTCGCTGCCCGCCTGTACGAAACGGAAGATGTTGTCCATCACGAACAACACCTCTTTGTGCATGCTGTCGCGCAGATACTCGGCGTAGGTGAGGGCCGAGAGCCCGATCCGGAAGCGCACCCCCGGCGATTCGTCCATCTGGCCGAACACCATGAGTGTCTGCGGCAGCACGCCAGCCTTGCGGATCTCGTTCCAGAGCTCGTGGCCTTCACGAATGCGCTCGCCCACGCCGGCGAACACCGACACGCCTTTATGCAGGGTGGCCACGGCATGCATGAACTCCATGATCAGCACCGTCTTGCCTACACCCGCGCCACCGAACAGTCCTGTTTTCCCGCCCTTGACGAAGGGGCAGAGCAGGTCGATGACCTTGATGCCGGTCTCCAGCACCTTGCCCGCACCCACTGCGTCCTGAAGCGGCGCCGGACGGCTATGCACGTTGCGAAATTCCTTGGCAGTCAATGCATCGCCATCGTCCAGTGGTTCACCAAAAATATTCAGCAACCGTCCCAGGCAATCCGGTGTTACGGGCACATGCAGTGGTGCACCGGTGTCATAAACAGGCATACCGCGGGAAAGACCGGCGCCATGGTGAAGCGTGATGGCACGCAAACGATGTGCATTGATATGTTGGTGCACCTCGAACAAATAGGTTTCCTGATCGAGTTTGGCGCACAGTGCCTGTCGCAGCGGAGGTAGCGTTTCACAGGCGATGACGACCACCGGGCCATGGATTTCCGTGATCACCCCTATGGGCTTATGTCTTGCCTCATCAACGATCGGGGTATTTGACATGGTGGTTGAAGTTTACGGGTTTATAGCCCTTGTATTGCTATCGTATCGTACCCGTTCCGGGTTGCCTGGAGCGAGGTAATGCGTGCAGAGCATTTTTCCCCAATGCTATTTTTCCAGAACGTAGGTGCCCGGCGCGTTGCAGAGCGGGGCATAGCCGGCTTGCGCATTGCCAATGCCGGGATTGCGGGCCGGTTCACCGGAGCGTTCGACCAGCCATGATTGCCAGGTTGGCCACCAGGAACCGTCTTTGACCGGTGTCACGTCAAACCATTGCTGCGGACCCACATAAGGCTCACCCTCGTGTTTTGTTGCAACCCGATGATGTCGGCCGGGATGCCCGGGCTCGCTGATGATGCCGGCGTTATGACCACCGCTGGTGAGCATGAAGCTGACGTCCGTGTCGGTCAGCAAATTGATTTTATAAACCGAATTCCACGGTGCCACGTGATCCGTCTCGGCGCCGACTGCGAACACGGGAGTTCGAATGTCCGTCAGTGCCGCCGGTTTGTCGCCGACGTAGAAATGGCCTTCGGCGAGCTCGTTGTTCAGAAAAAGCTTTCTGAGATACTCCGAGTGCATTCGATACGGCATGCGTGTGGCATCGGCATTCCATGCCATCAGATCGATTATCGGCGTGCGCTCGCCCATCATGTAATCATGAACGAGGCGCGACCAGACCAGATCGTTGGATCGCAATAGCTGAAATGCACCTGCCATCTGTTTGGTATCGAGGTAGCCCTTGTCCCACATCAGATCTTCGAGATACGAGACCTGGCTCTGGTCGATGAACAGCATGAGCTCGCCCGCTTCCGTGGAATCGGTCTGGGCGGCAAACAGCGTCATCGACTTCAGCCAGTCCTTGCCGTCACGTCCGAGTGCCGCAGCCGCGATTGAAAGCAGCGTGCCGCCGATGCAGTAACCCACCGCGTGAACAGGTTGGTCGGGAACAATTGCGCGAATGGCGTCCAATGCGTGCATCACGCCCAGGTCCAGATAGTCGTCCATGCCAAGATCGCGATCTTCCTCCACCGGATTCTTCCAGGAGATCATGAACACCGTATGGCCCTGGTCGACGAGGAATCTGACCATCGAATTATCGGGTGAGAGGTCCAGGATGTAGTACTTCATGATCCAGGCCGGCACGATCAGAATCGGCTCGGGGTAAGTCGTTGCGGTGGCCGGTGAATACTGGATCAGTTCGATTAACTTGTTACGGTAGACGACCTTGCCGGGTGTGACCGCGACCTCTTTGCCAACGCGGAACTGTTCGGTGCCGACCGGCGGCAACTGTAGAACGGCGCGCTCCCAGTCCTCGAACAGGTTCTGCAACCCGCGTACCAGGTTCATGCCGCCCGAGGCAACGGTGGCCTTGAGAATCTCTGGATTCGTCAACAGAAAATTGGATGGGGAAAAGACATCCAGAGCCTGGCGCGCGGAGAAAGCCACGACATCCCGATGGTGATCGGCGACGCCATCAACGCCGACGGCCGCGTTGTGCCACCACTGCTGCAGCAGCAGGAAGGCCTGGTAATAAATGGAAAAGGGCGGTTGCTGCCATACGTTGCCGCGAAAACGATGATCCTGCGGTAATGGTTCAATACAGGGCATTTCGTGTTTGCCCTCGAGCAAGCCGCCAATGTAGGTGCTGAACCTGACGCTCTTGCGGAACGCTTTCTCGAACAATTCGCCCTGCTTGCCCGGCGAATTTGCGAGGTGTGCCGCCCAGTCCAGATACGCCACCGCCGCAGACGACGGGGACAAACCGGCGGTCAGCTTCGCCTGGCTTGCATGAAGAACGCGGTCGACGGCAAAAACGTGTGCGACCGTGTCGGCAGGTTGTGTCATTGCAGTTCTCCGGAATCATGGTCCGCCCGCCTCGCGGCGGGGCGGTGGCCCCGGTTAGTCATCGATCGAGCGAGCGAGCAAACATGATGGCCTCAACATGCCGACCCTCTGATTCACCGCGTCATCGAGATTGGCCGATTAGCGACAAGGCTCCAAAATCAGGCCGCATTCTGTCTGTTGCGGCATGTGGCGACGTTGACACACATCAATGCGCTTGTTATTTCGCGCTGCATCGTATCGAGGCAGAGTTGGATCGCAAACAATTTTGATCAAAGCCAGTTTGGGTATAGGCTAATTTGGCTACAAACCAGTGTGGCAGCGAAACCAGCGTGCCATCGAAATCAATGCAGATCCGTGTTCCGGACAGTTGCAAGCCGGCACTCTAGATTTCAAAACTTTGCCCCAGCACTGGCATTTCCACTTTCGTGCCACTGAGTTGAGGCGCGAACCGGCTCATGACTTCCTCTTCGCCGTGAACCAGAAACGTGCGCCCGGGCGTGCCGATCTGACGGTGCCAGGCAAGCAGCTCAGCCTGATCGGCATGCGCGGAAAAACCGTTGATGGTGTGGATTTTTGCTCGCACCGGAATCTTTTCGCCGTAGATGCGTACCTGTTTGTTGCCGTCGATGATCTGACGCGCGAGTGTGCCTTTTGCGGCAAAACCGACGAAGACGACACTCGATTCCTCTCGCCACAGGTTGTGACGCAGGTGGTGCCGCACCCGGCCGCCGGTGCACATGCCGGAACCAGCCATGATGACGGCACCGCCTCCGATCCGGTTCAGCGCCATGGAGTCGGCTCTTTCCCGGGTGAAATGCAGACCCCGTAGATGAAAAGGATCACGTCCCTCGCGAAACAATTCGGCGACATCGGCCTCGTAGCACTCCGGATGATGTCCGAAAATTTCCGTGGCGGAGATCGCCATGGGGGAATCCAGATAGACCTGTATCGAGCCGGGTAGCCGATTTTGCTCGACACCTTCACGCAGGTAGAAAAGTATCTCCTGAGCGCGCTCCAGCGCAAATGTCGGAACAACGACATTTCCACCGCGTTTGAAGGTGTCGTTGATGGCTTCATAGAACTCCTCGACAGACGGTGCCAGCGGCTTGTGCAACCGGTCTGCGTAGGTGGTCTCCATGACCACGACGTCAACGCCAGATGGCGTGGCCGGGCTGCGCAGAAATGGCCGTTCGGCATTGCCGAGATCGCCGGAAAAAAGCAGCGTTCGCCGCTGCCCCTGTTCTTCCAGCTCAAGATAAACACATGCCGAGCCGAGGATGTGACCGGCATCGAGGAAAGTGGCGCGCACACCGGGTGCAAGTTCCAGCGCTTCCTTGTACTGGACGCTTCGACCAAAATGTTCGGTACTGTTCAGCGCATCAAGCACCGAATACAGTGGCGCGGGTCCGCGCGCGTGGCCATGGCGCTTTTTCCTGCGGGATTTATAGTGTGCTTCTTCTTCCTGCAGATGCGCCGAATCCAGCAACACCAGCCGCGCCAGTTCGCGCGAGGCTGCAGTGGTGATGATCTCGCCCTTGAAGCCGCGTTTGGTCAACAAGGGAATACGACCGCAGTGATCGAGGTGGGCATGCGTTAACAACAGGAAATCGATGCTCGCCGGATCAAAGCCAAAGTCCTTGGCGTTCTCCTCGTCGAGCTCATGCCCCCCCTGGTAGAGGCCGCAGTCGATCAGGATGCTGCGACCTGCGCACTCCACCAGGTGGCACGATCCGGTTACGCCGCGATCCGCCCCGTGAAAAGAAATTTTCATGTTCAGCTCCTCATCGTTGTTGTGCCGGATCGGGTTGCAATCGATCCCGTTCAAAGTCAGATTCAGTCGAGATATTTCTTGCTTGCATCCCCAATGCGTCGCGTTCAATGGAAACGACCCGCGGTGGCGGGTTTGCTTTTGAATCAATCCAGCGTGCGCTTGTAGACAAGCAGCCCCAGCGCCAGCACAACCGCCATGAACAACATGATTGGCCAGATCTGCGGCCACAGTTCGTGGATGCCATTGCCTTTGAGCAGGATGCCGCGCGCAAGGTGCAGGAAATGCGTCAGGGGCAACACGTTGCCGATCACTTGTGCCCATTCTGGCATACCGCGAAATGGAAACATGAATCCGGAGAGCAGCATCGATGGCAGGAAGAAAAAGAACGTCATCTGCATTGCCTGCAACTGATTGCGCGCCAGCGCGCTGAAGGTGATGCCGAGCGTGAGGTTGGCAGCAATGAAGAGAAAGACCACGCCGAACAGCAGCGTCAGACTCCCCTGCATCGGAACCGCGAACACGTATTTTGCCGCCAAGAGCACAATTGCTACCTGCACCAGGCCGATGAGTATGTAGGGAACAATCTTTCCGGTCATCACTTCAATCGGCAATGCCGGCGTGGCGAGCAGGTTCTCGAAGGTGCCGCGTTCACGCTCGCGCGTCATTGCCAGCCCGGTCATCAATACCATTGTCATTGTCAGGATCACACCGAGCAGGCCGGGCACGATGTTGTACGCGGAGATGCCTTCCGGGTTGTAGCGCCGGTGCACGCGCAGGTCGATCGGTGGTGGCTGTGCGGCCAGGTCCTTGAGCACACCCTGCAGTTCGCGATCGAGTGCGGTTCGCGCAATCTGGTTCAGCGCACCGAGTGCGTTGCTCGTCGCCGAAGGGTCGGTGGCATCGGCCTCGACCAGCAGCACCGGGCGCTCGCCGCGGACCAGCGCGCGCTCGAAGCCGCGCGGAATGGTAATCACGAACTGCACGGTGCCAAGCGAAAGCAGTTCGTCTGCGCGTCGTTCGGAGTCGATTTGTTCGGTAATGCGAAAATAGCCGCTGTTCTGCAGGGCGGCAGACAGCGTGCGCGAATACACGGAGTTGTCCTGCGAGAATACGGCTGCCGGCAAGTTCTTCGGATCGGAGTTGATCGCGAAGCCGAACAGCATCAGCTGGACGACCGGGATGCCGATGATCATGCCGAAGGTCAGCCGGTCGCGCTTGAGCTGGATGAACTCCTTGAAGATGATGCCGGTCCATCGCGACAGGGAAAATCCGTTAAGTATCACTGGAAGTTGTCCGTGCTGTTGCCCATCAGGCTGATGAACACGTCTTCGAGCGTCGGCTCGCTGCTTTCCCAGCGATAACGGCGGTCCTCGCGGAACGGTGCCAGTGCGGCTTCGAGTGCACCAGCGTCGTCGCCAGCGACGTGCAGGGAATTGCCGAAAGCCGTTACCTGGACCACGCCGGGCAGGTGAAGCAGCTGCTTTTCAAGATTCTGCAGGTCGGGGCCGCTGACCGACCAGGTCGACAGTGCCTGCTGGGCAACGACTTCCTGGGCGGTGCCACTCGCGAGCAGTTCGCCGTAAGAGATATAGGCAAGGCGGTGGCAGCGCTCCGCTTCGTCCATGTAGTGGGTGGAGACAAGCACTGAGATGCCTGACGCGGCCAGCTCATGAATTTCCGCCCAGAAGTCGCGCCGCGCTTTCGGATCGACGCCGGCGGTCGGCTCATCGAGTAACAGCAGTTGCGGCGAGTGCAGCATGCACGCGGCAAGTGCAAGGCGCTGCTTCCAGCCGCCGGACAGCATTCCCGCCAGCTGATTCTGCCGGGCGGACAGTCCGAGTCGGTCAAGCGACTGGCGTACCGCTGCTTTTCGGTTCTTCATGCCGTACATGCGCGCTATGAAGTCGAGGTTCTCTCGCAGCGACAGGTCTTCCCACAACGAGAAGCGCTGCGTCATGTAGCCGACCTGCCGCTTGATGTGTGCCGACTCGCGCAGGATGTCGTAGCCGAGGCAGGTGCCGCTGCCCGAGTCCGGTGTCAACAGCCCACACAGCATGCGAATGGTCGTGGTTTTTCCGCTGCCATTCGGCCCGAGGAAACCGTATATCTCACCGCGTCTGACCTGCATTGAGAAATCCCGAACCACGTGCTTGTTACCGAAACTCTTGTTCAGCGCTTTGACGTCGATGACAAGGTCGCTGTTCATGTCAAAGGCTTTCTCGAATCACAGAAGCACAGAGACACAGAGAGAAGACCGGGGGTCGTAAAGGAAGGCGAAGCAGGCGGCGCATACGCGGCGCTGGGAGCAGCTCCCGCGCGCCGATTACGCGTCCGGCGTTGGAGCTGAAATCGTTCGCCGCTATGCTGGTCTGGAGAGTGCATGTTTTCAACGTTGTGACAACATCACGTCGACGGGTTGACCGGGTTTCAGGCGTATCGCGTCTTCGATCGAAGGACGCGCTTCGACCAGGAAGACCAGTTTGGCTCGCGATTCGCGGCTGTAGATTACTGGCGGCGTGTATTCCGGCTCAGTGGAGATATAGCGTAAGGTTGCAGCGACCGGGCTTGCGCAGCCGTCGCAGCTCACGGACAGACTCTGCCCAATGCGCAGCGCACCGACAGCCGTCTCGGGCACATAGAACCGAAGCTTGATGTTGGCGGGCGGCAGGATGCTGACAACCGGCTTGCCTGCCGGCACCCATTCCCCGGGCACGTAAAACGTGTTCTGAACCAGACCGGCGACGGGCGCGGGAACTGATTTTTGTCCCAACCGCCAGTCGGCCTGCTCCAGAACGGCGCGCGCTGCCTCGACCTCGGCCTTCGCCGCCGCCACCTCCCCACTGCGGCCGACACTGGCTTGTGCGAGCCGGATCTGTGCGTTGACCTGGGCGAGGTGTGCTTCGTCACGGCGAAGCCGCGTTATACCCTCGTCCAAAACTGCCTGTGAGATGAACTCCTGCTCGAACAATGTCCGATTGCGCTTGAGTTGGGACGCCGACAGCGCGCGCGCTTCTTCCGCATCTCGCAGCTGCGCTTGCAGCGCGTCGAGTTGCGCCGGGCGTTGGGCGGCGCGCAGGTTGTCGAGCCGTGCCTGTGCGGAACGCAAGCGTTCTTCTGCTTCGCGCCGCGCCGCAATTTCATTGCCTTGCTCCAGCACGAACAAGTCAGCGCCGGAAGTGATTTGTTGCCCCCGCGTCACCGCCAGCTGCTGCAAAGCGCCGGCATAAGGCGATGCAACGAGCACATATTCGCCTTCGGCATAGCCCTGGTAGGGGGCGTCCGGTGTCGGCCCGCATCCACCGAGGCAGGATGCGAGGCCCAGTGTCAGCATCAAACGAGGCATACGCATTGTGATCTCCCGATTACTCTGCGGCCATCGTGCGCGGCTCACCAAGTAGCAACTGCTCTACGGCGTAGCGCACTATCAGGGCACTCTCGCGGCGCGACGCGGTGTTGTCTCGCGCGATGTGCAGCACCGCAGCGCCGACGATCAGCGTGTGAAACAGGGCAATGTTTTCCGGATCGGCTTCTCTGCCAAGTAATTCCACGACACGGCCAATATCGGCCCGTACGCGAGCGACGAAGTCCCGCAGGAAGCCCTTGATCTCGCGGTCCTCATCGGAAGCGACGACGAGCCCGAGTACAACGCGGGCGCGCCGCTTGTCGCTGACCATTGTGCTGGCAATTTGCGCCAGCATGTCGGGTGAGAGTTGTCCCTCGGAGGCGCGCGCGGCGAGCATGCCGATCATCACCTCGATCGAGTGCAGCGCGGTTGCCTTGAGCAGGTCGGCGCGCGTTGGGAAGTAGTAGGTCAGGTGGCTCTGCCTTACCCCGGCCGCCTTGGCCACACTGGGCTGTGTCAGCTTGCTGACACCGTGATCGCCGAGCAGTTCGAGTGCTGCTTCGAGAATACGGGATCTGACGTCGGTGGTGTTACTGGAAGGCATGTCTTTATCGATTGGTAATAGTACCAATGAGTTTGGTATTATTACCAACACTTGTCAAGCCTGGACTATTGGAAGCCGGCGTTGTTCAAGGTGACATCGGGAGCTGAAGCGAGCGGGTCGTGGTCGGCGACGCGATCGTAGCTGTCCCGACTAACGGCAACGTAGTGGCGGGAACAACCAGATCAGCTTGTCGAAACAGCCGGCTTACTGGGGAAAATCGATCATTTCGTTGACTTCGCTCCGTTGGCAGCGACCACGCAGCACTTTCGTGCCAGTGTGGGGAGGATAGGCTTGCGGTCAAACCACGGACGTGCCCTGGTCACCTGGGCAGGACGGCAATCCGGCAGAGAACTTGTGCGCACACCCGATTCCCTGTCTTCATGGCATTGCGACGCGAGTGTCCTTTCTCTGCCATGGCAATGCGCACTCCTTATTCTCGATATCAGTGGCTGGGTAAAGGAACTACAATAATGTTGGCTCTGTTTTTTCGAAAGGCGACGCCCGATCCCGATGGAGTGCAATGCATGATGAAGTCGATTTTTGTGACGAAACCGGTGGCGTAGATCATGGCGCACGCCTGCCGCTTTTTTTAAGGATCATTGGAATAGAAAATCACCATGCGGCAAGGCATCAGTCTATTGCTAGAGACTGCCCAGACGGGAAAACCAGCGCAAATAACAGATGCAAACCAGCGTCGATCTGATCATTGAGGGTTCAACCGCCCGTTGCTTGGGAAACTGGACCGCGCCCCATCTTCACGAAATCGAAAAGCGATTAGCCCGGGTGGAATGGCCAGTAACGGATGTCCGCTTCGACCTCGGCGGCATCGACAGCCTGGATACTGTCGGCGCGTGGTTGCTGTTTCGAACCATCCGTGAGTTGGAAAGCGCGAGTGGGGAAGGCGGGTATACCGTGCAGCAGGTAGGCGCTGACGCACAAACCCGGCGCTTGCTGGAGTTGGTTGGAGCTAAGAGTGAGGGTACTGACCAGCCCCCCATGCCTTATCTTCCTGGCGTACTCGAAAGTGTCGGCCGGCACCTTGGTAGCCTGCTGGAAGAGTGCCTGGCCTTCCTTCATTTCATTGGCAATCTCAGCCTGGTCACTGTCCGCTCATGCCTGCGCCCATGGCGTATCCGCTGGCCCAAGGTGGTCCAGGAACTGCACGCCGCCGGGGTGAACGCCCTGCCCATAGTGGGCTTGCTGACCTTCCTGATTGGCATCGTGATTGCCTATCAGGGCGGTATCGTGCTGCGTGACTACGGCGCGAACATTTACATTGCGGACATCGTCGGTCTTTCCATGGTGCGCGAACTGGCCCCGCTGATTACCGCCATCATCGTGGCGGGACGCACTGGTTCAGCCTACACCGCGGAAATTGGCACCATGATGGTGACCGAAGAAGTGGACGCCCTGCGCAGCATGGGCGTTGCTCCGCTGGAAATGCTGGTTCTTCCCAAGTTGATTGCCCTGATGATTGCCTTGCCTTTGTTGACCGTTTTCGCGGACGCCATGGGCTTGTTCGGCGGGTTGATCATGGCTAATTCCATGCTCAACCTGAACCCTGCAACTTTCCTGAGCCGCCTGGCCGAAGCCCTGACCCTGGACGCCTATCTCAGCGGCATCGGCAAGGCGCCGGTATTTGCGGCGATTATTGCGGCGGTGGGTTGTTTCCAGGGCTTCCGGGTTTTTGGCAGCGCCGGGAGCGTCGGACGGCAGACCACCATGAGCGTGGTCGAGTCGATTTTTCTGGTGATCATTGTCGATGCGGCATTTTCGGTGGCTTTTGCCAGGTTGGGAATCTGAGTCATGCAAATCGTCCATGATTCCAGGCTTGATTCCCCATCCTCGATTGAGAATGCGTACGTGCTTCAGGGCCGCGATCTGTCGCAGTCATTTGGGGCGAAACAGGTCTTCAGCGGCATTAACCTGGGGATCCGGCCAGGCGAGGTGCTGGCCATCGTGGGTGGCAGTGGTAGCGGCAAATCCACCCTGATGCGCCAGCTTGCCTTGTTACAGACGCCTACATCCGGTGCCGTCACGGTGTTCGGAGCCACAGTGACGGACATGCAAGCGATGAGCGCAAACGCATTGCGTAGGCGTCTCGGCGTGATGTTTCAGCAGGGCGCTTTGTTTGGTGACCTGACCGTGCTGGAGAACGTCAGTTTCCCGCTGCAAGAGCACACCGAACTCAGCCACTCGCTGATCGAGCAGGTTGCGATGGTGAAAATTGCGCTGGCGGGTTTGCAGCCGGATACCGCTGCACTGTTTCCGAGTCAATTGAGTGGTGGGATGCGCAAGCGAGTGGCGGTGGCGCGCGGCATTGCGCTTGATCCGGCCATCCTGTTCCTGGATGAGCCCAGTTCAGGGCTGGACCCCATCAGTGCGGATGCGATGGATGAACTGGTGTTGCAGTTGAAAGAAACGCTGGGCCTGGCCGTGATTCTGGTTACCCATGATATGGATTCCCTGTGGCGGGTTGCCGATCGGATAGTGTTATTGGCTGATGGCAAAGTGGCCGCTGAGGGCAGCATCAGGGAGTTGGTGGATTCGAGTAACATGGTGGCGAGAGAATTCTTTCATAGCCGTCGCGGACGGGCAACAGGCGCTATGTATGCATAGTCCACAGGCCCGAATTCAGGTGCGCCATGCGATCTAGCAAGACCAGCTACATACTGGTTGGCGCCTTCGCCCTGGTGCTGGGAGCGGCATTTATCTGGGGCGTACTCTGGATCAGCGCCGGTGGCACGCCGCAAAAAGTTGACCGTTATGTCGTCTACATGACCGACTCTGTCTCCGGACTGAATGTGGACGCGCCCCTCAAATACCGGGGTGTCGACGTGGGTAAGGTGGAGCAGGTTTCCATCGACGAAAAGAATCCCGAGCGCGTCCGCTTGTTGTTGCAGGTGCGACAGGGAACGCCTGTAAACAGCGATACGGTGGCCACCCTCGAATACCAGGGGTTGACCGGCATTGCCAATGTAAACCTGAGCGGGGGTAAAGCAAGCTCGCCCCCGTTGGAAAAACTGCCGGGCGAGGACTACCTGGTCATCAAGAGCCGCCCTTCCATTTTTTCCAGCCTGGACTCCACGCTCCACACCCTGCTCACAAACCTGATCGAGACCTCGGCCGGAGTCAATGCCCTGCTGAACGAGGAAAACCGCGCCAATTTCTCTCGTTCCATCGAAAACTTTGCCGTACTCACGGAGCGGATCGCTGACCAGTCGGAGCAGCTGGGGACTATTGTCAGCCACCTGCAGGGGACCTTGCAGAACACCCACGCGGCCAGCGAGAATTTTCCCATGCTGGTGCAGCAGTTTTCTACCGGCGCCGAATCGATTACCAGTATGGCCAACGAGATACGCGCCGTGGGCAAGAACCTGGTCGAGGCCAGCAGCAAGATCAACAGCACGGTGGAAGCCAGCGGTGCCGACCTCGAGCATTTCACCGGCACGGCCTTGCCGGAGATAACGGTCCTGCTCAATGAGCTGCGGCTGGCGTCAGAAAACCTGCGCCGCATGAGTGAATCCCTGGCGCGGGACCCAAGCGTGCTCATCTATGGCAAGCCGGTACCCAAACCAGGGCCAGGTGAATGAAGGGGTCTCGCTTCCTTGCTCCCGCCCGCGGCGGAAGGTGGCTTCACTCGACTGCATTTAATCATTGCGCGCGACCCTTCTCGTCCCGCGCGCTTACCCGACCGGGGTCGGCTGCGGCTACCTGCGGATATTTGAGGAGCATGACGAGATGAATCAAGTTAGCGATTCATTGCCAGGCCGGCTTTGTTCTCTCCGGAGCCGGCTGGCATTTGGCCTGCTGGCTTTGTTGCCTGTCTTGAACGCTTGCAGCCTGCCCGGCAGGGAACAGGCGCCATCGCCGCAAACTTACGTATTACAGGCCAGCCAGGCAGTCAAGGCCTCAGCCCCGGCGGCGGCCCGAAAGTGCTTGAGCATCCGGGTCAGCAGCCCGGCAACGGCGCCCGGTTTTACCACGTCGCGCATGGCCTATACCGAGCAGGCGGATCGCCTGGATTATTTTGCCTACCACGAATGGGTGGATACACCGGCCAGGATGCTGGCGCACCTGGAGGCACAAGGCCTGGACGCCAGCGGCCTGTTTGGCGCCGTGCTGTCTGGTTCGCCGGAAATCAGTACGGATTTGCGTCTTGATTCGGAGTTGATCCGGCTGCTGCAGGTGTTCGCCGATTCGGGCAACACGCTGGCGCTGGACATCAAGGTCACGCTGGTGGATGTGAAAAGCCGATCCCTGTTGCGCTCGAAAACTTTCAGCTATTCCCAAGCCGTCAGCAAGACCAATCCCGAGGCTGGTGTCGCTGCGGCAAACCGGGCATCTGACGCGTTTCTGGTTGATCTTTTGGCTTTCCTGGAAGAATCCATAGCACCCATAGCCTGCGCTTCGCAGCCCTGATTGCAGGCCAGTTGAGCTAACACGGCGCCGCGCTTTTTTTGGCCGGTCATGCTGAATGTGCCGGGAAATCCGGCAGGTACGGGCTTGTTGCTGGGGCCGCTGCGCGCGACTACTGCCGCCGACCTGGACGCGAACTCGGCAAGATCTTCATTGCTCTGCTGGCTGGGTCCGCAACAACAGCAAA
Organism: Burkholderiales bacterium; assembly: GCA_035528435.1. Taxonomy (GTDB): domain Bacteria; phylum Pseudomonadota; class Gammaproteobacteria; order Burkholderiales; family Eutrophovitaceae; genus SG8-40. Next base: position 13,377 of record DATKYN010000237.1, read on the forward strand.
CGCTAACGGCGCAGGTCTTTGCCGTGAAACAACATCCCGAACTGGTCAGGCCTGTACCGGAGATGATGCCAACGCCAGGTGTTAGACCCGCTGCGTCCAGAAATTGCCGCTTAGACGCGAGTGTTGCTTATTTGACCAGTGCCGGTTTGCGATCAAACCACGGTCTCGCGGCCTCGAGTTGTGCTCCAAGCCGAAACAACGTTGCCTCGTCTCCGAAAGGCGCGACAAGCTGTACCG
>DATKYN010000238.1:0-2900 GCA_035528435.1 Burkholderiales bacterium
CAGGGCCTGAGTTTAACGGATTTTGCGTTTGCTGAATGATAGTGAAGTGTTCGAATACCAGCCCGGCAGGCAGTCTTTAAGGCAGACGTGATTCGTTTGCGAACAAGTCTTCGATTTCTTCGCGCTTGCGAATCAGGTGAACGCTTTCACCGTCGACCAGAACTTCGGCAGCACGCGGCCGCGTGTTGTAGTTCGAGCTCATACTCATTGCGTAGGCACCGGCGGACATGACAGCCAAAAGGTCTCCTTCACCGATCGCCAGGCTTCGGTCTTTGCCGAGGAAGTCACCGGTTTCGCACACGGGGCCAACGACGTCATAGACCATAGCCGGGCGGTCCGTTTTGTTCAGCGGGCGAATTTCGTGATGTGCGTCATACAGGGCGGGGCGCATCAGGTCATTCATGGCGGCGTCAATCACTGCGAAGTTCTTTTCCTCGCCATGCTTCAGATACTCGACGCGGGTGAGTAGCACACCGGCGTTGCCGGCCAGTGACCGGCCCGGTTCGATCATCACGGTATGCCTTCGATCTCCGAGTGTATCGAGCAGCATACGCACCAGGTGTTCCTGTGCCGGTGGTGATTCCTGGTCGTAACGGATGCCGAGGCCGCCGCCAAAATCGACATGTTCGATATCGATCCCGTCCGTGGCCAACTGGTCCACCAGCGCGACCACCTTGCGCGCGGCATCTTCCATCGGGCCAAGCTCGGTCAGTTGCGATCCGATGTGACAGTCAATCCCGACCACGCGCAGGCTCGGCGTGTCATGTGCCTGCCGGTACAGCCGTAATGCGTCTTCGAAACCTACTCCGAACTTGTTCTGCTTCAGGCCTGTTGAAATGTAGGGATGGGTGCGCGCATCGACATCCGGATTGACACGAAAGCTGACCGGGGCAACCACCTGTGCTTCACGGGCGATGCGCGCCAACCGGTGCATCTCCGATTCGGACTCGACGTTGAAACACAATATGCCGGCCTCGATTGCGTCGCGCAGTTCTGCTTCGCTCTTTCCGACACCTGAAAAAACGATTTTGCGCGGATCGCCGCCGGCGGCCAGCACTCGCTTGAGTTCGCCTCCCGAAACGATGTCGAACCCGCTACCAAGCCGTGCGAGCACATCGAGTACGGCAATGTTGGAGTTGGCCTTTGCGGCATAGCAGATCAGGTGGGGATGATCGCCGAAGCCCTCGTCATAGGCGCGATACGCTTCCGTTATCGCGGCGCGTGAGTACACGAAGCACGGGGTGCCGTACTGCTCGGCTATGCGGGCGAGTGGCACACGTTCAACGTGCAGCGCGTCGTCTCGCTCAGTGAAAAACTTCACAGTTCGCTACCCCCTGCCTCCGACCTCGGGCTCAAGGTCTTCGTCGTCAACGTCGAGCTTTATGCCGTCGTCAATGGAAGGCGGTGCTGCGGGCGGTGCGGCTTGCGCTTCCGCTTCCTCATCGGGAAGATAAAGCGCGCCTTTCGAGCCGCAGCCGGCCAGAAGAATCAGGGTCAATATCAGTATCGTATGGCGCATGTTCGCGTGTGCTCCCCGCAGGGCCGACGAGTGTAGCACGGGCATCAGCGCTCCCGGCGGGTCGTTGCTGGACAGAGGAACCGGACGTTCACCGGGCAGGCTTCAGCGATCTCGAGCGACATGAGGCACGATATTGAGCGCGGCGAACCGCAGTTTTCATGAAACATGGTTGAGTCGTGGCCTTGAGGCGGCGTTTCTTTTCATCCCTTCTTGCGCGTCAAATGTCGAGGTACCAGTGACCGCGTTCGTTCAGGTGTTTTCGCGCCTCGAGATGTCCGGGAAAATGCTGTTCAACAATGCGCCAGAACCGTTTCGAATGATTCATTTCAATCAAGTGTGCCAGCTCATGTACCACGACGTAGTCCACCACTTCCTGCGGCGCTTGCACCAGACGCCAGTTCAGTCGCACCTGGCGCCGGGCGTTGCAGCTTCCCCACTGTGTGCGTGCATTCGACAGAAACACTTTCGGCGCCGGTAGCTGCATCGCCGCTGTATACCTGGCGATGCGATCACTAAAATTGCGCGCGGCATGCCGCCGGTACCAGCCAATGGCAGCTTCGCGGATTCTGGACTCTTTGGACGCGTCGGCAACGGTGATTTGCAGGCACCACTGATCGCGCAATACCGGTGGTAACAATACGGCATCGGTGACAACCTTCAGAGTCAGTTCGCTTCCAAGGAATGCGAGCTGCACGCCGTCCGCCCAGCGCTGCTCACGCGTCTCGTGACCGGACCATTCCTCGAGCTTCCTGATGATCCAGTCGGCGCCATCGGCCATCGAACGGCGAATTCGTGAGTCCGACGCGTTCCACGGGGCCGAAACCACAAGGCCGTTGCCGTCGACGCTGAAGGCGATGCTGCGACGTCGCCGACTGCGTTTCAGAATGAACGGGACAGCGCGCTCACCAAGGTTCGCGGTTTGCGGCTGCGCGACCACGTCAACCGGAAAAAGATCGGCTATGAGTGGTGAGCGCTGCCCAGCCGTTCGACTTCCTGCTCTACCCAGTGTTCCACCTCTTTGATCAGTTGTTCCGGTTTGCGTCCGGTTGCATCGAGCGCCGGACCGATACTCACGGTAATCGTACCCGGATATTTGATAAAGGCATTGCGGCCCCACACCGTGCCGGCATTGTGAGCGACCGGAACGACTTTGGCGCCGATCTGTGCGGCAATCCAGGCCCCACCGATATGATAACGGCCATGCTGCCCCGGGGGAATGCGCGTGCCTTCCGGGAACATCACGATCCACCAGCCAGCGGCCAGACGATCGCGTCCCTGCTCAAGCGTCTGTCGAAGAGCACGCATCCCCGCAGTACGGTCGATTGCGATCGGGCTCATCATCGCGAGCCCCCAGCCGAAAAACGGTATCTTGAGCAGGCTC
>DATKYN010000239.1:0-9190 GCA_035528435.1 Burkholderiales bacterium
GCCACCTGCTGTGGCGCGGTCACCTTTCACCTGAACCATCAAACCGATGCGCTGACTTACATGCGGCGCAACATCGACGCATGGTGGCCGTTTATCGAGGATGGCGCTGAAGCCATCGTAATGACAGCCAGCGGTTGCGGCACGATGGTCGCGGAGTACGCTCACTTGCTTGCGGATGATCCCGCCTACGCAGCCAGGGCGAAGCGCGTTACCGAGCTTGCCCGTGACATCAGTGAAATCATGGAAGCCGAATCCGATAGTCTGGAGAAAGCGATCGGAGAAAAACCTGTACTCCAGGGCGGCAGCCGACCGCGTGTCGCTTTTCATTCTCCGTGCTCACTGCAACACGGCCAGCAAATACGCGGCAAAGTGGAGGCATTGCTGGATGCATCGGGTTATGAACTGACCATCGTCCCGGACGCGCACCTGTGCTGCGGATCCGCCGGGACGTATTCAATTCTTCAGGAAACACTTTCGCAAAGGCTATTGAAGAACAAGGTTGCCGCACTCGAGTCGGACCAACCGGTCGCCGTCGCGACCGCAAACATCGGCTGTCTCACCCACATACAAGGTGGCACAGGTTTGCCGGTAAGACACTGGATCGAACTGCTGGACGAACGGTTGACCGCTTAGCCGGGTAGCCAGTGAAGTCATTCAATATGGAGGAATAACAATGTCAAAAACTGTACTGATTACGGGTGCCACATCCGGTTTCGGAAAGGCTTCGGTTCACCGGTTCGCCAATGCCGGCTGGCGCGTCGTCGCGACCGGACGCCGGGCCGAACGGCTGCAGAAACTGGTCGATGAACTCGGTGCCGACAAGGTCTACGCTGCCGCCTTCGACATTCGCGACCCGGCCGCCATGGACGCGGCGCTGGCGAAACTGCCGGAGCCCTTCAGCAATATCGACCTGTTAATCAACAATGCGGGCCTGGCTCTCGGCACGGCCCCCGCGCAGAAAGCCGATCTGGAACAGTGGAATACCATGATCGACACCAATATCCGGGCACTGGCAGCCCTGACGCACAAACTGCTCCCCGCGCTGATCAAGCGTAAAGGTGCGATCATCAACATCAGCTCGGTTGCGGCGAGTTACCCGTATCCGGGCGGTAACGTGTACGGTGGTACAAAGGCGTTTGTGGTTCAGTTCACACTCGGACTGCGCTCCGACCTTCACGGCACCGGAGTTCGGGTCACATCTGTTGAACCCGGCATGGCCGAGACGGAGTTCACACTGGTTCGCACCAAAGGCAATCAGGAAGCATCTGACACGCTCTACAAAGGCGCGAGCCCGATGACTGGCGAAGATATCGCCGATACCCTGCTATGGATTGCCAGTCTGCCGCCCCATATGAACATCAACCGCATCGAATTGATGCCGGTGAACCAGTCGTTCAGCCCGTTCCAGGTTCATCGCGGCTAGAACCGGCCCTCATAGCCGGGGCTGGCAGTGGCGACCGGAGCGAATAGCATCCACATGAACAAGCCCCGCGTATCCAGTATGCGTAGCCTGATCTCGGGAAAGCCAGGGGCAACGCGCACTGCGATAATCAGTTCGGGCAAGGCATCATACGTTCACCGCAACGGGCGCGAGGCGCGCCCCGATGCGGCCGGGGCGTGTAAAATAGTTGGCCTGCTGATTTCGGCCGCTTGGGAGGGCATTGCCCGACCCCTGAGCTCGTCGCGAGAGTGTCCTGCACCGCCATTTGGCAACGCACGTCAATTGGCAAAGTAACGGTGCAATGCACCGCGCAGCATTAGTACATAACGCTTTTTTGAAGGCACAAACCAACAAGAGGAGAACCCGTTCATGAAGAAATTACTGAAACTGGCATTGGCAAGCTTTGCCATATTGTCTTTCTCGGCTCACGCCGACAACATCCTGAATTCATACTCCTCGATGCGAATCGACACGACCGCGTCGCGCGTCTGGGATGTGGTCAAGGATTTTGATGGGCTGGATATCTGGCATCCCGTGTTTTCAGGCGCCGACATCAAATCCGGGAACAACAACGAAGTTGGCGCAATCCGTACCCTGACGATTCAGGATGGGCCCAGTTTCGATGAAGAGCTGCTCGCGTGGGACGCCTTAAACCGCACATACACCTATCGGGTCATCGATCCGGCCCCGCTGCCGATCAAGAATTACTCGTCGACGGTAACTGTCATGCAACTCGCGCCTGGCGTGGCCGACATAACCTGGACAAGCTCTTATCAGAATGGCTCGAACGGCGAAATGTCTGACGAAGAAGTGATCGCGTTTCTGAACGGCGCATACAAAGCCGGGCTGGAGCAGGTCAAAGCAATGGTCAAGTAATCTGCCGCCAGGCAGATACGACCGGGCGAACACGCCCGGCAGACACAGAAGCACAGAGGGGCCGGCATTATTGCCGGCCCCTCTGTTTGTGGGCGGCAGATCGCGGCCGGCTGTCATTCGCGATCACGCGTTCCCCCGCATCTTTACCAATCACCTGAGCTCCGCTCCGGTTATCCTCGCAGGGCCTGCAGGATGGCTCCAAAAAAGGTATCGGCAAACGCCGTATCAATCCAGCGCACAACCAGCACCATTCGTTGCTCAGGCTCAACCCAGGTAAACGAACCACCTGCACCAATTGCAAAGATGCTGCTTTCCGGAACACTGGGGAAAATGCGCTGCTGGTGATTGCGCCAGACAAGATAACCATAGAACGGCGCAATCAGGCACGGCGCGCACATGGTGGCAATCCACTCGGATGAAACGACTTGTTCACCCGACGCCCGACCCGCATTCAACAGTAGCTGGCCGATCAGTGCCTGATCGAGGCTGCTGATCGACACACCACCACCCCAGTGACTACCGCCGGGCACTGACTGCACGCGCCGGCCATTCAGTTCAACCCATGCGTTGTCATAGCCGTCCCAGCGCCAGTCGCGGCTAGCGCCGATTGGCGCCATGATGGCCTCCAAAAACACCTCTGGAAGCGGTTGGTCAAAAAGATGCAGCAAAGCCAGCGATAACTGGTTGATACGCACATCATTGTATTCCCAGTAAGTGCCCGGGGACTGCAGCGGCCGTGGATCGCCTTTCTTCCCTGATTTCGCCACCCCCTGGAAGGGCAACACCCGATAGCGGTCAACCTGCTCGGGAACATCGAAGCAGTCACCCTCCCACTCGCTGGTCTGCTGCAGCAGATGTGCCCATGTAACCTCAGCGTTCCGGCCGTCATCAAATCCGATCCCGGCCGCCCGCTCGCCAACCGGTTCGTCAACATCCGGCAATAATCCCCGGTCATGCGCAACACCTGCCAGCAGCGCGAGATAGGTTTTCGCAACGCTGAACGTCAGATCAGGGCGCGCCGGCTCACCCCAGGACGCGAGGGTTTTGCCTTCGAGGACAATCGTGCCAGACACGGGGCCACGCGGGTGAACCGGCCCCAGCAAACGATTCCACGGCGGCGGATCTTCCAGATGAATACCCCACGAGCCAGTCGTATCCCGGCTCCATGCGGTCTCATGCGCAACGGCAAACGCTATTGCCCGTTCCAGATCACCCCGGTTCATCGTATTGCCCCAACGAAAATCCAACATCCCACAGGAAAACCGGTGCGCTTGTAGTCACCTGCATTGCAGCGCCCGACGTTTCAGGTGACTATCCGATAAACCGCCTACCGGTGCAATACGATGAAAATTACCGACATCCAGGTTATGCAACTTGACGGCCCGCCACTCGACCGCCCATTGAAGCCGGCATGGACGCCGGGCGGCGAATGGCAGCGTTGGGGCGGGACTATCGTAAAAGTAATGACAGATGAGGGTATTACCGGGATCGGTTCACCCGGTTACAACGTATCACCCCTGATCGACTCCTGGATCAAGCCCCAGTTGATTGGCACCGACCCGTTCGCGCTGGAACAGCATGCACGCGTTTTCCGCAATGCCGGCACTGGCTGGGGGGTGGAAATCGCGCTCTGGGACATCATTGGGAAAGCCTGCGGCCAGCCTTTGTACAAATTATGGGGCGGGTTTCGCGAGCGCATGCCTGCCTATGCGTCGTTCATCGAAGTTAGCACGCCGGAACAGCGCGCTGACGACGTACTGAATGTTCGTGACAATGGATGGTGTGCCGCCAAGCTGCGTATTCACGACCAGGATATCCAACAGGACATCGCGCAAGTCGAAGCCGCCCGCTTCGCCGCCGGCCGTGATTTCACTTTGATGGTCGACGCCAATCAGGCGCAACAACCAGGCACCTTACAACCCGAAGAGGGGCCAGTGTGGGGCTATGAGCGTGCGCTGCAAACCGCCCGTGAATTGCAGCGCCTTGGCGTGTACTGGCTGGAGGAGCCACTGGGGCGCTACGACTTTGACAACCTCGCGCGATTGACCGATTCAGTCGACATGCTCATTGCTGGCGGTGAAAACAACAGTGGACTACACGAGTATCGCTGGCTGATCGACCGCGGCTGTTACGACGTGTTGCAACCGGAAGCGATGGTCGGTGAAACGATGTCACAGATCCGCAAGGCATGCGCCTATGCTGAAATGCACAACAAGCTGTGCGCGCCGCACCACGGTGGTGGTGGGCTGGGCTTCATCGCACATCTGCATTTGTGCGCGGCAATACCGAACTGCCCCTATGTAGAAGTGTTTCACGACCCTCGCGGCTTTAGCAGCGACCTTTTCCAGTGGTATCTCGCCGAGCCAGTCAAACTCGATGCCTCGGACGGCTGCATGCCGTTACCGCAGAAACCGGGACTGGGTGTTGAGCTTGATGAGGAGAAAATCCAGCGTTACGCCTCGGCAGAATAAGCGGGTATCCCGGGCCATAAAACGGGCTTCTGGCACAAACTTCCCACCTCTGCTTTAAAGCGACCTGCCCGCGACCCCGTCGCGCAAGACCTGGTCGAAACCGGCGGCCTCAATCGCCGTCGCGGGTGGCATCACCATCAATGACACGACCACCGGGCGGATTTTCGCGCAGATTCCGGCGCAGATCGCGGGTTTTCCACCACACGTAGATTACGGCGATCACGATCACGACCGCCACAACGGCCAGCGCCACCACCGAGAACATGAATGCCACAACCAGCGCGACTGCCCCAATCATGGCTGCGAACACCTTTGCCAACAGCCCTGGTGGTTCGACGTCCCCTGGTGCGCCCCCGACGGTGATCCTGACTTTTCGTTGATATCTTTGTTGCATTGATTTGCCTGTTTTCAGCTACATGGTGACTTACAACAGCCTTTTCAAGAGCATGATCGCTTTCGCGAAAATGGTGCTTCCCGATGATGGTGCTTCCCGATCCCGGCCAGCGCACCAATACATCGTAACCCGCGTATGCTTCACCGCTTGGAGTACAAAGGTACCCGGCGGTTCCGTAACAGGAACCTGGCATTCACCTTGGTGGCAGAAGCAACCTGGCAAAATCAAGGGGCTGCACCGGCTCGACATTCAAATTCAAACGGAAAGTCCAAATGAAATCAGCCCAACTCAGCGCGATTGGCCCAGCCGAAAAAGTCGTTAAATGCATAGATGTTGCCGATCCGGGAGCCCCGGGAAAAGGCGAAGTACTGGTGGACATCGTCGCATGCTCAATCAATCCGGCCGATATCCTGATGATAGAAGGAAACTATGCAACCGTGCCCGAAACGCCATGCCCGGTCGGCATTGAAGGCGCCGGCACTGTAGTAGCAGTCGGTCCGGAAGTGACCAGCCTCCAGGTTGGAGACAAGGTAATGAGTCTGGCTCGCACTAACTGGGTGCAACAAATTCGCGACCAGGCTCAGGCTTTTATTCGCTTGCCGGATGACGTCGATCTTGCCCAGGCGGCGATGCTTAAGGTCAACGTCGCCACTGCCCATCTCATGCTGACCAGTTACGTATCATTGTCAAAAGGGGATTGGGTCATACAGAACGCCGCCAACTCTGGCGTCGGCGTCGATCTGATTCGCCTCGCGCACGCTGAAGGCATCCGCACCGTGAATATCGTTCGTCGCAGCGAACTGATCGAACCGTTGAAAGAACTGGGGGCCGACGTTGTCGTGGTAGACGGCCCCGATCTGGCAAAGCGTGTCGCAAAAGAAACCGGCGGTGCCCCGGTCAAGCTTGGCATCGACGCCGTTGGCGGCTCCGCCATTGGCCGTCTCACCGATTGCGTCGGTGACGGCGGCACAGTCGTTAACTACGGCCTGCTCTCCGGCGAACTTTGCGAAATCAACGCATTCAACTTTGTATTTCGTGACATCACCCTGACGGGATTCTGGTTGGCCAAGCTGATGCGTGGAATGGAGTTCTCACAGATCCAGGCTATGTACGAACAGCTTGCGCAACGCCTGATCGATGGGACGATTCACGTCGAGATTGAGGCGAGCTACCCGCTGGAGAAGGTTTCCGATGCGATGGCGCATGCCAAACGTGAATCGCGGGGCGGCAAAATACAACTACGACCGAACGGCTAGCAATCGAGGCATAACGTCAGGCAATCAGCGGATCGTCAGCAAGTTCTGCTGTCAAGCCTTCGGCATAAGCCTCCTCGGGTGAAAACGCGTCGAGCGTTTCAGCCACGACCTGGGTGCCCTCAAGGCGGGCTATGTGAAACAGTGCATCGCCCTCGTAAACCAGGGGTAGATTGGTCCGCCCGATGACAATACCGTTCCAGGGCGACTTGACCTCCACTTCATCACCTCCGAAGGCGTTGGCGATGTAGGCCAGGCGCCCGCCTTCGCGAACCTGCGCGCCCAGTCCGGCACTGGCTCGCAGAATGCCACTGGCGGGTGCGCGCAGCCATGTCGTCGAACGGGCGATAATTGGCTCGAAACTCTTGCCCATGCTTCTGCCAAGATGAAGCATGCCCAAGCCACGCATCACGCGCATGATGCCCTTGACGCCGGCACGAATCGACATCTCGTCAAATCGCAATGCCTCGCCTGCTTCGTAAACGATCAGAGGAACGCCATGAGTCTTCGCCGCTTCGCGCAAGCTGCCAGAACGCAAACTGGCATTTATCACCACCGGAACACCAAAGTTCATTGCCATACTCGATGCGTCGGCGTCATCCAGGTTGGCTCGCACCTGGGGATAATTGCCGCGATGGATAGCACCGGTATGCAAATCGATCCCGTGGCTGCATTTCGCTACGATCTCATTCAGAAACAAGTGCGCTATCCGGGACGCCAGCGACCCCTGAGGCGAACCGGGAAATGAGCGATTCAGATCCCGACGGTCCGGCAGATAACGTGACTGTGACATAAAACCGAACGCGTTCACGACCGGAACGGCCACCAGCGTACCGTGCAGTCTGCGAAGCGAACTCAATGACAGCACCCGCCGGATAATCTCGACGCCGGATATTTCATCACCATGAATGGCCGCACAGATCAGCAGCGTCGGACCGGGACGCTTTCCGCAAATCACCTGGACAGGCATCGACACCGGTGTACTGGTAGACAAATCCGTTACCGGCAATTCAATGATCCGGCGCTCGCCGGGTTGCACCTGTACGCCGCCTATCGAGAAGGCACCCGTAGTCTTTTCAGCCACGCCCGCGCGTTCTCGTCTTGTTCGGTTTCGCGTTTTTTTCAAGGAATTCGATAATCTTGTCTGCAACGTCAATTCCCGTGGCCTTCTCAACGCCTTCCAGACCCGGTGACGAATTCACCTCCATCACAACCGGCCCGTGGTTTGATCGCAACATATCCACGCCGCATACATTCAACCCCATGATCTGCGCCGATCGCACGGCCGTCGATCGCTCTTCCGGTGTGATCTTGATCGACTTCGCCTTGCCGCCACGATGCAAGTTCGAGCGAAAGTCGCCATCAGCCCCCGTTCTCATCATCGAGGCGACGACTTTCTCACCAACCACCAGACATCTGATGTCGCTTCCACCCGCTTCCTTGATAAACTCCTGCACCAGAATATTCGCTTTCAGCCCACCAAACGCCTGAATCATGCTCTTCGCCGCGCCAGGCGTCTCACCAAGCACAACTCCAATTCCCTGCGTGCCTTCCAGCAACTTGATGATGACTGGCGCGCCACCCAGCATGTCCAGAATATCTCCGGCCTGGCTGGTAGCATGCGCAAAGACACTCACCGGCAATCCAATTCCGCGACGCGCAAGCAGTTGCATGCTTCTCAGTTTGTCTCGCGACCGACTGATGGATACCGACTCGTTCAACGGATATACGCCCATGACTTCGAATTGCCGCAACACTGCGGTACCGAAAAAGGTGATCGAAGCACCGATACGCGGAATGACAGCGTCAAACCCATCCAGAATTTGGCCCTTGTAATGCATTTCCGGCCGATGGGAGGCGACACTGATGTATACCCCCAGCGTATTGATTATTTCAATTTGGTGTCCGCGTGCCTCGGCAGCTTCGACCAAGCGCCGATGCGAGTACAACGTCGGATTACGAGCCAGCATTGCAATTCTCACCTACTTCCCTCCTTTTTACGTCGCTCTACACGCTTTGAACGGCCGAGTTTGTACGAGCTTCCAGGATCGACAACCAACCGGCGACGCATTGCCTGCCTGCCGAGGAGCATCCGAAAGCCCATTTCATCGCGATTGGTCAGCGTCACCTCGATTGGCCATTCCGATTGGCCAAGCCGCAACAACGTTTCGATTACATAACGCCGTTCACGCTGCCCGCTTGAACTGGTGATCAAACGCTCATCCACCAGCGGCGCCTCACACAAAACCTCGGGTGTCGATTGACGTTGCATCGGATGCAGGAAGAACCGCAAGAAGTCACGCCCATCCCTGGTAAAGCTCTTGATTTTGAACGCGTGCAGGGCGGATGTGCGCGCACCCGTATCAACCTTGGCATTGATTCGATCGATACCGAGCTCTGGCAAGGCAACCCACTCGCGCCATCCAACAACCACCTTCTCCATGCGTGAACCTCGCAGACAGGTTTGCTCGCTGATCGAGTTGGTCTCGACCCGGGTTGAGCGCGCACGGTGAACATACTGTCGACCTTATTGCGACCTCATTGGCGATAGCGTACCTGAAAGAGCCCGCAGTCGCACCAAGAGGGCCGGTCAGTCGTAAGCCAGGCAACCGCGCTGGTACTTTATGAAATTCCAGAACGCCAGGCCCGGGCGGCAGATTTACTCTTCAAACCCGGTTTAGCACGATTCCGTCACGCTGCCGTGAGGCGCAACAACGCCAGAACAATACCTCCTACTGGAACAGACAGTCGACTA
>DATKYN010000240.1:0-21722 GCA_035528435.1 Burkholderiales bacterium
CCGCATCCTTTAATGGGTATTCGTAGTTGATGTTGGCGTCGAGTATGCCGTCGCCGATTGCCTTGAACAGATCACGCGCCGCCCATTCGAGGTCGGAGCGTTTGGCGAGATAGTGCATGATCGCCGGCCGGGTAATGAACAGTGAACCGCGCCGGCCAAGGTCCTGAATAATATCGACCGGATCGGGCGGCCCGGACACGTGGCCGTATGCCGCGCACACACCCATCAGCCGCAGACTGTCGAGCGAGGCCTGCAGAGTGTCCTTGCCGATGGCCTCGTAGACGACCGCCGCGCCTTCGCCGTTGGTGACCTCTTTCACTTTCGCGACGAAGCTCTCCTTTGAGCGCACCACCGGGTAGTCGCAACCCGCAGCACGGGCAGCTTCGGCTTTCTCTTCGGTACTGACGGTGCCGACGATGGTCGCACCCAGCGCCCTGGCCCATTGGCACAGAATCAGTCCCATCCCGCCGGCGGCGGCATGAACCAGGATCGTGTCGCCCGGCTGCACCTTGTAGGTCCGGTGCAGCAGGTACTGCGCCGTCATGCCTTTCATCAGCAGTGCCGCGACTTTGCGATCATCGAGCGCTTCGGGCAGGTGCAAGAGCTTGTCGGCCGGGTAGTTGCGCGCTTCGGCGTAGCTGCCCAGCGGCGGAATGCCATAGGCGACCCGGTCACCAGGTTTGAAACTGCTCACGCCCTCCCCAAGCCCTTCGACAACCCCGACGCCTTCGAAACCGATCACTACCGGGCAAGGCGGCACCGGCCACGGGTGGGAAATGCCGCCGCGGTGATAGGTGTCCGCGTAGTTCACGCCGACTGCGGTGTGGCGCAACCGGACCTCGCCCGGTGCCGGGTCCGGCACGGGCCAGTCCTCCCATTGCATCGCAGCGGGCGGGCCGAGTTTGTGGATGACTTGCGCTTTTGACAATGCTGCTGCTCCGTTCGGTTTGGATCAGGTGGCAAACTCTTCCGCCAGCTGACGCAGGACCGACGTGAAATTCTCGATCCCCTGTGCGCCCGTCACCAGATACTTCTGGTTGAAGATCATTGCCGGAACGCCCTGGATGCCGCGCTCTGTCCAGACGCGTTCCGCGCCGCGAACTGCATCTGCGAAGCGCGCGTCGCGCAGCACGGCGAGTGCTTCATCCCGGTCGAGTCCGACACTCGCCGCCGTGTCGGCGAGAACGTCAGGGTCATTCACGTTCTGTTGATGCGTAAAGCATGCGGCAAAGAGTGCCATTTTCAGATCGTGTTCACGCCCCTGCGCTCCTGCCCAGTGCAAAAGTTGATGCGCCCGAAACGTGTTGACGATTCTCATGTCGTCGGCGTAGTTGAAGCTGAAGCCGAGTTCGGAGCCCATTGCGGTCAACCGCGCGCGCACTTTGTGACTGTCTTCCGGTGTCGACCCGTATTTGGCCGCGAGGTGCTGTTGCAGGTCCTCGCCTTCTTCCGGCATGTGCGGATTCAGTTCGAACGGGTGCCAGTGAATTTCGGCAGGCGTGCCGGTTTCATGTAACGCTATTTCAAGCTGTTTGTAGCCGATGATGCACCACGGGCACACCACGTCGGAGACAATATCGATTCGCATCGTGGCCGTGTCCTGCGCTGTTTCGGTCATGTGCCTTTTCTCCAGCCCATGAATCGCGTGGCATGGGCCGCAGTCGCGGTGTCGATGCAATCGTCGTGCGGCAGGATCAGTGGCTTCCAGCCGTTAGTTGTGCTTACGCCGTAAACATCGATGCCTGGTTGTGACGCCGTAGATTTTTCCTAAACTGCCCGACGACCCTATCAATTTCGTCGATGCCGGTTGCGTCGATGCGCGACGTGGCCCGGACTTTCATTATGGATATGCTATTTTGATGGTATTCGAAAAGGAAGTGTCAAAAGTGAGCCCCCGCGTAATTGAAACCACTGAAAATCGGGAGAACGCCCGTATCAAGGTTTTCTGGCAGCCCGGCTGCACATCGTGTTTGCGGGTGAAGGAATTCCTGACATCGCAGGGCATTGAGTTCGATTCCATTGACGTGCACAACGATGAAGAAGGGCTTGCACAGCTAACGGAACTGGGCGCGCGCAGCGTGCCGGTCGTGGCGCTTGGCGGCAGCTACACGCTGGCGCAGTCCCTGAACGATGTCATCAAGTTTCTCGACCTGAAGACCAGGGCGATGGACATGCTGGCACCGGACGACCTGGTTGCAAAACTGGATCTGGTGTTGACCGCCGCCGCGCGCCTGACCGGGCAATTGTCAGACGAACAGTTGCGCACGGTATTTCGCAATCGTAACCGAACCGTCGGCGCGCTTGTTTACCATATCGTGCGCGTCGCGGAAATGGGTTTGCAGGCGGCGCAGCAAACGGAACTCCGGTTCGAAGCATTCAACGATCTGCCGCCGACGCACTGGCGCCGCGATGATCTGGTGCGTTGGGCAGCACAAATTCGCGCGCAGCTTCTCGCATGGTGGCGCAGCGAGACCGACCCCTCACTTGGTTATGATGTGCCGACCTACTACGGACAGCGCCCGATGCACGAAGTGCTGGAGCGCACAGCCTGGCATGCCGCGCAGCACACACGGCAGCTTGCGTTGATTCTGGAAAGCTTCGGGATTGATCCGGATCGGCCGCTGAGTGCAGCCGATCTCGCCGGCCTGCCGGTCCCGGAAGAGGTCTGGGACCGGTAGTCGTCAGTTATTGATAACGGTGACGGACTCTAGTCGGCAAAAAATTCCGGCCACCTGCCTTCGACGTATTCCTGGAATTTTTCCGACATGCCTTCGGATTTCAGGTATGCGCGCGGAACCGGCATCTCCACGGGTTTGAACGAAGGGTCTGCCTTGTAACGATTCGGCCAATCGTGTTGCAGCATGGCCGCACGCCCCAGCATGATCCAGTCGGCGCCTGCGGCCATGGTGGCTTCGGCTTCCTGCGGTGTGCGGATTTTTCCGGCAACACCAAGGCGCGTGTTGTGCCGGTCGAGCTCGGTGAAGTAGCTCATCAATGTCCGGCCCTTGTGCTCGTCTTCCTCGGGTTCCTTGAACACATCCCAAAGCGACATGTCGAGAAAATCGATGTTGTCCTCGGCCATCAGTCGCTGGGCGATCTGGACCGAGTCGGCCAGTTTCATGCCGAAACGCTCGGCGGACAATCGCACGCCCAACATGAAATCCTTGCCACAGCGCGCGCGCACACCGTCGATAATTTCGAACAGGATGCGCGAGCGGTTTTCCAGGCTGCCGCCGTACTCGTCGCTGCGATGGTTGATCTCCGCGCTGAAGAACTGACACAGAATGTACTGGTGCGCGCCGTGCAACTCGACGCCGTCAAAGCCGGCTTTCTCGGCGCGCACAGCGGCGGCGATGAAGTCCTCGATCAATTGCTTCACTTCGGCGTGGGTCAGTGCGCGTGCGCCGGTTTTCTCGTTATCCGACGGACAAACCGGCGTCGTACCGATGACTTCGCTGGGTGAACGCAGCCCGGCGTGATGCAGTTGCGACACGGCAACGCTTTGCTGCGCCTTGATTGCACCTGCCAGGCGCGTCAGGCCGGGAAGGTGATCGTCCGACCAGATGCCCATCTGCCCCGGAAAGCCTTTGCCGATTTCCTGCACATGCGAGGCGCACGTCATCGTCAAGCCGAAACCGCCTTCCGCGCGCATGGTGAGCCAGCGGAATTCGTCTTCCGACATCTTGCCGTCTTCATGGCTTTGTTGGTTGGTTAATGGTGCCAGCATGAAGCGGTTTTTCATGGACGGGCCGTGGCTAAAGCTTAGTGGTTCGAGCAGGTTGGGCATTGAGATTCTTCCGGAGGAGGCTGTTGATGTTGTCCCGGAAGTTGGCGAAGCACATCACTTTCGCAACGGCTGTGCGCAACGTTGTAACGCATGCAGTGTGTATGACCGCAGCGCCCGGGATGGCGCGAAGGGCGCAGTCTACCTCAATCTATTGGCGTCACGTGCTGTCAGGCAAGCCCTGTTGGTACGCTAATTCGGAATTGTGCGACGGGCCTGATTGAAGGCCTCGCAGATTCAGGCACCCAGCCACGCCGCCCCGCGCACGCCACTGGAATCGCCATGATGGTTGCGTAGCAGCGCGGTATCAACCCGATCCGAGAACACCCATTGCGACCACAGCTGGAGGACGCTTTCGTACCAGCGTGTGATATTCGACATTCCTCCCCCGAGTACGATGGCATCCGGATCGAGGACATTGATGACGTGAGCCAGCGCCCTTGCGAGCCGGTCTTCATAACGCTCCATGCTTGCCAGACTGCACGCTTCACCCCGTGCCGCCGCGGAAACGATTTCTTCACTGGAAAGCTCTACGCCATTGTGGCGGGCATGGTCGCCGGTGAGCGCGGGCCCGCACAGAAATGTCTCGATGCAGCCGTTCTTGCCGCAGTAGCAAGGCGGTCCCGGCCGTTCTTCGTCGCGGGACCACGGCAGCGGATTGTGTCCCCACTCTCCGGCGATGCGGTTGGGCCCGGATAGCAGCTTGCCATCGACGACGATGCCGCCGCCAACACCGGTGCCCAGAATCACGCCGAACACAACGCGATGGCCCGCAGCGGCGCCATCAGTCGCCTCCGACAGCGTGAAGCAGTTGGCGTCGTTTTCGATTTGAACGTCACGATCGAGAAGCCGGATCAGGTCATCCAGAAGCGGTCGCCCGTTCAGCCAGGTCGAATTGCAGTTGCGCATCAAGCCGGTGCCCGGTGAAATCGCGCCCGGTGTGCCGATGCCCACTGATCCGCGTTCGCCCAACTCTTGCTCGGCCTGTGCCACCAGTGAAACGATGGAGTGCAGTGTCGTGTCGTAATCGCCACGCGGTGTCATCACTCTTTTGCGCAGCAACTCACGACCGCTCTCGTTCAGGGCGATGATTTCAGTTTTCGTTCCTCCGAGGTCGATACCCAGCCTGAGCATCAGGTTCTCCCCGGGGTTAACCGGACAGGAGCGAACTTGTTCGCACGGTATCCATCTTTCGAACCACCGGCCAACCGGTCACGTATTGTGATTGCTGGCAACGTCGCTGATAAACGACCGCCAGACATCGTTCGGCTGCCAGATTTCGCGCATCGGGAAGGAAGCGGCATCTTCGCTCTCGCCCAGAACAAGCTTCCGATAGAGATACACAAACGCAGAAACGCGCATGTTTTTTGCACAATGCACCCACACCTTGCGCCCTTCGAACGCTTTCAATATGTACACGAACTGGGAGAACTGGCCTGGAACGGGCTGTTCCCAGTCAACCGGTATCTGTACGTAAGCGAGACCTTGCCGGGTGACCAGTTCGGCTTCGCCGGCAAGGGCATTCGAAGATGTCGGCGGCGCAAGATTGATCACCGCGTCAACACCCAGCGCCGGAAGCCGTCCGATGTCTTTCGGAGAAAGCTGGCCGGACGTCCACAGCCAGTCGAACACCTGGCAGGTGTTCTCTGCGTCCATTTTTCCCTCGGGTGAGGATGGGGCTAACGTCGGGCTCATCCGCGCCTCACTTTGCCGCCACTACTTCCAGCTCGATCAGCATGTCGGGCCATACCAGTTCGGGCAGGAAGGTCAGCATCGATGCCGGCGCGCATTCGCCCAGGTATTGGGTGCGGATGTCGCGATAACCGGCCAGGTCCTCCCGCCTGATCAGGTGTTGGGTCAGCTTGACGATGTCCTCGACGCCCATGTCCGCTTCGCTTAGGATTTGAACGATATTTTTCCAGGCCAGGTCAGCTTGTTCGGCAAAGCTTTCCGGCAATTTGCCGCTGTCGCTGTTGATGCCGGGTGTGCCCGATACGTAAACGATGCGTTTGGCGCCGTTGATTTCGACCGCGTCGCTGTAGCTACCGACGTGATGTGCAACACCGGCATTGATTGTTCGATTCACAGTTTTGTCCTCCCCGGACGATACAGAGTTTTCTGGCAGCCCACTTCACGGGCCATTCTAACGCCGCGTTTTCAGCGGGAAGGTGCGACTCCGGCGCGAAACGCCGAACCATGCAGCGACAGGCGATTTCGTGTTGTCGCAATTTGCCGGAATGAACGGCGAGCCTCACAGCCATCTGCGCACCGTCGCCTTGTATGCCAGATAGTCCTCGCCAAACAATCGCGCCAGCGTTTTTTCCTCCGGCACGATCTGAAAGCGGCTGATGTAAGCGACAAACGCGAGCGGGCCGATCAGTGCCCAGGCTGACCACAGGTAGGCCGCCCACGCACACAAAAAGAACGCAAGACCGACGTACATCGGATTGCGTGTAATGCGGTAAACGCCCGAGCGCACGATGGTGGAAGTGGTGCCCGGCTTCATTGGATTGACCGTGGTTTTTGCACGGTGGAAGGCGAGCAGCGCGGAGAAGTCAAACAGTGCACCGATCGCCGCGAGCGCGCTAGCCAGCGGCAGCCGCAGCGCGGTCAGCGTCTGCGGGTCGGCGCTCGTGTACGCGATTGCCCACATTGCGGTGGCAATCAGCAGTCCGATGACCGGTGGGGGGATTTTCAGTTCAAATGCGTTCAACACGTGGTCTCTCAGGCCGCAGGCTACGCCAAAACCCGGGTCGTTGCGCGAATCATGTCTGTTACGCACCCGGCATCGGTATGAGTTCCGACACCTCCAGTGAGCCACCGATATCGAGAAACGGGCAGCTTTTCGCAATTGTCATTGCTGCGTCCATTGAGTCTGCCCTGACAATCGTGAAGCCCGACATGGTGGTTGTGCTTCCGGCAGTGATGGTGCCATCCGGGCTGACGGTGCTCGTATCCTTGAGAGGATTCGCAGGACTGACCGCGGATTCTCCCAGCGAGGACAGCCAATCCATGTACTTCGCGAAATGCTTTTTTCCTTCATCGGCGCTGGAAGGTTTGTTTCCACCCAGATAGCTGATCATGTATTCAGGCATTTTCGTTCTCGTCGTCCTCGTTGTATAAATCGTAAGCGGGCATCGATGCGCCCCGGGTTGCGTGGTCCTGTCACGAACTGGCGCCTTGAGCCGCAACGTTGAGCGTCAGCCCGCCAACAGCAGTTTAATCAGTGCGCGTCAAAGCGCATAGTGCGCCATGAAAAATGCGGTGTGGGGGGGTGACGAATACACATGGGGCGGCCGCAACAGCCGGGCGCATACCTTGCTTCGATTGACAGTAGCATCATGACGGGTTAACTTGCGTCTCAAGTCGCGCCGATTTGATTCTCAGCTTGCAGGCGCTTAATAAATGTGGCTAAAGCGTGGGAATAAAACCCGACTGCTTTAGCGGCCGGGTTTTTTGCATTTCAGGAGATGTCTTTTTGGGTTTGGTTGACGGTAACAAGGTATTGCTCGAGCGACTCGCCGAGCGGATTCTGATTCTCGATGGTGCCATGGGCACCATGATTCAGGGCCACAAACTCTCCCGTGAGCATTATCACGGCGATCACTTCCACGACCATCACTGCGATCAAAGCGGCAACAACGACCTGTTGACGCTCACCCAGCCAAAGGTCATTGCCGGCATTCACGAAGCTTTCCTGGAAGCCGGCGCCGACATCGTCGAAACCAACACATTCAATTCCAATTCGGTTTCGATGGCTGACTATGGCCTGACCGACAGGGTGATTGAGTTGAACAGGTCGGCAGCGCAGCTGGCGCGTGAGCGCGCCGACGCCTGGAGCAAGGCCACGCCTGGCAAGCCGCGTTTCGTGGCCGGCGTGATAGGGCCGACCAATGCCACCGCGTCGATGTCGCCGGACGTTAACGATCCCGGGTTCCGTGCTGTCAGCTTTGACGAACTGGTCGCTTGCTACACCGAGTCGGTCGGCGGGCTGGTCGATGGTGGCGTTGACGCGCTGATGGTGGAAACGGTATTCGATACGCTCAACTGCAAGGCGGCGTTGTTTGCGATCGACAGTTACTTTGAAACGCGCGGCATCACGCTGCCGGTGATGGTGTCAGGGACGATTACCGATGCCAGCGGCCGAACCCTCAGCGGCCAGACGCCGGAAGCATTCTGGAATTCCGTTTCGCATGCGAGGCCGGTCAGCATCGGCCTGAACTGCGCACTTGGTGCCAAGGATCTGCGCCCGCACATCGAGGAGCTGTCCCGCGTGGCCGGTGTCCATACCAGTCTGCATCCCAACGCAGGGTTGCCGAATGCGTTCGGCGAGTATGACGAGAGCCCGGAATACACCGCGTCGTTTCTGCGGGAATTCGCAAAGGCCGGCTTTCTCAACATTGCCGGTGGTTGCTGCGGCACCACGCCGGCGCATATTCGTGAAATTGCGAAAAGCCTTGAGAACATCGAGCCGAGAACGCCGCCGGTGATTGAGAAGAAACTGCGGCTCTCGGGGCTGGAGCCGCTTAACGTCGGCAACGAATCGCTGTTCGTAAACGTCGGAGAGCGCACCAACGTCACCGGCTCGCGCGCCTTTGCGCGCCTGATCATAGCGGAGGAGTTTCCGCAAGCCCTGTCGGTGGCGCGCCAGCAAGTCGAGAACGGTGCGCAGATCATCGACGTCAACATGGACGAGGCGATGCTGGATTCGGTCGCCACCATGAAGCAGTTCATGAACCTGATTGCCTCCGAACCCGACATCTCCCGCGTGCCGGCCATGCTCGATTCGTCCAAGTGGGAAGTCATCGAGACCGGCCTGAAATGTGTTCAGGGCAAGTCAGTCGTGAATTCGATCAGCATGAAAGAAGGCGAGGCGGAATTCATTCGCCAGGCCAAGCTCACGCGCCGCTACGGCGCGGCAGCCATCGTCATGGCGTTCGACGAAAAAGGTCAGGCTGATACGTTGGAGCGGCGCAAGGAGATTTGCACTCGCGCCTACAACTTGCTGGTGAACGAAGTCGGCTTTCCGCCGGAAGATATTATTTTCGATCCGAACATTTTTGCGGTGGCAACCGGTATCGAAGAGCATGCGAACTACGCCATCGACTTCATCGAGGCCGCGCGATTCATCAAGGACAAGTTGCCGTTTGCCAGTATTTCCGGTGGCGTTTCCAATATCTCTTTTTCCTTTCGCGGCAACGACGGCATTCGCGAAGCGATTCACACCGCCTTTCTATATCACGCCATCAAGGCGGGCATGACAATGGGTATCGTCAACGCCGGGCAACTTGGCGTGTACGAGGATATCGACAAGGCGTTGCTCGAGCGTGTCGAGGACGTGTTGTTCAATCGCCGCGACGATGCGACCGAACGCCTGGTCGAGTTTGCCGAGAGTTTCACTTCGGACAGAAAAGTCAATCGAGAGGATCTGTCGTGGCGCGAGGGATCTGTGGGCGAGCGGCTCACGCATGCGCTGGTGAAAGGCATCACCACCTACATCATTGAAGATACCGAAGAGGCGAGACTGGCAGCAAAGCAGCCTATCCACGTCATCGAGGGTCCGCTCATGGACGGCATGAATGTGGTGGGCGACCTGTTCGGTGCCGGCAAGATGTTTCTGCCGCAGGTGGTGAAGTCAGCCCGGGTGATGAAAGAGGCGGTTGCCCATCTCGTTCCCTACATAGAAGAAGAGAAGGCAAAATCGGGCGAAGCGGGCAAGCCCAAGGGCAAGATCGTGCTCGCCACGGTCAAGGGCGACGTGCACGACATCGGCAAGAACATCGTTGCGGTGGTGCTTCAGTGCAATAACTTCGACGTCGTCAATCTTGGCGTGATGGTGCCTTCGGCGCGAATTCTAGAAACGGCACGCGAAACAAAAGCCGACATCATCGGTCTTTCAGGGCTGATCACGCCGTCGCTCGAGGAAATGGCGCACGTCGCGAGCGAGATGGAGCGTGAGGGTTTTACCCTGCCGCTGCTGATCGGCGGCGCGACGACATCGCGGGTACACACGGCGGTCAAGATCGAACCAAACTACTCGGGGCCGACGGTATGGGTTCCCGATGCATCGCGCTCGGTAGGGGTGTGCACCAATCTGATCTCGGCGGAACTGCGCGACAACTACGTCGAGCAGGTGCGTAACGAGGCCGCGAAAACCCGGGCGCAGCATAAAGGCAAGAAGGGGCAGGGGCCGCGTCATCCGATTGCCGCAGCGCGCGAGCACGGCGTGCCGACCGATTGGGGCCAATACCATCCACCGGTGCCGGTCAAACCCGGATTGCAAGTGTTGTCGGAGTACCCGTTGGCGGACATTGCACGCCTGATCGACTGGACGCCGTTCTTTCAGACATGGGAGCTGTCCGGTCGTTATCCGAAGATTCTGCAAGACGAGGTAGTCGGGCAGGCAGCGCGTGATCTGTTCGACGATGCGCAGAAGATGCTGGCGCGCATCATCGATGAAAAGTGGTTGACTGCGAACGCGGTAGTGGGACTGTATGCCGCGAACAGCGTTGGCGACGACATCGAGTTGTACACCGACGACTCGCGCAGCGAAGTGCTCACACGCTTTCATTTCCTGCGCCAGCAAATGGTCAAACCGGCCGATCGCTTCAACCACTGCCTGGCCGATTACGTGGCGCCAAAGCACACCGGTGTCGCCGACTATTTCGGCGCGTTTGCGGTAACCGCGGGCATTGGCATCGACGAGCGTGTTGCCGCCTACGAAGCGAAACACGACGACTACAACGCGATCATGCTCAAGGCGTTGGCCGACCGGCTGGCCGAAGCGCTGGCCGAGTTGATGCACCAGCGGGTGCGCACTGACTGGTGGGCTTACGCGCGCGACGAGAAGCTGCCTGCGGCCGAACTGATTGCCGAGAAATATCGTGGCATTCGGCCGGCGCCGGGCTATCCCGCCTGTCCCGATCACACCGAGAAGGGGCTGTTGTTCGACTTGCTCGATGCAACGAAGAATGCCGGTATCACACTGACCGAGTCGTATGCGATGCTGCCGGCGGCGGCTGTCAGCGGATTTTATTTCTCACACCCGCAGGCGCAGTACTTTGCGGTTGCCCGGATCGACCGGGATCAGGCCGAAGACTACGCTGCGCGTCGAGGTGTGCCGGTCAAGGAAGTGGAGCGATGGCTGGCTTCGAACCTCGCTTACGAACCAAAAGCCACCATCGCTGCCTGACAGTCTTATCAGGTGCTACTGCGCGACGAGCGCGGGTTGCGGTAGCATGCATTGACGGGACTGGAGTGACTGGATGGCCGCTACAAACAGATTCTTGTGGGTACTGTGCTGGCTGGGGGTAATCTCGGCCGCGATGTGGAGCGGGCTGGCGCAAGCCGAGCGGGTGCACCGGTTCACGGTTTCGATCGACCCCGAGCTCAAGCAGATTGATGTCAAAGCCTGTTTCGACGGACAGCCTCCGGCAACCCTGGTCGCGGAGTCTCTCGACGCGACAATTGCGCTGATCAGTGTTCGTAACGACGCCACCGGCAAGGAAATCAGGCCCAGTGGCTACATCCCCTTGAAGTCGGTTGCCGGGAACGGATGCGTCACGTACCGGGTTGATGTATCTCGCCCGGTTTTGCGTCATGACCGCACCGGCGGAAAGATACGCCGCGTCGGTACCGACGTGGCCATTTCGGCAGGGCTCTGGCTGTGGCGGCCGGAAAACCCAGATGCAGATGCCGATGTCGAACTGGCATTCGATCTACCCGACGGTATTGCGGTGTCGGTGCCGTGGTTGCCGGTGGACGGCGCAGACCGGCCGACGTTCCGGCTTGGGCGTACACCGGTCGACTGGCCGGCCTGGACCGCGTTCGGCCGATTCACCGAGAGTGAGGTGGAGGTGGCGGGTTCGAAACTTCGAATTGCCGTGCTCGACGGTTCGCCCCCGGTCGATGTTGCAAGCATTACCGACTGGGTTGCCGACGCCGCCGGAATGGTAGGGGGGTTGTACGGGCGTTTTCCCTACCCCTGGGCACAGGTGTTGGTGGTGCCAAACGCAAGAGCGCGTGAACCGGCGCCATGGGCATTCGTGGTGCGCGGCGGCGGCCCCGGGGTGCATTTCGTGATCAATCAGCGCCGGGCGATGGAGGAGTTCTACGATGACTGGACGGCAGCGCACGAGTTTTCGCATTTGTTCCTGCCGCTCGTTGATTCGCGTGACGCCTGGCTCTCGGAAGGCGTGGCAACGTATTATCAGAATGTCTTGCGTGCCCGGTCAGGGCGTATGACGGCGCAAGAGGCCTGGTCGGATCTGCACGCCGGTTTTGACCGGGGCAGAAGTCAGGCCAGAAACTTTACACTGGCAGAGGCTACGCGACGCATGCATCGCAGCCGGTTCTTTATGCGGGTCTACTGGAGCGGCACAGCGATCGCGATGCTGGCCGACATCCGGCTGCGCAAGATCAGCAACGGATCGCAGTCACTTGATACGGCTCTGGCCGCACTCAATGCATGCTGTCTGGATATGCGCCGGGAATGGCGCGCGCGTGAACTGTTCGCCAGGCTGGATGAACTGACCGGGACCACTGTGTTTATCGATTTGCTGAACGAGCATGTAGAGAGCACCCGGTTCCCGGATTTATCAGAAACTTATGATGATCTTGGGCTCGTGCCCGCCGGCCGCCGAAGTGTCAGGCTGCAGTCCGATGCACCGTTGGCCGGGTTGCGCGATTCAATCATGACGGGTGAAGCTTCAATCCTGCTGCATGCCTCGTCCGAATTTCCAGTAATCAATAACCAGTAACCAGTAACCAATAACCGATGTCCGCTCTTCTTGCCTACGTTCACAGCCTGTCCATGATCGGACTCGGTGCGCTGCTGTTTGTCCAACTCCTTGGCTTCGGCGGCTTGCACGACCGGCAACAGTTGCAGCGCTTCTTCGGATTTTGCGTCGGGATTGCAGCCGCTACCGTCATCATGCTGCTGAGCGGGCTGGCGCTGTTGCTCTGGTCCGGGCAGCCGAGCGCGTTCTATCTGCGCAACCCGGTCTTCTACATCAAACTCGCCATCTTTGTGGCCATGATCCTGATCGCGATTACGCCGGCAAGGCTTGTCTTGCAATGGCATCGGGAGGCCGCCCTGGGGACGTTGCCGGAGCCAGATGCGATCCTGTTGGTAAAACGCTACTTCACGGCAGAAGCGATTCTGTTCCTTTTGGTGCCTCTGGCGGCAT
The DNA here is from genome assembly GCA_035528435.1 of Burkholderiales bacterium. Classification (GTDB taxonomy): domain Bacteria; phylum Pseudomonadota; class Gammaproteobacteria; order Burkholderiales; family Eutrophovitaceae; genus SG8-40. The sequence continues at coordinate 12,973 of DATKYN010000240.1, forward strand.
CGATTTCGGCACAGGGAATTGGTCTGCACTCGAGCCCGAGTTGAAGTTCTTTCTCACGCACCTTGCCGGATTGCTCGCGCTTGGCTGCTGTGCCCACTCATCGGCTGCGCCGCTCCACCATTACACCGTAACGGTTGACGACAGCCTTGAACGACTGGACGTAGCGGCGTGTTTCGATGGGCCCGCGCCGCCCATGCTGGCTGCTGACGACACTGCGGTATTGCACCTCGGGAAAATGCAGTTGCGCTCCGCCGGCAAGCTCACGATCAGCGGCTGGGAGGCTGCGTTGTCGGAAGTGCCCGACGATGCCTGCGTCGAATATGTCGTGCAGCTCAGGCCGGAGACGGCCGGCGCCCAGACCGGCGGCCCGGAAACGCGGCGAATCGGGCGTGACTTGCTGACGTCGATCGGTGATTGGCTGTGGCGACCCGCCGGGATGGAGCCGGGTGCCGATATTGAAGTTCGTTTCAACTTGCCGCCCGGTGTTGCCGTGTCGACGCCCTGGAAGCGGGTCGGGCGTAATGTGTACCGTGTCGGTGCGACGCCGGGAGAATGGCCGGGCGTGGTTGCCTTCGGCGGATTCGAACCAATCGAGCTCTCGATTCCCGGTGCCCGGCTGGAGTTAATCCTGATCGACAATCCGGAGCCGGCCATGCGCGAAGTATTAACGCGCTGGATCGACCGGGCGGCGCGCGCTGTGGCCACGGTCTACGGTGTGTTCCCCGTCTCCAGCTTGCAGGTCATCGTTTCACCGACGTCGCGTGGTAACAAACCAGTGCCATGGGCGTATGTCGCGCGCGGCGGCGGGCCGGCAGTGCATTTGTTTGTACGGCCCAATTTTCCTGAAGGCGAGTTCATGCGCGACTGGAGTGTCGTGCACGAAATGTCGCATCTGTTTCTGCCCTATATGGAGTGGGGCGATGCGTGGCTGGTCGAAGGATTACCGACCTACTATCAGAACGTGGCGATGTCGCGTGGCGGGCTGATCCCGACCGAAGAGGCGTGGCGGCGCATGTATCAGGGTTTCGAGCGCGCCGAAAGCGTCGGCAGCAAATACACGGTATACGAGGCGGCCGAGCGCATCGGCAGGCGCGGAATGTATCGCCGCGTCTACTGGGGCGGCGCAGCTTACATGCTCGCAGTCGATCTGGGTCTGCGCCAATCCAGCAGTGGCAGCTATGCGCTGGACACGGCGTTGCTGGAAATCCGGCGCTGCTGCCTCGACTCCAACTACCGCTGGCGCGCGGAGGACGTGGTGGCACGGCTCGATCAGGTGACAGGAACCGAGGTGTTCTCCACGACCTTCGAGCAACAGATCAAATCAAGACCGTTTCCGGATTACCAGAACAGCTTTAATGCGCTTGGCATCGACATCCTCGGTGGGCACCCGATTTTCAGTGACGCCGAGTCCACGCCGCTACGCGACGCAATTATGGCGCCGCGTTAGGCCGGCGACTGCTTCACATGCCCGCGGAGCCTGGTGCGCAGGCATAGTCGGTTACCATGTCCAGTGTGAATCAACAGGAATTGTGCTTTCTTCCGGCGACGGAACTGGTGCACCTGATCCGCGGGCGCGAGGTTTCCGTAACCGAAGTGATGCAGGCCCATCTGGATCAGATCGAGCGCCACAATCCGGCTGTCAATGCCGTGGTCACGCTCGTGCCCGAGCGCGCGCTCGACAGTGCGTCTGCTCTCGACGCGCGTCTTGCCAAAGGCGAACAAGGTGGTCCGCTGTGCGGTCTGCCGGTTGCACACAAGGACCTGGCGCCGACCAAAGGTATCCGCACGACGTTTGGATCACCGGTTTTTGCCGACTTCGTGCCGCATCAGGATGCCGCAATCGTAGAGCGGCTGGCAAAGGGCGGCGCGCTGACGATTGGCAAGACCAACACCCCGGAGTTCGGTGCTGGTTCGCAAACGTTCAACACCGTATTCGGCGCAACGCATAACCCCTACGACGTGCTAAAAACATGCGGCGGATCAAGCGGTGGCGCAGCCGCCGCGCTGGCCAGCGGCATGATCCCGATCGCCGACGGCTCCGACCTGGGCGGTTCGCTGCGTAATCCGGCCAGCTTCTGCAATGTCGTCGGCTTGCGCCCGTCCGCCGGCAGGGTGCCGTCATGGCCGTCCCTGTCGGCCTGGTTTACGCTTTCCGTAGTGGGGCCGATGGCGCGCACGGTTTCCGATGTGGCGCTGATGATGTCAGCGATAGCCGGCCCCGATCCCCGATCGCCGATTTCGATCGAGGAGCCGGCGTCAAAGTTTGCAAAACCGCTGGAGCGTGACTGCAAAGGCTTGCGCATTGCCTGGAGCCGCAGTCTCGGTGGCCTGCCGGTCGACCCGGAAGTCACGCGCGTACTCGAGTCGCATCGCAACGTGTTCGAGCAACTGGGGTGTGTCGTCGAAGAGGCCGATCCGGACCTGCGCGACGCGGACGAGATCTTTCAGGTGATGCGGGCCTGGAATTTCGAACTTGCCTACGGCGAGTTGCTAAAGACCGCGCGCGAACAAATGAAAGACACGGTTGTCTGGAATATTGAACAAGGCATGCAGCTATCGGGTCCGCAGCTGGGCGCGGCGGAGCGTAAGCGCACCCTGTTATTTCACCGGATGCGCGAATTCATGGACAATTACGACTTCCTGGTGGCACCGGTTGTGCAGGTGCTGCCTTTCGACGTGACCGTGCCTTACCTCACCGAGATCAACGGCGAGCAACTGGCGACCTACGTTGACTGGATGAAGTCCTGTTACTGGATCAGCGTGACCGGGCAGCCGGCGCTATCCGTCCCGTGCGGGTTTTCCTCCTCCGGACTGCCGGTCGGAATCCAGATTGTCGGGCGTTACCGCGACGATTTCGGCGTGCTGCAACTCGGTAACGCGTTTGAACAGGCGACTGGTTACTGGAAGCAGCGGCCGGCATTTTAAATAACAGCTAACAGCAAGAGAAACCAGAGACCATGAAAAAAGGATTCTTACTGACCATTTTTGGCGCCGTACTCGTATTGAGCGGCGCTGTTCCCGGTATGGCGCAGAACCAGGCGCGCAGCGAGCGCGTGTTCATCCACGACCTGGAAGGCATCTGGATGAGCGAGTCCTACGTCGCCGCGCTGAGAAAAACCCGCATGGCGCATACAGCTGCTAAAGCGGCCAAGCCGGTGGTGATCGCGATCAAGCGCGAGGGGCGGGCGTTCCCCTACCTGGCCACTGATTTCGACAAGGCCGCGCTGATGTACGTTCTCGATGTCGAGCCCGACCTCAAACCCGGTTCGTATCGCCTGGTACTGGCCAAAAAGAACGAGCCGACTTCGAACAGCGAAACCGAATTCGTCTGGTTCAAGGGTGAGCGTGACGCCGATAAAAAGTTTCGCAAGCTCGCCTTCAAGGAGCCGTTCATCATGGGTGGCAAATGGGCGAATTACGAACATGTCGGGCTGGAGTTGGGGCCGATCGTAAACGGTATCGTTCTTGCTGGACGTTACAAGGACAAGGGAGGACGCGAATGGTCATTTACCAAAGAGGGCCAGGCCACGTTCCCGGACAAGACCTTTTATTACGAACTCTCCATTAACGACAGCAAGGCGGGTTGCGAGTATCTGGAGGCAGAAGACCTGACCTCGGAGGATGGACTGAGCTACTACGGGTATGCGTGGAAAGCGGGCAAACTGCAATTGTTCCGCGCCGAGATCAAGAAAGACCGCGTGCGTTGTGAAGCCAAACCCTTCGCCGAGCTAACGCCTCAGTAGGCCATCGCATCGGCTATTGCCGAAGCGGCCGCCGCAGGCAGACCGTTGGTGTTTCCGGGCGCGGTAATGTGCCCGGGCACCGTTTTCAAGCCAACTTTTCAGGAAGCAAACCAGCGCTGTCACGCAATGCGGGGCAGCCACACGGCCACAACAACACGCAGTTCTGACGCCCCATGGCAGACACACGAACCGATAACAGACAGAAGCGCGTTGACAGCGTCCAGCAGGCCGCTTCAGAGGTGCGCGCCATCCTGCAAAAGCACGAGCTTGTCGAAGGCCTGGTTCAGAAACAGGACATGCCGCGTCACGATCTGGTTGAGAACCTGGTCCAGAAACAGAACATTGCCGAGCTGAGGAACAAGCTCGACACCCTGCATCCGGCCGACATCGCGGCGATACTCGAGCAGTTGCCGCTGGACGAGCGCATGACCGTCTGGAACCTGGTCAAGGCCGATCTCGACGGCGAAATCCTGCTCGAAGTATCCGGCGCCGTTCGCGAAACACTGATCGCGGAGATGGACCCCGAAGAGCTGCTGGCAGCGACCGAGCAACTCGACACGGACGAGATTGCCGACCTCGCCCCGGATTTGCCGGACGAAGTCATCGCCGACGTGTTCCGGTCGCTCTCAGCCGAAGAGCGCGAAAAACTGCGCGCGGCACTGTCCTACCCCGAGGACACAGTGGGTGCTTTGATGGATTTCGAGATGGTGACGGTGCGCGAGGATGTGACCCTCGAAGTTGTGCTGCGTTATTTGCGGCGCCTGGACGAGCTCCCGGAAAACACCGACCAGTTGTTTGTCGTCGACCGGCGTGAGTCGCTGCGCGGTGTGCTGCCGATCGCTCAACTGCTTGTGTCAGCTCCCGAGCGCCTGGTGTCGGATGTTATGACAACCGATTTCGTATCGTTTCAACCCGAAGACAAGGCGGACGATGCCGCGCAGGCAGTCGAGCGTTACGATCTTGTCTCGGCTCCCGTCGTTGACGTTCGCAATCGCATTGTCGGGCGCGTGACCGTGACCGATATTCTCGACTACATTCGCGAAGACAACGAGAACGAAATACTCGGCAAGGTCGGTCTGCGAGACGAGGATCTGTTTTCTTCGGTCTGGAAAAGCGCCAGGAACCGCTGGTTATGGCTGGCAATTAATTTGTGTACAGCGTTCTTCGCGTCTCGTGTCATTGGCCTGTTTGAAGGATCAATAGAGAAGCTCGTTGCACTGGCTGCGCTAATGCCGATCGTTGCCGCAATCGCCGGCAACTCCGGCAACCAGACCGTCGCGCTAATCGTGCGGGCGCTGGCATTCGGAGAAATCAATCGGGCCAACGCCAAGAGGCTCCTGGCCAAGGAGCTTTCAGTCGCACTGCTCAATGGCATGATGTGGGGCAGCATTGCCGGCGCTTTTGCATGGGTGTTGTACGGCAGCGTCGGACTCGGCCTGGTGATGGTCGGCGCGATGATGCTTAATCTGATGGTCGGTGCGGCGATCGGAATGCTCGCACCATTGATGCTGCAGAAAATGAATCGCGATCCCGCCATTGGTTCATCGGTATTGCTCACCTTCAGTACCGACAGCATGGGGTTTCTGATTTTTCTTGGCCTCGCAACCATCTTTCTGGTCTGATCGTGCCCGATTGTCGTGAAGGCCACGTTCCAGGACTGCATTAAGCACGTGGTGCCCGCGAGGGTGATTTCCCGCTTCCGTTATCGCGATGACTTACCCTCTCATGTATGCGCTATTGGACCTTCGGACAGCGATGTTTTTTCGTGCCGTGCAGGGGTAGACTGAGAGCAGTTGCAATGCACGACAGCCACATTTCGTTTTTCATTGAGGGCAGCCCCGCTAACCAGTAGGCAAATGCCGGAATGAACCAGGACGAACCCGACGAGGATAAATACCTGCCGTATCTGCGCTACGCCACCATCGGTGACGTGTGGCGGGTGAGCTGGTTTGCGGTCCTGGTCTGGCTGGCGCTCAGTGGCATCGGCTTCGGTTTCGGTTACCTGCTGCCGTACGTCGGCAATTTGCTCAGCAGCGAAGCGCGCTGGGAGTTATTCAAGTACCTGCCAAAGTGGCTCTGGATTACCAGCGTGCTTGGTGCCGCGATCTGGTTCTCGAAGGGGCGCACGATCCACTACAGAATCCCAAAAATCGGCTTCGCCCTCTGGCTATTTCTGGTGCTTGGTTTCGGCGTGTTTTTCTATGTCACCGAGAATGGCCCGGCATGGTTGGTCTTCCCGCTGTTTTTTGCGATTCTGTTGCTGAACGTCTCTTTACAGATGATCAACGAAGATGGTGAGAAGAACTACCGAAGCATGACGAAGACATAACGCTGGCGCGTGGCCAATAAAACTACGCGACGGAAGTGCCTGAGCCGAAAGTCGCCCTGGGCGGCTGCAACGGGTGCACAGTGCGAGTCTGTCGGGACGGCGCTTTAACCGGGAGAGCCAATGAAAAAACCTTTGTTCATGCTGATGACGCATGCGCTTGCAGCAGCGATCGGCTTCGCTGCAGGTATCTACTTCCTGCCAATCCTCATCGCGCCACCGGCTCCGCCTGACTCCGAAGTACAGGCGATGGCGCAACAGGCGCAGTTCACTGGCACGTTCCGGCGCGACTTGCAGGACAGCGACGCATTTCACTGGGGTGAAGGCGCGGTTTCCATCAGCCCGAAAGCGGTGACGCTGCAAGGCGAGCTGGCACCAGGTCCGGACTACAAGCTGTATCTCTCTCCCGAATTTGTCGAGACCGAACAGGAATTCAATCGACTAAAGGAAAAGATGGCTCGGGTGGGGGACGTCAAGACCTTCCAGAACTTTGTGGTTGAAGTGCCTGCCGCCATCGATCCGTCGGCCTACAACGCCGTCATCATCTGGTGCGAATCCTTCGGCCAATTCATCACCGCCGCAAAGTACCAGTGAAAGCGCCGCCCGCCAGCACCCGTAAAAAATGCGAGGGGACCATCAGACGGTTGATGTCTGACAGCCCCCTCGCAAGTTTTTCGAGAACTGGTTGATCGAATCAACCAGGAGAAGAACTTAGTTATGCGTGACCGAAGAAATATCGCTGAAGCGGTAGTTGCCGGCGGTCTTGGCCAACGGGCGGGCTTCCTGGGCGCCCGGCTGGGTCACGCCACTCAGATCGCTCCAGCCTGCCTTTGTACCGCCAACACGCAGCTCCTGGCTTGAGATCGAGCTGTGGGTAACATCGTTGATGTCATTGACTGCGGCGAAAGCGTTCATCGAAAGACCGAGAAGGGCGGCTGCGATGGTGGTTTTGATGATCATGGTTGTATCTCCTAAAAGTAAGTAACGGGTGAGTAGTTGTCTCGCTGAAATGCTTAACCGTGCGAGTGATTACACTTTAGGGATGGAGCGCTGCCGGCGCAGCGAAGCGTGGCGCAGGAACTGTGTGCGGAAATGCCAATTGAGTAGGATCGATATCAATTGCTGCATTCGATCAAACAACCTTTGTGGTCATGGGGTGTGTCAGCCCTTGCCGAAACCAAAAGGGCTTCCTGACCAAAATCAAAAGACTGGAGAATTTGTCAACTCGAACCCTGTTCGACTCTCGCAGCCTCTTTATTAGCAAAAGATTTGCAAAGCACTTGCTCTGCTCAATTGTTCTGCATATAGTGGGGCCAGTAGGTCGAAAAAACACATTAAAACAACAAGTAGCATAAAAACTATAAGAATAATAAGAATAAGAACAATAAAAAAGTAAAAGTTAAGAAATTATTTAGTAAAGGGAGAGCAGCACGTGAATACCAAGCAAAACTTTCAACGTTGGCGATCAACCAAGCTGGCCAGATCGCTTGTCCTCGCAGTCTCACTGTTCGCTGTATTCAGCCTCAACCCTATCCGCGCGCATGGTGCTGTAGAACGCCATTTCAACTTGGGTAGCTTTACTGCGCCTGCAGGTGGAACGTTTGCACAGACGGTTGGTTCGGGCAGTTTCCTTGACGTTTACTCGTTCGAGTTCCTCTCTGCCGATTCCACACTAGGTTTGATCGGCGCGTCGGTCGGCGCGGTTGGTATCACCGACCTGATGGTTGGGTTGTGGTCCAAGGACAAGGACCCAGAGATTGAAGCGAAACAGATGTACGCGGCGTCAACGTGGAATTTCTCGGCCTACACTGACTTGGAGACCAACAGCTTCTATGAGTTGCGCGTCCGTGGTAATGCCAACGACCCGCATGGCGGCGCTTATTCTGGAGGGTTCGGCATGTTGGCAACGGCAGTAAGTCCAACCCCCGAGCCCGAAATCTACGCAATGATGGGGGTAGGCTTGGCCGTGATGGGTTGGGTTGGTCGTCGCCGGCGCAAGCAGCAGGCTTTGGCCGCCGCCGTATAACCACCTCGGCCGTCTGTTTTCCCTTTCCTCGTCAAACGGCGCGCGCTCGACCGAGAGATTTGAATTAGCCCTGTTCCGGTTCCGGAAGGCCTTTGTCCCGGCTCAGGGCATATCCTGGCTGGGCCCACCGTCAATCTTTGAACATATGGAGAGGTTTCAAACCTCTTCATTTCTTTTCTACGCTCCGGATTCCCTGAGCTAGTCCGTATTCCGCCCGCGCCTCTTCGCGTTACTCCACCAGACAAGCCGTGCAGTTTTCAGTCAAGTCAATTCAAGTAATGACTTCGGCAGAGAGGGTGTGCAGTTACCAATCGCCCCGCACATTGGGTCCCCGATCGACGGTCACACTCGAGAATCCCTGGTGCCTGCCAGCTCCCACAAAAAATGCGAGGAGACTACCGGACAGGATCTCTGTCCGACAGCCCCCTCGCATGGTTGACCGAAACGGGAGGATCGAATCAACCAGGGGAAGAACTTAGTTATGCGTGACCGAAGAGATGTCACCGAAGCGGTAGTTTGCAGCGGACTTCGCGAAAGGCTTGGAATCGCTACGCGGGTTCATGGCATTGCGATCGCTCCATTTCGCTTCGCTGATTTGGCCAACTTTCAGCTCCTGACCTGCTTGCGAACCGTGCGTGACGTTTGACAGATCGCT
>DATKYN010000241.1:0-5530 GCA_035528435.1 Burkholderiales bacterium
CCGACCATCCAGCGTCACACCGGGCCGGACAAATCAAGGACTCGACGAGCTTGAAAAGCCAATGAATTTGAAGCACCTCGGACATGAATGATCGGGTGACATCAACGCAACCCGCTGGCTGGACCGGCCAGGCGATTGAGCGGCGCGAGGACGCGGCGCTGCTCACCGGCGCCGGCCGTTACGCAGACGACATGGGAGTGCGCCCGGGAACATTGCATGCCGCATTCCTGCGTTCTCCCCATGCGCATGCACGCATCAAGTCAATCGATGCCAGGAGTGCAATGGCGTTGCCCGGTGTCAGATCCGTACTGGTTGGTGCCGATATTCGCGAATGGGCAAAGCCGTTCGTTGTCGGCGTCAAGCAACCGATGGAGCACTGGTGCATCGCGATTGACAAGGTGCGCTATGTCGGCGAACCGGTCGCGATTGTGGTGGCAGAGAACCGTTATCTCGCCGAAGACGCTCTTGATCTGATCAACGTCGAGTACGAGCCAGTCGACGCTGTAGTCGATGTAGAGGCCGCTATCGAGGGAAAGGCACCGGTACTGCATGAAGCAGTCGGGTCGAATGTTGTCAGCGACCGGCAGTTTGTCTATGGCGATCCCGATGCGGCGATGGCCTCTGCACCGCACCGCGTAAAGATCAAGGTGCGCTACCCGCGTAATTCATGCACGCCAATCGAAACCTACGTTGTTGTTGCCGAGTACGGCAGCGAAGGCGACTATGACGTGCTGTCGAACTTCATGGGACCGTTTTCCCTACATGCGGTCATGGCGCTGGCGCTGCGGGTACCGGCAGCGAAACTGCGACTGCGCATGCCGCGCGACGGCGGCGGAAGTTTTGGCGTCAAACAAGGGGTGTTTCCGTACATCGTCGCCTTGTGTCTCGCGGCCCGCAAGGCCGGCGCGCCGGTGAAGTGGGTCGAAGACCGCCTGGAGCATCTGGTCGCAGCGACCTCATCGACCGGTCGCGTCACCGACATCGAGGCTGCCGTGGCAAGCGACGGCCGTATCGAAGCGATCTCCTACGACCAGATAGACGACTGCGGCGCGTACCTCAGAGCGCCCGAGCCCGCGACGTTTTATCGCATGCATGGCTGCCTGACCGGCGCTTACCGTGTAGCGCATCTGAAAGTGCGCAATCGCGTTGCACTGACCAACAAGACACCAGCCGGGCTGGTGCGTGGTTTCGGCGGCCCCCAAGTGTATTTTGCGTTAGAGCGCCTGATACAGCGCATCGCCGTCGAACTGAAGCTCGATCCGCTCGAGATCTACAAGCGCAATTTCGTACAACCGGAAGCCTTCCCCTATCGGGCAGCGGCCGGGGCATTACTGGATTCCGGCAACTACCCCGCTGCCGTGAAGCTGGCGTGCGAACGCGGTGATCTGCAAGCCTTGTTGAAAAGACGCGACGCCGCGCGCGCGAAAGGACACCTGTACGGCATCGGCTACGCTGCTGTTGTCGAACCGTCGATCTCCAACATGGGCTACATCACCACGGTGATGACCAAAGAGGCGCGCGCCAAGGCCGGCCCGAAGAACGGCGCCATTACCAGTGCAACCGTGAGTATCGACCTGCTCGGTTCGGTAACCGTTGGCGTTGCGTCAGTGCCACACGGCCAGGGGCATATCACGGTCCTGTCCCAGGTTGTTGCCGATGTATTCGGCCTCACGCCCGATGACATTACGGTTGACGTCGAACTGGATACGCGTAAGGACGCCTGGTCGGTTGCAGAAGGTAATTACTCGAGCCGTTTCGCCGGTGCTGTTGCAGGTACCGCGCACCTTGCGGCTTACAAACTGCGCGACAAGCTGGCACGAATTGCGGCCGCTCAACTGGATTGCGATGAAAGTGATGTGGCCTTTGCCGACGGGAAAGTGTTCGCGCGCGCTGCTCCCGAAACGGCGCTGTCGTTCTCTCGGCTTGCCGGTTCACCCCATTGGACCCCCGGCCTGCTGCCCGAGGGGATGTCACCGGGATTGCGCGAGACCGCGACGTGGACACCGGAACAACTCGAGGCACCCGACGAGGAAGACCGCATCAACACTTCCTGCAGCTATGGATTCGCATTCGACATCTGCGCGGTAGAAATTGATCGCGACACCGGGCAGGTGCGCATCGACCGTTACGTCACAGCGCACGACGCCGGCACCTTGCTGAACCCGGCGCTCGCCGATGGCCAGATTCGAGGTGGTTTTGCGCAAGCGGTCGGGGCGGCCCTGATGGAAGAGTTTTCATATCGCGACGATGGCTCGTTCGCGACAGGCACATTCGCCGACTACCTGGTACCGACCGCCGTCGAGATTCCGGAACCCGTCATCGCGCATCTGGAAACGCCGTCGCCATTCACGCCGTTGGGCGCCAAAGGCATAGGCGAAGGCAATAACATGAGCACGCCGGTCTGCATTGCCAACGCCATTGCCGATGCGCTGGCGCAGGAGGTCGATCCGGAAGAAATCGTGTTGCCGATGACGCCATCACGCATCATCGAACTGATTACGGCACCGGAAGCGCCACCGAAAAACCCGCTGCCGGCATCGACGAAAGGCGCAAAGCAGTTCTCTGCCTCGGGCAGCGTTAACATCGCTGCGCCACCTGAGGCCGTTTATCGCGTTCTGCATGACCCGAAAGCGATGGCCAAGGTGATCCCCGGTTGCCGTGAAGTCGAAGCCGTCGCCTTCAATACGTATCGCGCTGACATGTCCTTGTCGGTAGGTTTGGTAAAGGTCGGGTTCCAGGTCAGGATGACTCTGGCCGACGAAGATCCAATGCGACGCATCCGGCTCTCGGGCCAGGGCAACGGTCCGTTGGGCAGCGCCGAGGGCGACGGCCTCATCCAGTTGAACAAAACCGAAGAGGGCACACGACTGGATTACGATTATGCGTTTTCCCTGACCGGAAAAATCGTGTCGGTTGGCGCACGAATGATCGAAAGCGCGACAACCATGGTACTGCGCCAGCTGTTTGTTCGTCTCGGCCGCGTAGCGCGTGGCACGACTTCACCAAAAGGCCTGTGGCGACGCTGGCTGCGCCTGATCGGGCGCGACCGATCCGGAGATGCCGAATGAAACCGGCTGCGTTCGACTACATTCGTGCCGACACAACCGAGGAGATTCTGCAACTGCTTGGGGAGTACGGAGAAGATGCACGCATTCTGGCCGGCGGACAATCGTTGATGGCGGCACTGAACATGCGTCTGGCGCAACCACGAGTGCTGATCGACATCTCGCGCGTGAAGCAACTCTCGACCATGCGCGTGAGTGGCGGATGGCTGACTTTGGGTGCTGCCGTAACCCAGAACGCGGTGGAGATGATCGTCAGGGACGAGAGCACCGTCCCGCTTCTGGCGCAGGCGTTTCCCCATCTCGGCCACTTCCAGACGCGCAATCGCGGAACGGTATGTGGTTCTATTGCCCACGCCGATCCCAGCGCCGAATTGCCGTTGTGCCTGGCAACGCTAGGTGGCAGCGTCCAGCTCCGCTCACGGCGGCGCCGGCGCAGAGTCGCGGCGAGTGACTTCTTCCAGGGTGTGCTCACCACTGCGCGGGAGCCAGACGAACTGATCGAGTCAGTGAAATTTCCACTGACTGTGGAGCATACGCGTTACGGTTTCGTTGAAGTCAGCATGCGCCACGGTGATTTTGCACTGGTCGCTCTGGCTGCGGCTGTTACGGACAAGGAAGTTCGACTCGGCGTAGGCGGCGTTGCGGACCGGCCATGGGTTGAAACACTTCAGCTTTCTTCGGCCGGCGACATGGATGCGGCGCTGGAAGATCTCGCGTGGAAACTCGATGCGCAGGACGACCAGCATGCCAGCGCCAGATACCGACGCCATCTGGTACGCAAGCTTGGGGCAAAACTGATCGCGGGGCTACATGGTTAAAATTGACTCTGCTTCCGGTCGATTCAGCACAAAAAATAACTGACACAGGAACCACTGGTAACGAACAAACCAATGAAGACTTTTCCACACGCACAGCACACGGTTTCGCTGAAACTGAACGGCGTAACGCGAACCGGACAATGCGAACCACGCACCCTGCTATCCGACTTTCTGCGCTACGGATTGGGAGCAACCGGCGTACACGTGGGCTGCGAGCATGGTGTATGCGGCGCGTGCACGGTCACCATTGACGGCGTGGCCCAGCGCGCCTGCCTGACTCTGGCCGTGGCCGCCGAGGATCGCGAGATCGACACGGTCGAAAGTCTGGCAGATGCCACGGGCGAACTTTCCGAACTGCAGGCTGCATTCCGGCGCCATCATGCATTGCAGTGCGGCTTTTGCACCCCGGGCATCCTCATGTCGTGCGTTGACTTTCTTTCCCGTGTTCCAAACCCTGACGAAAACGCAGTACGTGAAATGCTCTCGGGCCATTTGTGCAGATGCACTGGTTACACGAATATCGTCTCGGCAATTCTAGATGTGGCTGCACGCAGGGACGAGGGATCGCAGGATGCTTGATCTGGGCCGTTCTTTTCTTTCGAGCGTCGAGCGCAGTCCGCAGTCAATAGCGATCGTCGATGGCGACGTTCGGCTCAGCTACGCAAACTGGATGTCGCGCATCAGTGCGCTTGCCGATGGCCTGGCTTCCCTGGGACTGAAGCGCGGCGATCACGTACTCGTAGTAATGCAGAACCGCTGGCAAATGGCCACCTTGCACTGGGCCTGTCAATTTCTCGGTTTGATTGTGACGCCAGTAAACTGGCGCTCCAAGCGCGACGAGATCGAGTACTGCGCAGTCGACGCGCAGGCCCGCGCCATTGTGTATGACGAGTCCGGCGCCGAAGCCGTTGCCGCCTCGCCGGCGTGCTACAACATTCCCCGTATCGTCACATTCCAGCCCATTGGCGACGAAATTGCCTTTGATGAATTACTCAATGCCCACGGGATGGAGGGGATGCTGCACGCCAATGCCGAGGACTGGTCGATCATGCTGTACACCTCGGGCACGACCGGAAGGCCCAAGGGCGTTCCGCGCAAGCATCGCGCCGAACGAGCGGCTGCGATCGCCCATATCGCACAGAATCAGTATTCAATGGGCGAGCGCACGCTCGGCGTCATGCCGCTGTATCACACCATGGGCGTTCGCTCGCTTTTGTCGATGGCGCTGGTTAACGGCTGCTTCGTGTGCATGCCAAGGTTTGATGCAACCGAGGCACTGAAGCTGATCGGCCGGGAACGAATAAGCCATTTGTATCTGGTGCCAACGCTGTACCACGACCTGCTCGCAGACGAAGGCTTTCGTGACGCGGACATCAGCTCCGTCAGACGTCTTGGCTTTGCTGGCGCGTCCATGCCGGAGGGTCTGTTGCGGCGGCTGGATGATGCTTTTCGTCCCGATCTGTTCGTCAATCATTATGGATCGTCAGAAATATTCACCTTCTCCTTCGACCAGGCTGCCACAGAAAAACCCGGCAGTGCCGGACGCGCCGGCCTGAACGCAAGAATCCGCGTCGTCACACTCGGCACCACCCACCCTGACGACCTTGCAGCGCCCGGCGAGGAAGGCCAGATCATAGCCGACCTCAA
>DATKYN010000242.1:0-9565 GCA_035528435.1 Burkholderiales bacterium
GCGCATCCTCGATCGGATCAATGGCAGATACGGTATCGCTGACTTGGTGAACCAGGCCGAGAAGCATCGGTATACCTCCAATATGGAATAATTGTTCTCAGGAAACGGGAGTGTCGTCAGGCAAAGACATCACCACGACAACTGTGACCAATTCCGTTATGCATCGAATCGTTCATGGTCCAATTCGGTCACAATTGGTTCATGGTCGTAATTGGGTCATGATCACAATTGGTTCATGGTCAAAATTGAGTCACGGTCGTAACAGTGGGAACTCCACAGTGCCGCGGTCGTAACGACACGCCAGCGTTCAGCCAACTCTCTCCCACCCGTGAGTGAACAAGCAACAAATTGGCCCGTGAGGACGGTTTGTGAACCGGAACACTGGCGCAACAGGCATCATTGTTGTAGAGGTAACTTGTTCGCAACCAATCGTAGGGCGAAGGCAACGTCTACATGCATCTGATCTGGCTGGAATTCGCGATTTGCGTCGCCGTCATCACGATCGCCGGTTACCGGCTGTCGATCTACGGCAGCGTTATAGCCGACCGGACCGGCATGGGCGACACCCTTGTTGGCCTGGTGCTGATCGCTGCTGTGACATCGCTTCCGGAACTGATCACCGGCGTCAGTGCGGTGACGCTGACGGATGTGCCCGACATTGCGATTGGTTCGCTGCTGGGAAGCTGCGTGTTCAACCTCGCGCTGCTGGTCATTCTCGATTTTCTGTACCGTGAACAGTCGGTCTACAGCAAGGCGCACCAGGGGCATGTGCTCTCGGCCGGCTTCGGCATTGTCGTCATCGGATTCACCGGCTTCAGCGTGCTCGAAAACGCCGTTGGCGTATTACCCTCACTGGGCCCTGTCGGCATCTACACGCCCGTGATTATCGTGAGCTATTTGCTGGCAACGCGAACTGTCTTCCGTTACGAACGCGACCACCGGGCCGAGTTCGTCGAGGAAGCAACCGGGCGACGACCGGAGGTCACTTTGCGAATGGCTGTCATCCAGTACACCGTCGCGGCGCTGGTGGTGATTGCCGCTGGTGCCTGGCTGCCCATGATCGGCGCCAGGATGGCCAGCGAAATGGGTTGGCAGCAAAGCTTTGTCGGCACGTTGTTCATTGCGTTTGCGACATCGATGCCCGAACTGGTGGTGACGATCACGGCGTTGCGGCTGGGTGCGCTGAATATGGCGATCGGCAACCTGCTCGGCTCGAACCTGTTCAACATTGCGATTCTCGCCATTGTCGACCTTGTTTATCTGAAGGGCCCGATACTGTCTCACGTCTCGAATGTGCACGCCGTTTCTGCCATGTCGGCGATGATCATGACCGGCATTTTTGTCATCGGCCTGTTCTACCGCGCCCAAACACGGCTGTACCGAACGGTCGGATGGGCCAGTTTGATGCTGCTTTCGGTCTATCTGATCAATAGCTATATCCTGTTTATTCACAACGGGTAGGCGATAGATTCATGTCGAATGCGCATGCGGCGCCGGACGCACCAGATACTCGCGCAGCGAACTGGCATTGCCTGACCACGGAGCAGGCGGCACGCGAACTCGGCACTGACACGCACGCCGGTTTGAATGACGGCGAAGTGGCAGCGCGCCTGTCGCGATACGGGCCCAATGCCATCCGCGAACATGCGCAACGAAGCGTGCTGGCCACCCTGCTCGCGCAATTCAGCGATTTCATGATCCTGGTATTGATCGGTGCCGCCGTCGTGTCCGGCATTATCGGCGATGTCGCCGATACGGTTGCCATCGTTGTCATTGTCGTGCTGAACGCAGTCATCGGCTTTGTGCAGGAATTTCGCGCCCAGCGTGCCATTGCAGCACTGCGCAAGCTGGCCGCAGTCAATGCGCAAGTGGTCCGAGACGGGGTAACCCGGCAGATTTCGGCGAGTGAGCTGGCGCCCGGAGATGTCGTGCTTCTCGAAGCGGGCAATGTCGTGCCCGCCGATCTGCGACTGATCGAAACCGCGCACTGCAAGATCAACGAAGCCGCACTGACCGGCGAATCGGAAACCAGCGACAAGGATACCCAGCCGCTCAACGCCCCCGACCTGTCGTTGGGCGAACGGCGCAACATCGCCTTCAAGGGAACGATCGTGACCTACGGCCGCGCCCGTGCCGTGGTGGTCGCAACCGGCATGCAAACCGAGATCGGCCGTATCGCGGTGCTGCTCGAAACAGACGGCGAGGCGCAAACACCTTTGCAGAAACGCCTCGCCCGATTTGGCAAGCGACTGGCGCTGGCAATTCTGGCGATATGCGCGCTGGTGTTTGCGTTCGGTCTGCTGCGCGGCGAACCGCTGTTACTGATGCTGCTGACGGCGATCAGCCTGGCGGTGGCCGCCATTCCGGAAGCCTTACCCGCAGTGGTGACCATTTCCCTCGCATTCGGCGCGCACAGGATGGTGCGCGAGAACGCGCTCATTCGGCGGCTGCCGGCGGTCGAGACTCTCGGCTCGGTGACATGGATATGCTCCGACAAGACCGGCACCCTGACGCAAAACCGCATGCGGGTTGCCGAGCTTTACGTCAATGCCAAGCTGATGCCAGTCGCCGAACTGCCGCGCGAAGGCGAACCATATTCCAGCCTGCTGCGTGCGCTGGCATTGAGCAACGACGCCGAGGCGAAGACCGGTGACGAGGTGACGGGTGATCCGACCGAGATTGCCCTGTTTGAAACCGCTGCGGCATCCGGTTACAGCAAATCGCAACTTCAGCCGACGTGGCCCCGCGTCATGGAAGTGCCGTTCGACTCCGAACGCAAGCGCATGACGACCGTGCACCAACACGAAGGCACGTTCAGCGCCTTTACCAAAGGCGGGCCTGAAGCCGTGTTGCCTCTGTGCAAGGATCTGTTGACCTCGGAAGGCGTGGTGGCGATCGATCGGCAGGCGTTGCTCCAACAGGCGGAGCAAATGGCGGCAGCCGGGTTGCGGGTGTTGGCCATTGCGTACCGCTCCTGGCCGGAGATGCCTGCCAGCGACGAAGCCGATTTGATCGAGCACGACCTGACATTGCTTGGACTTGCCGGAATGCACGATCCGCCTCGCCCGGAGGCCGGCGAAGCCATTGCGCTTTGCA
Source organism: Burkholderiales bacterium (assembly GCA_035528435.1). Lineage (GTDB taxonomy): Bacteria > Pseudomonadota > Gammaproteobacteria > Burkholderiales > Eutrophovitaceae > SG8-40. The sequence goes on from DATKYN010000242.1 coordinate 3,097, forward strand.
AGACAGCGGGCATTACTCCGGTGATGATTACCGGCGATCATCCGGCGACGGCGCGCGCGATCGCGGCAAGCTTGAACATTCTTGAAGCCGGCGGACGCGTTGTCACCGGGCAGGAGCTCGGCAACATCAGCGACAGCGATCTGGCGACACAGATTCGTGACATCCGCGTCTATGCCCGTGTCGATCCGGCGCAGAAGATCCGCATCGTGCGCGCGCTCCAGGATGCGGGCGAAAGCGTCGCCATGACCGGCGACGGGGTCAACGACGCACCGGCACTCAAGCGCGCCGATATCGGCATTGCCATGGGCAAAGGCGGCACCGATGTCGCGCGTGAAGCAGCCAGCCTGGTGCTGCTCGACGACAACTTCGCCACCATCGTTTCAGCGGTACGTGCGGGCCGGCGCATTTACGACAACATCCGCAAGTTCATCCGTTACACGATGACCAGCAACTCCGGCGAAATCCTCACCATTGCGTTGGCGCCGCTGCTCGGCTTGCCCATTCCGTTGCTGCCAATCCATATTCTCTGGGTCAATCTCGTCACCGATGGATTACCGGGTCTGGCGCTTGCCAGCGAGCCGGCCGAGAAAGATGTAATGAAACGCCCGCCGCGTCCACCGCAGGAAGGGGTGTTTTCGAGAGGTATGTGGCAACACATGCTGTGGGTCGGATTGCTGATGGCCGGCGTAACACTGGCGGTGCAAGCCTTCGCCCTGCATACGGGTTCGGAGCACTGGCAAACGATGGTGTTTACCGTGCTGACGCTGTCGCAGGTCGGACAGGTGATGGCATTGCGTTCGGAAAACCAGTCGCTGTTTGCAATCGGGCTGTTATCCAACAAACCCTTGCTCGGCGCGGTGCTCCTCACAATCGCGCTGCAGATGGCCACAATCTACATTCCGCAACTCAACGCGGTCTTCCGGACCACGCCGTTGCCGCCTTACGAACTGTTTTTTTGCCTGGTCGCGTCGAGCGTGGTGTTTGTGGCCGTGGAAATCCACAAGTGGATTGGCCGAAGACGCGGCAAAGGCGCAGGCATCGGCCCGACATAACGCCCGGAGCGCACCAGTCAACGCCAGATGCTCGCTTCCCGGTTTAGAATGTCGGAAATTCCAGATGCTGACCCGCAGGTGACAGATGATCTTGAACAATATGCGACTGCATTGAACCGCCTGCCGCTTGGCACGCAAACATCGAGTCCCTTGAATAATCAATCCCATTCAGATCGCAGCGCTGCGCGTTTCCAACTCTTCGCAGTGTGCGTGCTTCTGTTGACCGCCGGTATGCACCCGGCCAGTGTTCTCGCACAGACGCCAGACGCCCGGCAAACGGAAACCATGGATGCGGCATCGGAGGTCGGGCTTCCCGGGGAGGTGACGCCGCCCGACGGATCCGCAGAAACAGTGGTTCAAGAGCCTGTGGCCAGGGAAGCGGCAAAGACACCGGTGTCAGAAACTGTAGACCCCTGGGAAGCATTCTTTCCGCCGCCTGATTCCGGATTCGACTGGTTGCAGCTGACTTCCGGCGAATGGCTAAAGGGCGAAATCAAGGGCTTCTACAATTTCGAGCTGGAGTTCGAAAGCGATAAACTCAAGTCGCTGAAATTTGACTGGGACAAAGTGAAGTCGCTGCGCTCGGCCGGACCACAGGCCGTGAGGTACTCTGACACGACAGGCGCTGATGAACCGTACTCGGCGTTCGCCAATTTCACCCTGGCAAGAGAACCTCAACCGCTCACGGCGTTCGGCCAGTTAACCCTTATCGGCAACACTGCGACGATTGGTGCCAGCCCCAATCTAACGACGATCGACCGCGATCAGATCCTCACCATCGCCAAAGGCACACAAAAGGAGGCCGATTTGTGGTCGGGAAAACTGGGCATCGGTGCGAATATTCGCAGCGGCAACTCGGACGTGGCGGATGCCGCTCTGACATTTCTCGCCGAGCGACGAAAAGCCGAATCGCGCTTTCACGTCGACTACCGCGGTAATTTCAGCGAAACCGCCGGAATCGAAACACAGAACAACCACCGGATCAATACGTTTTTCGACTCTTTCAGAACCTCCAGAATGTACTGGCGCATTGTGTTTGCGGAGTATTTTCGAGACAAGTTCCAGAACATCCAGAACCAGCTCACCATCGGAACCGGTATCGGCTACGACATTACGCGCACCCAAAAGACCGAGTGGGATATCTCCGCCGGAATCGGCGCCTTGTACAAGCAAGCGGTTTCCGTCGAGGCCGGCAATGATGCAGGCAACACCTCACCTGCCCTCACACTGGGGACTACCTTTGATACGGAGTTAACCAGTCGGCTGGATTACTACATCAAGTACAGCGTGCGTGTGGTGGATGAGGAAAACGGCAGCATTATCCAGAACGCGGTGACGACGCTGTCATCGGACATCACCGGCAACCTTGATCTCGACCTCACCTTGACCTGGGACCGCACCGAGGACCCACAGCCGAAATCAGATGGAACGGTGCCGGATCGGGATGATTTCCGGTTTACCGTTTCGATTGCCTACGATTTCTGACTCGTTTCACCGCGGGCGCTTTCGCTGATCTAAATGACTGCACCATAACCATGGTGCCGAAAATGACCAGATTGCTGTAAATACGGGAGGGCGCGCGGGTCAGCGCATGTCGTCAGCGGGCGGCACCCGGTCACATCTGCGCAATGTCGCGCGACGCGGCGGCGGTGACTTTACGAACCCGAAAATTGAAAGGGCGCAACTCTCGTTACGCCCTCGATACTGCGTGCCGCGGCTCCAGCAGAAGTAACCCTCAAACCTAGGGGCCAAAGTGGTCGTCGCCAGTCCGCATCAGGCACATCGTAGTGTTACGACGAGCGCAACAGCGAATGTACTGGGCAACAACCTAATCGTTGTACTTTAGCTTGAGAACCTACCCCAACTCTTGCACGCGATCACAGTACGAGTTGGCGCTTTCCAAAACACAAAGTCAAGGGATTTTTACAAGCGAACCGGACCGTGAATCAAACAGCTAAAACATAGCGTTTTTTTGCGTCTGCTCATGTTGCAGCCATGCAACGAACCCGGTGAACGATGACGTGCCTTGCACCAGGTCGCTTCAACCAACCGTGTTGCGATCCTGATTTACAAATGTTCCGATTCGACGATGTTCTCGCCCGGCGTTTGTGTCAACGCGCCCTCGACCAACGCGCGGGCAATGCGATCCGGTTTGACGACACGGTAACGACGCGGGATCAATGGCCCCAGGGCGCGCATCAGTACAATACCGGCAGACTCCAGTAGCCGGGCATGTTCGCGCTTTGCATCAATCAGCGACGGGCGCACGATGGTGAAAAACGGATAACCGATCGCGCGCAATGCCGTTTCCGCCTGGGCCTTGGTGCGCAGATAGAAATTTCCCTTGTGGCTCGCGCCCATGGATGAATTGAGGGCGTAATGCGTTGCGCCGGCTTGTCGCGCAAACCTCCCGATGCGAACCGGCAGTTCGAGATCGACAGCGGCAAACGCCGCCTGCGACCCGGCCGCCCTGATGGTCGTGCCCAGCGTGCAGATCACTGCATCCACTTTCCACCATGGCGCGTCGGCCGGCAGTGCGTTGAAATCCACAACCGGGTTGAGCAATTTCTCATTCGCCGGCAGCGGCCGCCGTGTTGGCGCCACCACTTTCGCAAAACGCGAATCGGCCAGCGCCAGGGCCAGCACCTGAGTACCGACCACGCCGGTGGCGCCAACCAGCATCAGATCAAGCGGCTTTGCCATCAAGCCCCGTCCAGCCTGTTGCAACCCGGCAACCTGCACTCACCTGCGAATTTCCATCTTAGCTGCGAAGACCTCTCACGAATTCGGCAACCGCAGTGCCGATCTCATCCGGACTGTCTTCCTGGATGAAATGTGTGCCCTTGACGGTGACTTCGGTCTGATTCGGCCAGGCGCGGCAGATTTCTCTCTGGCGACCGACCAGTATCGATCCCGGATCAGCGTTGATGAACAGCTTCGGCAGATCGCTTCGCGCAAGCCAGCGCCCGTAATCCTCCACTACCTTGACGACGTCACCCGGCCGCCCTTCGATCGGGATCTGGCGCGGCCATGACAAGGTCGGCCGGCGGTCTTCTCCCGGTTCTGCGAACGGCTTGCGGTACACCGCCATTTCATCTTCCGTCAGCCCGCGCATCACCGCGCTTGGCAGCACCCCTTCAACGAACAGGTTCTTGTTCAGCACTATCTCTTCGCCGGACTCGGAGCGAAACCCCTGGAATACGCGGGTCGCGTTCTCTGGCCAGTCGTTCCAGGTAAGCGGTGTAACAATGCCTTCCATGTAGGCAATACCCTGTACCCGGTCGCGATGCCGGTTGGCCCATTCAAACCCGAGCGCCGAACCCCAGTCGTGAATGACAAACACCACGTTGTCACCAAGGTCGAGCTTGTCCCACAGGGTATAAAGGAACTCGCGCTGCTCCGTATAGCTGTAACGATCACGCCCGGACGGATTCAGTTTCTCCGAGTCGCCCATCCCGATCAGATCGCAGGCAATGAGCCGCCCGAGGCCTTTGCAATGCGGCATGACATTTCGCCACAAATACGATGACGTCGGGTTACCGTGCTGGAACACGATGGCATCGCCCTCGCCTTCGTCGATATAGGCCATGCGGCTGTCGTTGATATCGACAAACTTTTTCTCGGCGTACGGTTTTGCGGAAATTGCCATGTCACTCCCTGTTCCGGTCTGATGGTTTGTGTCTGAAGTCACTCGCCGGTAAAAGTCGGCTTGCGTTTCGCGACAAAGGCGCTGATACCTTCGCGCGCGTCTTTCGTTCTTGCCATTTCCGCAATCACTCGCGTTTCGCGCTCCATCTGCGACTCGAGCGTATCGTTCGGCGACATCATCACCAGCTTCTTGACACCGGCGTAGGCCCGGGTCGGTCCGCTGGCAAGCTGGTTAGCGAGTTTGGTCACTTCGCTCATCAGATCAGCGGCTGGCACAACGCGATTGACCAGTCCCCAGTCCAGCGCCTCCTGCGCCGAAAGCACCCGGTTGGTCATGTACATTTCCATCACCCGGCGCCGGCCCAGCAGACGTGTCAGAAAAAACGTGGAACTGCCGTCGGGTGTCAGGCCGATATGCGTATAGGCACTGGTGAATTTCGCGGTATCCGCGGCAATCGCCAGATCGCAGCAGGCCGCGAAACTGAGCCCGGCACCGGCAGCGACACCGTTGACCGCGGCAATCACCGGCGCCGGCAGCCACGCCAGGCGCGAGATCCCAACGTGCAGCACGCCGGTCATCTCGCGGACCAGGGCTTCGACATCATCACCTTTTGCATGGAACTCGGCGACATCGCCACCGGCACAAAACGCGCGATCGCCCGAACCGGTCAGCACAACCGCCCGAACCGAATGGTCGCAGCTGATGCGATTGACGATATCGTAGAACTCGTGTGTCGCCTGGGCGTTGATCGCGTTGAGTGCATCCGGGCGATTAAACGTCACCCACGCCACGTTGTCGCGCATCTCGAAACCCATTGCCTCGTAAGCCATATGCTTTCCTCGCTTTCAGTTTTCTTCGTGTCTGTTTTCTTTTGGTGTCTGTTTACAGCGGTTTCGCTTCAAGGGCCTCGGCAACGAAGTCGAGACGGTCCTGACCGAAGAACATCTGATCGCCAACGAAAAACGTCGGTGCGCCGAATACACCACGTGAGACCGCTTCGTCAGAATTGGATTTGAGTTTATCCTTTATTTCCTGCTCGCCGACCAGGGCAAAGATTTTTCCGGCATCGAGGCCCGCCTGTTTGAGCACCGCTTCAACTTCCCCGGCGTCGCCCAGGTTGCGCGGTTCCGCCCACATCGCCTTGAAAACGGCATCGACGTAGGTCATGAAATCGCCGGGCATTTTCATCTGCACGCCAACCGCACCGCGCATCAGCGCAACCGTGTTGACCGGAAAAGCCGGATTCATCGTAAATGGCACGCCGTAGCGTTTCGCCCAGCGATCGATGTCGTCGAACATCCAGCGCCCTTTTGCCGCTACCGTGATGGGGCTTGTGTTGCCGCTGGCCTTGTGCACCCCGCCCAGAAGGATCGGCCGCCACAGAATCTCTGCCCCGCTCTCTGCCGCGATCTTGGGTAATTGTGTATAGGCCAGATAAGCCGTCGGACTGCCAAAATCAAACAGGAATTCCACCTGCCGTCTCATACTCGAATTTCCTGCACTTTTCATATTCCCCCCGGATTGAAGACTGTTCATAAATCCTGCACTAACGTACTTGTTTGTTGGTTTCGGTTTTCTGCCGCACCGCGTGGGCGGCCTGTCGGCGTTTTTCCTCTGCGAGAAGCGTTGCCCTTACCGAATCGAGAATATCGCCCGAAACATCCGCGTCGTTCACTGAGCGTGCCAGCACCAGCGCCCCCGAAAGCGCGCTGATCACCGACAGAAAATGCGCTCGCCGTGCCTTGCCGGATCGCTCCGGTGACAACCG
>DATKYN010000243.1:0-11982 GCA_035528435.1 Burkholderiales bacterium
AGCAGGCGTTGATGCAATTCATCCGGGCTATGGCTTTCTGTCCGAAAACCCCGACTTCGCCGACGCTTGCGTGCAAGCCGGCATCATCTTCATTGGTCCGTCGTCCGCAGTCATGCGCGCACTCGGAAACAAGGTGAGCGCGAGGACGCTGGCAGAGCGCGCCGGCGTGCCGGTCATGCCGGCGACAGGACCGTTACCCGATAATCTCGCCGCTGTAGCGAAGCTTGCCGAACAAGTCGGCTACCCGCTCATGCTCAAGGCGAGCTGGGGCGGTGGCGGCCGCGGCATGCGCGTGATTCGCGAAGCCGCGCAGCTTGAGGAGAGCGTTGCCGCTGCACGCCGGGAGGCCAAAGCCGCATTCGGCAACGATGAGGTCTATCTCGAGAAACTCGTCGAGCGCGCGCGTCACGTCGAGGTTCAGATTCTCGGCGACGCGCACGGTAATATCGTGCACTTGTTCGAGCGCGACTGCACGGTGCAGCGGCGCAACCAGAAAGTCGTCGAGCGCGCACCGGCACCTTATCTGTCTACGGAGCAACGCGACGTGCTCTGCGCGCATGCTCTGCGCCTCGCCAAAGCCGCGCAGTACCGTAACGCCGGCACGGTCGAATTCCTCATGGATAGCGACACCGGCGAGTTTTATTTCATCGAGGTCAATCCGCGGATTCAGGTCGAGCACACCGTCACCGAGGAAGTCACCGGAATCGATATCGTCAAGGCGCAGATTCGCCTCGCACAAGGTGCGCGCATCGGCGAGGCCAACAGCGGCGTTCCGACGCAGGAGAACATCCGCCTCGACGGTAACGCGCTGCAGTGCCGTGTCACGACCGAGGATCCGGAGAACAACTTTATTCCGGACTACGGCCGAATCCGCAATTACCGCAGCGCTTCAGGGTTCGGCATTCGTCTCGATGGGGGTACGGCCTACTCCGGCGCCTTGATCACGCCGTATTACGATTCCCTGCTTACGAAGGTCACGGCCTGGGCTTCGACACCCGAAGAATCAGTCATGCGCATGCACCGGGCGTTACGGGAGTTTCGCATCCGCGGTGTGGCGACGAACCTGCTCTTTCTCGAGCAACTCATCACGCATCCGAAGTTTTTGCATGCCGATTACACAACGCGGTTCATCGACGAGACGCCGGAGTTGTTCGAGTTTCCGCGCCGACGCGATCGCGCGACGAGACTGCTGCGCTTCATCGGCGATGTCATTGTCAAAGGCAATGTCGAAGTTGCCGGGCGAATCGAACCGGCAGCAAGGGCGCCGGTGCCCCTGCCGGCGCGCAGTGGCGAGGTGCCCGTGGGCACAGTGCAAAAGCTCGAGGAACTCGGTGCCGGAGGTTTTGCGAAGTGGCTGCTCGCAAAACCTGAGGTGATGATCACCGACACCAGCATGCGCGATGCGCATCAGTCGCTGTTGGCAACGCGCATGCGAACAGACGACATCGTCAAGATTGCCCCTGCCTATGCCGAGCGCTTGCCGCAGCTTCTATCGCTGGAGTGTTGGGGTGGGGCCACTTTCGACGTCGCAATGCGCTTTCTCAAGGAAGATCCATGGCATCGGCTCGAGATCCTCAAGACGCGCACGCCAAACATCCTGCTGCAGATGCTGTTGCGTTCCTCGAACGCGGTCGGTTACACCAATTACCCTGATAACGTCGTGCAGGCCTTCGTCGCACAGGCCGCGCAAAGCGGTGTCGATTTGTTCCGGGTGTTCGATTCGCTGAACTGGGTCGAGAACATGCGCGTCGCGCTCGACGCTGTGCTCGAGTCCGGCAAGCTCTGCGAGGCAACGATTTGCTATTCCGGTGATCTGTTATCTCCGGCGCCGAACAAATACGATCTCGCCTATTACGTCGGAATGGCGCGCGAACTCGAGAAGGCGGGCGCACATATTCTCGGCATCAAGGACATGGCCGGTGTCTGCCGGCCCGCGGCGATCGAGAAGCTCGTGACCACGCTCAAGCAGGAAGTCGGCTTGCCGATTCATTTTCACACGCACGATACGAGCGGCATCGGTGCCGCGTCCGTCCTCGCAGCCGTGCGGGCGGGCGTCGATGCCGTCGACCTCGCAATGGCTTCGGTCAGCGGCCTGACTTCGCAGCCAAACCTGGGCTCCGTCGTCGACGCACTGCGCGGCGATGCGCGCGACCCTGGACTTGATCGTGAGGCAATCCGGGAGATCTCACGCTACTGGGAACTTGTGCGCGAATACTACGTGGGATTCGAGAGCGATATTCGGTCCGGCACGGCCGACGTCTACCGTCATGCGATGCCGGGCGGCCAGTACACGAATCTGCGCGAGCAGGCACGCGCGCTCGGTGTGGCCCATCGCTGGCCCGAGGTTGCCGAGCGTTACGCCGATGTCAACGAGATCTTCGGTGACATCATCAAGGTGACGCCCACGTCCAAAGTCGTCGGCGACATGGCCATTGCGATGGTCACTGGCGACTTGACCACCGCAGATGTCGTCGATCCCGACAAGGAAATCGCGTTCCCCGAGTCCGTGGTGTCCTTGTTTCGCGGCGATCTCGGCCAGCCCGTCGGCGGTTTTCCGGAAGGGCTTCAGAAAAAAATTCTCAAGGGCGAGAAACCGTTGACCGAACGCCCGGGCGCACTGATGCCGCCTGCGGACTTCGACGCCGAGCGCGCCCAGGCCGAGAAACGCATCGGGCGGCGCCTGAGTGACCAGGAGCTTTGCTCCTATCTGCTCTATCCGGCCGTATTCGAGGAGTTTGCGAAGGTGCAGCGCCGCTACGGAGATATCAGCGTGCTGCCGACGCCGGTCTTCTTCCACGGACTCAAGCCGCAAGAGGAGATCGAGATCCAGCTCGAGCGCGGCAAGCGGCTCATCATCCGTTTGCTCGGCATAAGCGATGTCGATAACAAGGGGCGGTGCCGCGTCTTTTTCGAGCTCAATGGCCAACCGCGCACGGTCGACATCGCGGACCACAGTCGCGCGCAGGTCGTCAAGACCCACCCGAAGGCAGACGCGGACAACCCGAAGCACATTGCCGCCCCAATGCCCGGGCGCGTCGTCAGCATCAGCGTAAAGAAAGGCCAGCAGATCGAGCGCGGCGACGCACTGCTCGCGATCGAGGCCATGAAGATGGAAACGCTGCTGCGCGCCGAGCGCGACGGCAAGATCAAGTCGGTTCCGGCTGCGGTGGGCATGAACATCGAAGCCCATGACCTGCTGATCGAGTTTGAGTGATGTTCATGCTTGATTAAAGTAGCGCGCGTCGTCGCTGCATGTGGCAGGAATCTGTTCATGAGCACAGCGTCGATCCCGGGCACCTCGAAAGAAATAATAGGGCCAGACTGAGCTGACCCGGATATTTCGAACAAGTTAATTACGAAGTTAAAGGGGTCAAATTAAAGGAGTCACAGCCCTTTGCGCTCAGCAGGATCGGGAAGAGCCGGTTGGCTCCTCCCGATTGGGTCAGTACGTCAGACGGCGGGACGGCTGGATGGAGTTCGCGGCGCCATCATCAAGAGCAAGAAGGCATACCTGCCCAGTCCGCCCTGATGATCTCGAAACACCAGTTTGAACTATCAGGCGTCGAAGATCGGAGCCGCCCGGTTGCAGTCCTATTCCATCTGCTTGTTGAAGGAAGCGCTGTCGAAGTATTGCTTTTGGCTGGCGATCTTGCCCGCGCTATTCACTTCGAGAATATTCATCTCGTCCAGGTTTATTATTTTCCCGGACTCCATATGCCGTCCAGTCCAGGTGAATTCGAGCCAAACCGTATTGCCCTTGGCGCAATGGTTGTGGACCACTACCTCCTGATTGTCGAAGTTGTCGTAAAGCATTTGGAGAAAGTCACGCTGGGCCTGTTTACCCTCGAGGGTACCGGCCATCGGATGGATGCGCACGGCATCGTCGGCATAGCCCGAGGCCAAGCCGTCGATATCGCCGGCCGCCATCGCGGCTCCCCATCCCTCGAATGCCTCGGCCCATGCGGCCGAATCCACACCCTTGCTCGGTGCCGTCTGTTGCGATGCACAGCCGGAAAAGAGTGTCACTGCCAAAACCGCGCTACCCAATGCCATCAATCGGTTCATTGTTTTTCTCCTTGGCGTAGTCGGACCTGATAGTCATATCAAGGTCGTTTACTTTCTCTATTTGGAATCACGAGTGTATTTTCATTTTGAATTCAACTGATTAGTCGTCAGGGGCCTCCTCTGGTATTAAATGCCAAGACGGCATAGGAAATGACGTTAGCATAGAGGCACTAACGATACAAATGGCTTACTGATGGGCGGCAAGAATCCCAGGCAGCGCGGCCATAGCCGCGAATCGGTCCTCTTTGAAGATGGTGACTATCGTGCCTACCTGGACTGGCTTAAGGAAGCGGGCGAGCGTTTTCGGGGTAACAGGGGATAACAGACCACGGTTTCTCGGTGTCCCTGGAATTTGCGTTTGTTGAGCCTGCCCATGGCGTCCATGTGGTCAGCGCAGCATGACGCTATGTGGCTACCATGTATCTGATGGTGGCCACGTTAAAGTAAAAGGCGTTAGGCTAGCGGTGCAATGCCGTACCTGATCATCATCCTCTTACTGCTGGCGGCTGTTCTGGGCCCTTCAATGTGGGTGAACAGGATCATGAGCCGCTATAGCAAACCCGTCGACCGTTATCTCAACTCCGGTGGCGAAGTGGCGCGCCGCCTTCTCGACGAACTCGGCCTGCAGGAAGTCGGGACTGAAATCACCGAGAAGGGCGACCACTACGATCCGGCGCAACGCATGGTCAGACTGTCGCGGCAAAACTATGAAGACTGCTCGCTAACGGCCATCACGATTGCGGCGCATGAGGTTGGCCATGCGCTCCAGCACGCTAGCGGCTACATGCCTCTTATCTGGCGTACCCGGCTCGTGCGCTGGGTCGGCCCGGTGGAGAAAACCGGCGCCGCGCTGTTGATGGCTACGCCGTTGATCATTGGCATTACGCGGGCGCCGATTGCGGGTTTGTTGATGGCGACTGGCGGTTTATTGACACTGGGGTCGGGCGTGGTGATGCATCTGCTGACGCTGCCGACTGAATTCGATGCCAGCTTTGGGCGTGCCATGCCGTTACTGAAGCAGCAGAATATTCTGGCTGTGCGTGATGAGCCACATGCCCGGCGTTTGTTGCGGGCGGCGGCGCTGACCTATGTATCCGCGTCGCTGATGAGCCTGCTTAATGTGGCACGTTGGTGGGCAATTCTGCGGCGTTGAAACCTCGCGGGGTAACGCGATCTAACGTCAGGCCTGGACAGGTAGCCTTCGCCGACCCTGCTGCACTACCTTTCCCACCGTCGACAAAATTAACAAAATCCCGGTGTCAGGTCTGATAATAGGGGATAGTCCACGGTTTCCCGGTGTCGAGCGTGCACGAAGCACGGGAGCAGGTCTTGCAACATAGCACCCGGCCTGATTAGCCTTCGCGCAATAGATAGGTTCAGTGACGATTTTTGTTAAGTCTAATTACTCTCGATAATTCGACGCCGTCTCAATTTGTCACTCATCTGTCACTGGCGACCACCTGACGGGTCTCGCTGGGGGCGCTGAGTTAACTCCCAGATTCGCTCGATGTATAGACTATTGTTCCTGATAAAAACCAACTGGGTTGCAGCAATGCTGGTAACCCTTTCTGCTATTACCGTTTTGTCTCTTTGGCCGCTAAGCCAGTTACCACCAGCACCAGGCAGTGACAAGGCACATCACGTTCTGGCGTATGCGTTCTTGATGTTGCCGGTCGCACTACGAAAACCGGCCGGGTGGATGGTGCTCGGTTTGTTTTTCATTTTGTACAGCGGGGCGATTGAATTGCTACAGCCCCTGGTGAACCGGCACGGGGAATGGTGGGATCTGCTGGCAAACACTGCAGGCGTGATGCTTGGCGCCCTTGTCGCCGTGCTGATCAACAGGTTGTTTCCCGCAGCGAATTCAAAATTGTAATAAGGGACACGGCAGAGCAGCGGCGCAAGGTGTCAGGTCGAGATTCGTAGTCATGCGATGCTACCAGCGTCGTGTTGTGCCCCGTACGTATCGAATTGCCGGGCACCCCGCGATATACTTCACGAACGTTGGAGAGGTGTGGCGGGGTAGTGTAAGACTACGTTTCTGGACCTGACCCCCGATTGAATGGAACTGCGATCGCGCCGGGCGCGCATTGCCGGAGGAAGATATGCAAGGTTCGGTTCGCAAGATGAAGACGGCATTCGAAGCGGGGAAGCCGGTTCGGTACGCTCTCCCCCTCGGCTCTCTCGACGTCGATCTCAACGATCGAATTGGCAAGTCATTCAAGCTCGAGTTCAAGCAAGTCATCACCTGTGTGAGTTGCGACCGGAAAATCAACAAGTCGTTTGCCCAGGGCCATTGCTACCCTTGCTTCACCCGGCTCGCGAGTTGCGACAGCTGCGTCGTGAAGCCGGAACTCTGTCACTTCTCGAAGGGGACTTGCCGCGAACCGGAATGGGGCGAAGCGAACTGCATGATCCCGCACACGGTTTATCTCTCGAACGCATCGTCGCTGAAAGTCGGAATTACCCGTGGCGTCGAACCTGTATCCAGATGGATCGACCAGGGCGCGACCCAGGGGCTCGCGATTCGGCGTGTCGGGACCCGACTCGAATCTGGTCAAGTCGAGATTGCGCTGAAAAACTACGTCGCCGACAAGACGAACTGGCGAAAGATGCTGCAGGGCCCGGCCGAGCCTCGGGACCTCGCGACCGAGCGCGACGCCATCCTGAAACTGCACGCGGAAAACTCGTCCGGAATCGAATTGCCGGGGACCGCTGTGGCGGACGCCGACACTGTCGAGATCGCGTATCCGGTTGAGGAATACCCGACGAAGATCGTCTCTCACAACTTTGACAAAAAACCGGTCTTCGAGGGCACCTTGACGGGTATCAAGGGGCAGTATCTGATCCTCGATACCGGGGTGGTCAACATCCGAAAATATGGCGGGTACCACCTGGAGTTGAGCTGACGGGCACAGAAACCCTAGACGTTCGCTTCCACGATTTCGCGATGTATTGCTCGCGCTACTGAAGAACCAAAGAGCGCAGAGCCCTTTACGACTAGTCCTTGAAGTCCGGCTCGACGGCCTCGATCCAGCGCTTCATCCCGTCCCAGTGTCCGTGACTTGTCGCAGCGCGTGACTGGGCAGCCATCTCCGACGCGATGTCTTCCGGAATCAGCTGCATTTCGCCGCCACCGGCAACGGCCAGCAGTTGGTACATGCAGGCGCGTTCGAGCTGATAAACATAAAGGTAGGCCATCGCGACACTGGGGGCGGCGATGAGCGCACCGTGGTTGCGCAGCATGAGCACGCGCTTGTCGCCAAGCGTTTCGGCCATGCGAAACCCCTCGGACTCGCTGTCGAGCAGCCCGTCATAGACGTCGTAGTAGACGATGTCGTTGTGAAACGGCGTTGCTTGCTGGGACGAACGGGTTTCAAACAGCATGTCTTTGCGAATCGACATGGCGGTGATGTATGGCGCGTGGACGTGCAGTACACACCGGGCGTCCGGGCGGGCCTTGTGTACCGGGTAGTGAATGATCCAGCCAGCGCGAATGGGCGGACGCTCGCCCGACAGCATGTTCCCTTCGGCATCCATGTGCGCAAGGTTGCTCGCGCTGACCTGTGACCAGTGCATATGCCCCGGCGATATCAGCATGTGATCGTCGTTGTCTGGGTGCAACAGGCTGATGTGATTCCAGACCCCTTCGTTCAGGCCATGCCGAACGGCGAGGCGATGCGCCGCGGCAAGATCGGTGCGCGCTTCGTACTCGGAAGATTTCATGGGATTGCCCATCGATGGTTACGCTTTTATTGTCCCACGAATCAGATTACTGACCGGGGTCGGACCTCTCCAACGCAGTGATTCACAATTATCGCCACGTGAAATGCGCGTTTTTCAGAGGCTTAGAAGGCTGTTGTTGATGCCAGAAACGAAACTCCAAGCGCGCCGAGATTCAGTTATCACGCGCTGAGTAGTAAACGAAAAGGGCTCCGACCCCGTAAACGAAAGGTCTATGTCGGAGGGAAAAATCTCAGAGACAGCGTTGAGGTGCGCACGCCTCTCGGTGGCGCTTTGTGTTTCCCGCACGGAGTGCACCCGCTGCACTGCGTACACGGCTCGGAACCGATTACCGCGGGCGTAAAATACGTTATCCGCTGTGACGTGCTGTTCGGGCTTTAGAATCAGGCCGGGCTTGCACCAAGGCGGATGAACTGGATGGCGTAGGGTCGAGCGCTGACCCGATGCCGGGTTCATCATGCCGGTACTGAGGATAATCCACCTGTCCAGGTTTTAACCTGGTTCGCAGTTTGCGCACCACCCTCATCAGGATGATAGGGCCAACCCTGCATAACAATTCCCAAACGGAGAAAAGCAATGACCAAAGCCATCATCATCAACGCGACCGGCGGACCGGAAGTTTTTCAAACTGCGGACGTCGACGTGGCCGATCCCGGCCCTGGTGAAATCAAACTGACCCAGACGGCCTGTGGCCTGAACTACATCGACGTTTATCTTCGCTCCGGCCTCTACCCGCTCAAGGATTTCCCCGAGATTATTGGTATGGAGGGTGCCGGCATCGTTTCCGCCGTTGGTGACGGCGTCACCACCGTCAAGGTGGGCGACAGGGTTGCCTACCCCATGGTGAAGGGCGCCTACACCCAGGAACGTCTGATCCCCGACTGGAAGGTCGCCAAACTGCCTGACGTCATCACTGACGAAACCGCTGCCGGGATGATGCTCAAAGGCATGACCGCCCACTACCTGCTGCATCGGACATACAAGGTTCAGCCCGGTGATCCGATCCTGGTCTATGCGGCAGCGGGCGGTGTCGGTCAGATTCTTTGTCAATGGGGTAATGCCCTGGGCGCGATAGTCATCGGATGCGTCGGCTCGAAAGCCAAAGCCGAATTAGCCAAAGCCGCCGGTGCCACCCATGTGATCAATTATTCCACTGAAAACATCGCCGAAAAAGCCCGAGAATTTACCGGCGGCGACGGCGTCGCCGTGGCCTATGATTCCATCGGAAAAGCGACCTTCGAAGCGTCGCTCGACTCGCTTCGTCCGTTCGGCACCTTTGTGACCTACGGCAACGCCTCGGGTCCGATCGATCCGTTTAGCCCCAATATTCTGGGGCCGAAGGGCTCGCTCTATGTAACCCGGCCGACCCTGGCGACCCACACGCGTAACCCGGAAATTCTGAGCGAAGGCGCCAATGCGCTTTTCGATGTGGTGATATCAGGCAAGGTGAAGATCAACATCAACCAGACCTATCCGCTGGCCGACGTGGCGCAGGCGCATCGCGATCTGGAAGATCGCAAGACGACCGGCTCGACAATATTGATTCCCTAGGCTGATAGGAGGGCGGCGCTAGCGTGATGAGCGTATCCGGCGTGGCTCCGGTTGACTGAAAATGGTAAGGATTAATTAAGCAGTAATAAAGGGCAAAAGTAATAAACAAGTAATAAGGGGTAGACCACGGTTTTTTGGTTGTAACGGAACGACGCGATCAACAGAAACCGTGGTCTGTTCCCAGTTCTTCCAGGAATGACGACAACCATGCGGCAATCATGGAGTCAGGCCTTGTCTTTGCCCCCCCCATTCGATGTAGCCTCTGAGAAAAGGGGGCGCTACCCTTTATCCACACTCGTGACAGGACGACCAAGAGGGCGAGTGTTGCAGTATCGGCTTCGTTGGCGACCGAGAGAAGACAAGGGTAAAGTGGTGCACCCCCTCTTATGCGGCATTGACTACCCGTGGCGGCGCCACATTTGAACATTCAGGAGCAAAGAAAAATGGATCTGGAACTCAAAGGTAAAAAAGCACTCGTGACGGGCGGCACTCGAGGCATTGGTGGGGCGATTGCCGAGCGGCTGGCGCGGGAAGGGGCGGATGTGGCGATTTGTTCGCGGACCCCAGCGGCCGTGGAGGCGATGACGGCAGCCCTCAAGGCGCATGGGGGTAAGGTTTATGGGGAGGCGGTGGATGCCTCGGATGGCCCGGCCCTGCGCGGATTCGCGGCCAACGCGATCGGCGCCCTGGGTGGCGTGGATATCGTTGTGCACAACGTGAGCGGCTGGGGCGGGTTGGACGAGGCCGCCTGGCGCCAGACCTTCGAGGTAGATGTGCTGGGTGCCGTGCGCTTGATGGAAGCCACCATCGACGGACTGAAGGCTTCAGGCAGCGGCAGCGTAATCTTTATTACCAGCACGGCGGCCGTTGATGCGTTCCGGGGGCCGCGCTCTTACAATGCCCTAAAGGCTGCGCTCATCACTCACGCGAACAGCTTGTCACAGGAATATGCGAAGGATGGCGTTCGTTTCAATTGCGTATCGCCTGGCCCGATCTTTCATAAGGACGGCCCCTGGGACAACGTCAAGAAAAACGATCCCGCCACCTACGAGAGTGTCCGGGCGGGTGTGCCCATGGGCCGCATGGGCAAACCCGAAGAGGTGGCGAACGCGGTGGCGTTCCTGGCCAGCCCGGCGGCCTCGTTCATCACCGGCACCAACATCATCGTGGACGGGGGCTTCACGAGCCGCGTGCAGTTCTAGGCAGCGCGTGTGGGAACACGGAAGAAGGCGTTACCCTTTGTTCTTGTGCAAACCAGATTGGCTTGAAGTGTTGCGTAACTGACAATGAAAACACTCGTTATATATTTTTCACGCACCGGACACACGCAGAAGATTGCCGAAGCAATCGCGGCAAACTATGGATCTGATATTGAAAAAATTAAAGAAGTAAATGACTGGTCTGGTGTGTCGAGATATCTTGCGGCTGGTCGCGACGCGATGTTCAAACGCCCCGGATCGATTCAATCGGCCCATAAAGAACCCGTACAATATGATTTGATAATTTTGGGCACGCCCATTTGGGCGTGGAACCTCTCGCCACCAATGCGAGCCTATATAGCTGGTCACAAATCAAAACTGAACCAGGTCGCGTTCTTTTGCACGGAGGGAGGGTCTGGCGGCAAACGCGCCTTCCGACAAATGGCCGACTTGATTGGCAAACAACCTGTGGCCACTCTTGAAGTTACCGAGTCTGATCTTCGAACGGGAGCCGATCAGGAAAAACTGAATACGTTCTATCACACCATAGCTCATCAAACAGGGCATTAAAGGGCTCGGGGCTCTTTACGCGTGTTCCTGCCGGACTGGCTCGGCGCAGGGTTCTCGACCTGACGTAATGCCTCAGGAGTGGTCTACATGGCCGGTGTTAGACTGCTCGCCCTTACTCTAACAGCGCCGGATTTACTTTGAATATCAATCGAACAAAAGCGATGAAACGAATCAGCGCAACAGCGCTGATGGTCAGCCTTTTCCTCGCGACCTCTGTGAGTGCCTGGGACGGCAGCGCCTCACAATCGAACGAAAAGAATGGTGCTGGTGCGCATTCGATCGAGCGCGCACTTTTCATCGCGGCCGAATCTCCGGATGGCGATCCTGAGGCCTGTCGAGTGTCCTGTGACGAGATCAAGGCCAGTTGTAATGAGCGATGCGTGGGCGTGACCGCAGGATCCTGCTTCGCGCGATGCGCTGACGAACAAGAAGCGTGTCACCTCAGTTGTGGTGGCGAGAAAGGCTCCTGAGGCAGCACCATAGGGCGCGCCATAATAATATACAGGCCACCGCCTTTTATTTTAAGACTATGAGAAGGGAGCGTGAAGCCGCGGTCTGTTCTTCATTATTCTCATTGCAGGCGATAACCGATGCCTTTGGTGTGCATTACGCCACGGTGATCCGGGTGGTTGTCGGGAAGTGATGCTATGTGGCAAGGCCTGATTCCAGTGGTCTCAGTGGCCAGTGGAATAACAAGAAAGGATTCGGCATGCGTGGCGCAATCTTTTTCTCAGGTACGTACGGCAGCACGGCTGAGTATGCCGCGTGGATTAGCGAAGCGACGGGTTTGCCAGCGTTTGATGTAAACGATGCTGGTGCTGATCCATCGAAGTACGACTTCCTGGTCCTTGGC
>DATKYN010000244.1:0-8033 GCA_035528435.1 Burkholderiales bacterium
AACCGGTGTATCGCGTTAATTGATCTTCTCTTTTTCTCCTCCCCCTAAAGAGAAAGCTTGAAGGGGCCGCATGGCCCCTTCTTTTTTGCCCTCCCAGAGCACTTTGCCGAACTGACCCCCTCTCCAGGAGATTGGCGGACAAGCAGCCCAACCGCGACGCCATCATCCCGGCGTCTGACAACCTCACCAGGTTTGCGACCGGCGAGCATGAGCGGAAGGCGACAGCAGATGGCTCTCATTGGAAACTTGCCTCACTGCCACATATTGCGGACAGCGCCATACCGAAGCCCCATGGCCCAAGCAATCACGTCTTTCCGGCAAACCGGAACTCGCCGATCGCTGTCAACATCGCCACGACCAGGCAACAACTTCTCGGCAAAACAACCAACTACAGGAGTTCGCAATGACCCGGCAAACTATCGACGATGAACTTGCGATAAACGACAACCCGAACTGGGCCGGCCACGTCGATGCCCTCAGCCGCCAGGGCACTCAAAGAAAAGTTCTAATCTCGGAAAGAATCCCGGGACGCAGAATGCGTGACAAGTATCTGGACCAGGCAACTGTTTTCAAGCCGGCGCATTCGCGCTCCGGGGAAGACTGATCAGCCCCAGGCAAGTTGCCCGCGACGGTTACTGATCCCCGCCTTCAATGCCGACAAACCGACCCAATGCGTCTGCGTAACGGCAGGCGCAATCGTTGCCGAAACTGGTCGGCAACATGCCGGGTGAGCGATCGAACACACGCTCGATCCCAAGGCGGCGGGCAGCCATACGCTTGCCATAGCAGATCAGGTGGTCGATAGACTGCATTGCAAAAACAATGGCGGGCAAAGCGACCGCGTAGAGCGCATCGGCACCGACTTCGTCACCGTTCCGCATTGAGTCGAAACAGCGTGCCTGCAGGTCAAACGAGTCCATTCCGGGAATCATGCCTGAGCAGCCGGCGCGCAGATTGTCGGTCAACTCCAGCCCTGCCCGGCCATTAAAAACCGCTAGTTGGTCGCCGTTGCGTTCGATGATGCGGCGAATTTGCAAAACCGGGCCTTCGCCCTTGAGCACCGAGAAATTGTGGTGGCGCCGCGCCAGCTCAGAAATGGCGTCTTCGCCAAGGCCAATACCGATGTATTCGGGCGCATTCTGAATGGCCACCGGCATGTCGAGCCGATCCATTACCTGGCCGAAAAAAGCCACCAGTTCCGGGTCTGTCGCACCAGGCAGTCGCGGCGGCTGGAGAATCACCCAGGCTGCTCCGCATCGCTGGGCATAGCGGGCGAATTCCACCTGTTTATCAACGCTGTCACCGAAAACGGTTACCACCAGCGGCAAGGCTCCGGCGAGATCTTCAGCGGCCCATTCGACGAGTTGATGACGCTCGTGCTCCGAGAGTTTTGCAACTTCAGTGGCAAGGCCCAGCACCGCGACGCCGTGAGCGCCATTGGCAACACAGGCATGCACCTGACGGCGCATGGCGTCGCGGTCAAGCGAGCCATCGCCCGAGAAAAACGCATAAAGCATGGGGTAGATCCCCGCGGGGCGGTCAGACAGGTACATGCAGGCCTCCTTTCAACCGTGGTTCAAGCTGTAAAGCGCCCTGCGCAGCGCCGGCGCCCAGTCGGCCCAAACCACTGGCCAGGCCTTCTGTTAGTGGTGCTGTTTGGCGCGGGCCCGGGAGCGCTTCGACGCGATTGAATTCGGTGTACCATTTTCCTGTACTGGATAGAGATACCGATCAAGGGATATTGACATGTCGTTTCGCATTATCGCCGCCATTTTGCTCGCATTCAGCGCCCAGCTCGCGTTTGCCGAGATGACGCCCACCCAGATCGTGGATGCTTTACGCAAACCCGGGAACAGCACTGGAAATATAGCCGATGCGGTAGAAGCCGTGACAGGCGCGCGAGGCTGGATGAATTCGGACATGAAGCCGCTGTATGACGCGAAAATCGTCGGCGAGGCAGCGACAGCACTCATGCGCCCGGCGCTGGCTAATGACACGCGGAAGTATCCACCTCATCATCTACAGATACTGGATGAGGCTTTACCAGGCAGCGTGCTGGTTTACGTCATGCAGGACGGACTGGATATCGCGGCGATGGGTAACCTGATGGCCACCACGGCACAGGTTCGCGGTCTCGAAGGTGCGGTAATCGATGGCGCGATCAGGGACATCACGGCAATTCGCGCAATGCAGTTCCCGATTTTCGCACGACGCATTAGCCCCGCTACCTCGGTAGGGCGCATGGTGGCGGCAGGAAAGCAAATTCCGGTCATGTGTGGCGGAGTGCTGGTCAACCCGGGGGACTACATCGTCGGCGATCCCGACGGCGTGGTGGTCGTGCCGCAAGCAGCGGCGGAACAGGTAGTTGCCCTGCTCGCCGACTACGACTCCAAAGAAAGCAAGATGATGCCAATCATCCAGCGAGAGAAGTCAATTCTCAAAGCGATCGAGATTTACAACCGCTACTGAAGCATGCGCCTTTTCCAATGCGGCATGATGTCTGGACTTGATTCCCTAACGGAACTGCTTATGCGCGTACTGACGGCGAGCAACGGTCGATCGCATCTGCGACGAGGGAAAGGATGATGAGCGCGGAACTGGACGAAGAAGAAATTGCCTTGATCGAGGAGAAGCTGGAAGGGCTTCGGATCGAGCATCGGGACCTTGACGACGTGATCGCCCGGCTGGTTGGAGACCAATTCACCGACGAACTGCAGATTCGCCGCCTCAAGCGCCGCAAGCTGATGCTAAAAGACCAGATCGCCATGCTGGAGCAACAACTGGTGCCGGACATCCGCGCATGATGCACTTCCACAAGCCGCGAAATCGTTACAAAGTAATACGGTTATCGATAGACGGACAACCTTAGCATTCCCGGCTGCAGCTGAAACCGTAATAACGCTCGGCGAGCCATGTCGTCACAGAATTAAGGTCCGCATCACTCCAGTTAAGTGACACATTGGACTGCCAGCGGTTAACCTCGGCGCGCAGGCTTTCATAGTCGGTGGCGGTACGATTTTCCCGGGTGTAGACCGTAGTGTCATGGCACACCATGCAGTAGGTGTCGTGCATGGTCTGCGCGGGCGTCTGGGCCGTGGCAAGACCTGCCCCTGCCAATACAAAAATCAATGTAACAACAATATGCTTCATTTGAGGTCCTCCGGGTCGTTAGATTTCGGCGACGCCCTGCAATGCGACGCAACATTCACTGGAAAAGATGGCTCGATCAAGTATGCCGGAGTGGCGGCACGGTTTTTTGATTCGCATCAAATGTGGCAACGGCTCTGCAGATTCGGCGAACTCGTTCGAAACGAGGCTGTCTCTAACAAGGCGAGGTCGAAACACATGAGCGCGAGTGAAACCCCAGGAGCGGATGAAGAAGCCAGCATGCCACTATCGTCAAGTTGGCAGCGTCGCGTTTGCGGCGCCGTCCTGTTATGCCTACTCGGATCGACCGGGTGCGCCACCACGAGCAGGCCTGCCGCGCCATCGCTGGCCGATGTGGTTCAAATGAGCGAGGATGGCCTGGCCAACGACCAGATCATCATTCTGTTGCGCGAATCGAACGCGGTTTATCCGCTAAGCGCGTCACAGATACTCGATCTGAACGGCAAGGGCGTGTCTACCGAAGTGCTCGACTACATGCAGCAAGCTTATGTCATCAGTGAACGGCGGCGGGAGCGCCTGATTTACGGCGATCCCTATTGGCGCGGGCATTACTGGGGTTATCCGTGTTTCGGCTGCCCTTATCCGTATTATGGAATTGCGCCGTTCTATACTTATTCCTATTAGGGCGCGCTGCCTCGCGCATCCCGGTACCGTGCTCAAACGACCGCAGGTTCGTTTGGCGCCAGCGCGATCCGCAGCAACCCGAGAACGTGCCGTTTGCATGCCCCCCGGCGCCCGCTGGCGCAGGGCGGCGCACGGCACCGAAATCACCACGGAACGAAGGAGAAAACATGCACTTGATCAACACGGATAGCGGACACAGACTGGGCCTTACGTTCGCTTCGATAGCCATTGGCAGTATCATCCTGGCCGGTTGCGCGAGTTTGACACCACGCCCTGTCACACCCATTTCAACCATTACCGAAGCCGCTGCGAGCGGCGCCAGCAGCGAATCGATCATTACCGGCATCCGTACGGCAAAGACAACGTATGCCTTACGCGGCTCCGACTTTGCGAAACTGGCCGAGCGGGGGGTGCCGGGACCGGTACTCGATGAATTACAGCAACGGTTCTTCGGCGATGTCCAGCTTTTCACTGAACGTTGGTACATGGGGCGCTCAGCGGGAGGTCCTACGACCATTTATCCGCAGCCCGTTGATCTTGACAACCTCGACACCGGCGGCAACGGCATGGCGCCCACCACCGATGTAGGGCGCATGACACACGGCACGCGCCCGCCTGGCGTGCCCACGTGGGTGCCGCCCTTCCCGGCGGTATCCGGTCAGCCGATAGCTCCCGAAGATGTGCTGGCAATGAGCAACAGCGGGCAATCGACAACGGAAGTCGCCGAGAAGATTCTGAAGTCGCGTGTCGCCGTGCTCTACGCTGAAAGCCCGAACGCAATATCACTGCGCCGTACCGCTGCGATAACCGGAACGGTTTACGCGAACCTCGCGCAGCAGGGTGTGGCCTATGAAGCTCTCGACGCGCTTCAGGCAACTTATCTCGCCAGCCACGTCGAGTTTACGAGAAAGACGACTTCGGCCGGGACCGGCGGCGGGATGCCGCGTTAGAGTTCCGGCGCCCGTCCTCGCGGCAAGCAAGCAACGCCGGCACCACGCACCGGAATGCGAGCATACGGCGCCGGGTTGAACAGTAGCGACTTTTCGCTTTGGTGCAGTCTGGCTGTTTACGGGGCAGGTTGGCAGCGCAAGCGCATTGCCCGTCATTGGCCGGGTGTTATCGGCCCCGCAAAGCCGGTCGTGAATGTTGCAAGATGCAAGTGAAGGTGCAATGAATGGAGTACAAACACAAAAGGCTTTACGAACGGGTTGCCGCTGCGGTTGCATTGATAACAATCGGCTTGGCTGGCTGCAGCAGCTTTGCCCTGAAGCCGGTAACCCCGATTTCGACCATCACCAGCGCCGCATCGCACGGCATGAGCACCGACTCGATTGTTTCCAGAATGCGTGCCGCAAAAACGACTTACGCGTTGCGCGGCTCGGACTTTGCAGAACTCGCGGCGCGCGGCGTGCCCGAGCCGGTGCTGGACGAGCTTCAGCAAGGTTTCTTTGCAAAAGTGGAAAAGCTGACCAGGCGTTGGTACATGGGTTCGGACTTCGGTGGCCCGGCTTCGATTTATCCGCAACCGCTTGACCTCGACAGCCTCGACACTGGCGGTAACGGCATGGCGCCGTTCACCGATGCCAATCGCATCGCGCGCGGCACGCGCCCGCCAGGAGTTCCGGAATGGGTTCCGGCATACCCTTCCCTGACTGGCGGCGTTATTTCACCCGACGACGTGCTTCAAATGGCAAAGATCGGGCAGGCGACACAGGAGATGGTCCAAACGGTTGCGAATTCCCGGGTCTGGCCCATGTACATTGACACGCTCAGTGCGTTTTCACTGACACGTACCGCGGCGCTCAAGGGTTCGACATATGCCAGCCTCGCGAGCCAGGGCGTGGCACCGGAAGTTCTGGACGCGCTTCAGGCAACCTATATCGCCTCCCACATCGAGTTGACCCGGCGCTCCACGCCCGTTCCCTGAAAAAGATTTTCACCAGCCTGGCTGCGTTTTCACGCAACACGCCAGCGATAGCAAGAGCACAACAGGGCTTGCGCGGTGCGCGTGCGAATCTGTCAGCATGACGACGATGCGAAAAAATACCCGGGCGCCTCACATACGCCCGGGTATTTGACAGGCTACCTTGTATGGATGCCGGAACCGGCCCCCGTCGCCGTAACCTAGCTTTCGAAGCCGTCGGTAATCGCGCCTTTCGACGACGTCGACACCAGATGCGCGTACTTGGCGAGCAGTCCGCGCTTGAACCGCGGCGCTGGCTGCTTCCACTTCGCGCGGCGCTTTGCAAGTTCATCGTCCGAAACATGCACTTCGATCAACTGCTTGTGTGCATCGATGGTGATGGTATCGCCCTCTTCCACCAGCGCAATATTGCCGCCGACAAAAGCCTCGGGGGCAACGTGACCGACAACCATTCCCCAGGTGCCGCCAGAAAAACGCCCGTCGGTGAGCAACCCCACCGAGTCACCCAGCCCGGCACCAATCAGTGCCGAAGTCGGCGACAGCATTTCCTGCATACCCGGACCACCCTTGGGTCCCTCGTAGCGAATCACCAGCACGTCACCGGCCTTGATCTTGCCGGCCATGATCGCGTCCATGGTTTCTTTCTCAGAGTTGTATACGCGCGCAGGACCGGTGATCGTCGGGTTCTTCAAACCGGTGATCTTCGCGACGCAACCTTCAGTCGCCAGATTGCCTTTGAGAATCGCCAGGTGGCCTTCCTTGTACATCGGTTTATCAAACGGGCGGATGACGTCCTGATCCGCACGCGGTTGGTCGGGAACATGTTCCAGCTCCTCGGTAATCGTACGTCCCGTGATGGTCATGCAGTCGCCGTGCAGCAATCCGTTGACAAGCAACATCTTTAGCACCTGCGGAACGCCACCGGCCCTGTGGAAATCCACCGCGACATAACGCCCCGATGGTTTCAGATCGCATAACACCGGCACCTTGCGGCGAATGCGCTCGAAGTCATCAATGGTCCAGTCGACTTCCGCGGCCGACGCAATCGCCAGATAGTGCAGTACCGCATTGGTCGAACCGCCAGTCGCCATCACCAGACTCACCACATTCTCGATCGATTTCTTGGTGATGATGTCGCGCGGACGAATGTTGTTCTTGATGGCGTTTACCAGAACACGTCCGGATTCAGCCGCAGAATCTGCTTTTTCCGGATCGACGGCCGCCATTTGCGAGGAGCCCATCAGGCTCAACCCCAATGCTTCGAACGACGAGGACATGGTATTGGCCGTATACATGCCACCGCATGCGCCCGCCGTCGGACAGGCATTCCTTTCAATACCGTCAAAATCTTCCTTGGAGAGTTTGCCTGCGTTGTAAGCGCCAACGGCTTCAAACGCGCTGACGATAGTCAGATCCTCACCCTTCCACTTGCCCGGCTTGATGGTTCCACCATAAACATAAATCGCCGGCACATTCATCCGCGCGATCGCCATCATGCCGGCCGGCATGTTCTTGTCGCAGGCCCCAATCACCAGCGCGCCATCCATCATCTGGCCGTTCACCGAGGTCTCAATCGCATCGGCGATGACTTCGCGAGACACCAGCGAGTACTTCATCCCATCGGTTCCCATGCCAATGCCGTCTGTTACGGTTGGCACGCCGAATACCTGCGGCATTGCCCCCGCCTCACGCAACGCTTCCATGGCGCGATCCACCAGAGGTTGAATGCCGGCATTACACGGGTTCATATTCGAATGACCGTTCGCGACGCCGACGATCGGTTTCTCGAAATCGTCGTCACCGAAATCGACCGCACGCAGCATTGCCCGGTTCGGAGAGCGTGCGACACCCCCTGTGATCAGTTTGCTCCGCCAGTTGTCAGCCATTGCGTTTCTCCTCTTGTTTACGGCGCCACCGCAATAAGTGCTGCGCCGCGTCTGTAAATTATGTTTTTAGGTCAATTCAGTATCACTCAATTCAAACCAATCGCGGGCACGCCAACCCATTTCCCGGAAACCCCTGTCCGGCTGTCAGCATTGTTGCCCGCGCGCAACATCTCGCGGGCATCAAAAAGGGCGAACCAGTGCAGGCTGCGCAGTTTCGCGTGACACCGAAACCGCGTCAAATATATTATTGCGAGTTCTTTGATACGTTATACGAATCAATGGTTCACGAACCGATCGGACAGTGACATGGAACTACGCCATTTGCGATATTTCATGGCAGTGGCGACCGAATTGCACTTCGGGCGGGCTGCCAGGAAGCTGCACATATCCCAGCCGCCGCTGTCGATGCAGATTCGAGCCCTGGAAACCGA
>DATKYN010000245.1:0-3870 GCA_035528435.1 Burkholderiales bacterium
CTAGCGAGCCGTAGGTGACCAGCAGCATGATCAGCAGGCCGACGATAGCGACCATGATGATGGTGTCGAGGATGCCCATGGTGTGATCATTTTCCAGCAGTGCGGCGAGGGTGTGGAAGGTCGGAAACAGGAATATCAATAGCAGCATGTTCGGGACGGAAAACGCAAGCGGCAGGTCGGGATGGTCCGGGTTGACGAATGTCTGGTAGTAAGCAATCGAGATGAAGGTAAAGGGCACGATCAGGAATAACAATTGTGCGATTCCACCAAAAGCGTTTGCCAGTGCGATGCCATATTCCTGCTTGCGGTGAGAAGTCCATAAAATCACGTACTCACTCATACCTGCGAAACCGGCCAGGATGATAGCGGCGAGTATCCCGCTAAGCCCCAGGTCGCCTATGGCCAGGGACGCAAACCTGGCTACACGTTCCCCGCCCAGGAACGCGCCCAGAATACCAAGCGCAAGCAGCAACAGGATTTTCGGCAGCCCGCTTTGCTCGACATGCTTGAAAACGAGTCGTTGACGATGCGCGATTTCGTCGGCCGTCAGTTCGAGTGTCAACTGGACCTCTTCTTCTTCGTGCCCCAGGTCGCGCAGGAGTTTGTAGATATAGACGAGAAATATGGCCAGTAGCAGGATGGAGATTACGACCAGGTCAATGGCTTCGAAGGCCTTCTTTGGATGTTCGTTCGACGCGAACACCAGCATCGACACGCCCAGTACCAGTCCCAGCGCGCCGCCGGCGATCAGCACTTGCGTTCCCGCGTCGGTAATCGCCTTGGGCATCAGGAACTTGCCCTGCTTGTCGCGAGGCAGGAAATACGAGTAGATGCTGAAAACCAGCGCGTTGTTGTATATCGTGACCATGACAACCAGAAAAGCCGCTAGCGGACTGACCGGCACGAGGAAGGCAATGACAATGCATTCCGGCAGGGTTGAAAGTATCTCGGCGACGGTGCCCGCGACATAGTGAGTCCAGCGCATTCTTGCAGCGAAGCGTTCGGTGGCCGATACCAGCACCTGGCAGGATACCTGGACGATTACCAGGCCGACAAGCAGCGAGAATATGGCCTCCAGGTATACCGGCGGTGTGACTTCGAAATGATCGAGAAAGAACAGCGCCGTCCAGAGCAGGTAGCCGATTGCCATCCTTCTCGCCCAGCGCGGGGTCTTGTATTTGCGCAGGTCAGGCGGACGGCCCATGTGCAGAATCGACAGTCGATCCGGGTCGATGCCCGCCTGTTGCAGGGGCTTGTGGGCATCGGCTGAGGCGCCGGGTAATCCCGCGGCCACTTCGGGTCTCGCGCCGGCAGCGTAATCATGATTCGAGTGCGGCCTTTCGCTTTGCATCTCATCTCCTGCTGTTCCGGCGGTCGTGACCGTCATCTTTTACATCGCCAGTTTAACGATTACCGCAGGTGTCGATTCAGCGGGGATCTGGCCTGTTCGGCATTTTCACCCTCGATGGCGAGGTTGCCGGAGCGGCCGGCTATCTCTCCCATGATCACCTACTTGCGCGGCAGTGTTAAGGGGGGACGCCACCCTTCAAATTGACTGCTGCACAAGCGGTGGGCGAGGCCTTGTCTTTTGCATCGGTCTTCCAAGAGGGATCTGTCCTTTAAGTTACCCGGGTACTACCCCTCTACCCGGGGTCTAGCCTCCCCCAGCTTAACCGACACTTTTAATTAGCAGAAATGGTGCGACAGGCTGGTACCGATGACGAGGAAACGCAGTCCCTGCAAGACCTGCACCAAAGAGCTAGAAGCCGAGGCAGTGCGCCTCATGCCAGCATCGGATAGGAGAAGAAGAGAGAAATGAGGTGCAGAAAGATGGGTCAGCGCCTTTTGTGCTATGGCGCCCTGTTCTATGGCGCCGGCCCTGTAACAAGGCGGCCAAATTTGCTATGCTCCGCCGCCCAAACAACGGCCGGATGGCGAAATACGCCGCCTGACCTTTACACTCGGTGCACTGCTCTTGATCTCTGCTGCAAACCTGTCGATTCAGTTCGGCGCAAAACCCCTGTTCGAAAATGTCTCTGTGACCTTCGGCAATGGCAATCGCTATGGCCTGATCGGGGCCAACGGCTGTGGCAAGTCCACATTGATGAAAATCCTGGCAGGTCAGCTGGAGCCCACTGCGGGCAACGTGTCCATCGATCCAAACGTCCGTGTCGGACAACTTTCCCAGGACCAGTTCGCGTATGAAGCCTATCGGGTTCTCGATACGGTGATCATGGGCTACAAACGACTGTGGGAAGTATTGCAGGAGCGTGATCGTCTGTATTCACTGCCCGAGATGAGCGACGAAGAAGGCATGCGCGTTGCCGACCTCGAAGTCGAATTCGCCGAGATGGATGGCTACTCCGCTGAGGCGCGCGCCGGCGAGCTGCTGGAAAATATTGGTATTCCGGTTGATCGGCATGACGGCCCCATGAGCGCTGTCGCGCCTGGCTGGAAGCTTCGCGTCCTGCTGGCACAGGCGCTTTTCTCGGATCCTGACGTGCTGTTGCTGGACGAGCCGACCAATAATCTCGACATCAACACCATTCGCTGGCTCGAAGGCTTTCTGGAAACCCGCAAATCCACGATGGTCATCATCTCGCATGATCGCCACTTCCTGAATAGCGTGTGCACGCACATGGCGGATCTGGATTACGGCAAGCTGCAGCTCTTCCCCGGCAACTACGACGAGTACATGACGGCCGCCACGCAGGCCCGCGAGCGCATGTATGCGGACAATGCCAAGAAGAAAGTGAAGATTGCAGAACTGCAGTCTTTTGTCAGCCGTTTCTCTGCTAACGCATCGAAAGCGCGCCAGGCGACATCGCGAGCCAGGCAACTCGAGAAGATCGAGCTTGAGGACATTAAGCCGTCGAGCCGCGTGAGCCCGTTTATTCGGTTCGAACAAAACAAGCCTCTTCGTCGTGTCGTGGTTGAGGCAACAGGCATCAGCAAGGGTTTCGGCGAAGGCCCCCTGTTCGAGAACCTGGACCTGACGATCGAAGCCGGAACGCGCCTCGCGATACTTGGGCAGAACGGAATCGGCAAGACGACTCTTGCGCGCACACTGCTGCAGCAAGTTGATGCGGATGCCGGTGAGATCAAATGGGCTGAAAACGCCCAGTGCGGTGTCTTTGCACAAGACAACGCTCCGGAGTTTGAAACCGACATGTCTTTGTTCGACTGGATGACTCAGTGGCGGCCGAAAGGTGCGGACGATCAAATGTTGCGCGGGACGCTGGGTCGCATGTTGTTCTCAAGAGACGACAGCGAAAAGTCCGTCAAGGTTGTGTCCGGTGGTGAGCAACGTCGACTGATGTTCGGCAAGATCATTCTGCAAAAACCGAATGTGATCGTGATGGACGAGCCGACCAATCACCTGGATATGGAATCTATTGAGGCGCTCAACCTCGCATTGGAAAACTACCCCGGTACGCTGATCTTTATCAGCCATGATCGTGACTTTGTGTCGTCGCTCGCGACGCGCATCATCGATATGACGCCAGACGGTATTGTCGACTTCCGCGGCACCTACGAAGAATATCTGCGGGCTCAACTTTCCGAAAAGACAAAGCGGGTTGCCTGAGTCGCAAACCAAAGGCGATGCCAGCCTTTTTCAGGCTGACACCAATAACCAATCCTGGAAGCATGATTTCGATATCGAAATGGTGCCTCTAAGGACGAAAACCAGTGTTTATTGTGGCAAGAATGTCAGGGCATCAGATAAGTAGCGAAGTCCGATCCGAGCTGCGGATCTGCTACTGACAAAGATCCAGTTCGTTATGAATCAACACCACACACTGGGAGGCGAATAGCATTTTTGGGCCCAGGCAGATCTTGATTGCGCCCAATCTTTTCAGACTGTTGAAG
>DATKYN010000246.1:0-2175 GCA_035528435.1 Burkholderiales bacterium
GGAAATACTGCAAGGCATGGTGGCCTGGATCGAGCATTGCCACACACTCGCCGAGTCTGCTGCCGGAGCCGTGCTCGCGGCGGCTTGCGCACTGCGCGCCGAACTGGCGGGCCGCACCCTCGGCGTTATCTGTAGCGGCGGCAACGCCACTCTGGCCCAGTTACGCACAGCGCTCGACGCTCAACGTAGCTGAAATCCGAATCTCAGCGCTGGGCGCGTTATCCGGGCGCGGCGAATTGGCGGATGCTGATTTCGTGTCCGCGCAGCACGATTTCGTAGATCCCGGATTCGGTCACCGCAAACTGGTCGGTACGCTTGCGCACCGCGAGTCCGCGCTCGCCCAAATCGTTCGCGTGTTTCCACAGGAACGCGGCAACGTCATCCCGTCGTCCATCAAGTGGCAAATCAATGCGTTGTGTGCCGATAATCGCCAGTGGCGTAACGTGCCGAAAACCGGCGAAGGCGTGCTCGACATACAGGTATTCAAACCCGAGTTGGTATCCAGCCAGTGCAATGGCTTTGGAGCCGAGTTGTGCTACCTGGCCGTCGATCTGCACCTGGGCGACAACAATTTCCTTTACTGGCCTTGCGGCCGTGGCAAGCGCCGTCGTGATCAGCAGCAGGGCAATCAATGCCATGCTGAACACGGCATCGCGTACGCGGGCGACCGGACCGCCGGTTCCAATGCCGAGTACACGCCCAAGCAACCATCCCAAGCCACCCCAGGTTAGCATTGACAGGCCGACGAACAGTTTTTCGATGTTGGTTTGCGGGCTCCACGCACTGGTAAAGCCCAGAGCAGCCAGCGTCACAAGGGCAAAACCGGTGATGCCGATCAACATGTAGAGCCAGCGTACGACTCTGAGCCAGTGTGGTTCGCTGCCGTGCCCGAAATAATGCTGCAGGCGCACGGTCCACGGAATGCCGAGTTGTTGTCCGCAGTGCTCGCACTCCGACCCGGAGACAACGGTTGTCTTCCGGCACGCGTCGCAGTGCATGATCCATTCCCGCTCCATGCCGATCCGGTCCGCTTGCCACTCGACGGCGATTCCGATTAACGGAGCAAGTATCACGTAGGCGAGCACCATCAGTCCGATCAGGAATGCAATGTTGCCTGCAGACGTCAGCGAAGGACCCAGGCCTTGCTCGATGGTTGCCAGTAATGATGCGAGCATAATCTGGAAAAACCTCTCTAGTCAGAGTGTGGTCGATATACGCTTGATAA
This sequence comes from Burkholderiales bacterium, assembly GCA_035528435.1. Lineage (GTDB taxonomy): Bacteria > Pseudomonadota > Gammaproteobacteria > Burkholderiales > Eutrophovitaceae > SG8-40. The sequence goes on from DATKYN010000246.1 coordinate 1,226, forward strand.
TGCGCGCCGTGTGACTGGCGATCCAGCTTAGCCATAGCCGGATAATCTAACGTCCCAGAAGCGATTTGATCTGTGGCATGGCCCGCTCTGTTGCAGCTTCGCCTTCCTCGATCGCTTCGCTTGCGCGGTGAAAATCGAGTAGCGCGAATTGTGCCAGACGAGGGGAAATCAGCGCGTCAGCAGGTTCGCCCGCCAGGCGGCTTCGGGTGATGCGCACTTGCATGATATTGATGCTTGCCGTTACAACGTCGATCATCGACGGTGTGTCGTGATCCTTACTGTCCAGTGATAGCGCCGCGGATAGCCGCGCCTGGATACGGTCGAGCAGCGACGTGGATTCGTCCGCGGGGGCGTCGGATATCACTGCCGTCGCCGCGTGGCCGTGATGCACGTCACTGAGTAAATCGGCGTTGAGGTCGACCGCAATGACAACATGCGCTCCCATTGCGCGGCACATCGAGACCGGGATCGGATTGACCAACCCGCCGTCAACGAGAAGATCTTCGTCGCGCTCAACCGGGGTAAAAAGCCCCGGAAGCGATATCGATGCACGTACCGCGTCGAACACGGAGCCTTCCCGCATCCATATTTCGCGGCCGCTCGCAAGATCAGTGGCAATCGCGCCGAACGGACGATCCAGATCTTCCATGTTGCTGTCTTCTATGTGCTCGCGGAAAAAATCAAACAGCTTCTGGCCCTTGATCAGTCCTCCGGTCATGGTCAGGTCAAAATAGCTTATGACTTTTTGCCAGCTCAGCGTGCGTACCCATTTGTCGAGCCGCTCCAGTTCGCCAGCCGCCATGGTGGCGCCGACCAGCGCGCCAATTGATGTGCCGCAAACAATATCCGGCGAAATGCCATGGCGTTCCAGTGTCTGGATAACACCAATATGGGCCCAGCCCCGGGCCGCGCCGCTGCCAAGGGCAAGACCAACGCGCAGTTCGTTACGC
>DATKYN010000247.1:0-10379 GCA_035528435.1 Burkholderiales bacterium
AAATCCAGTTGCTTTTTTCCACCAACACGGCATGATGCGCGCCGCATCTTACGTGGAGGTTTTCGATGGCGCGCTTCTTTGTGTTGCTTTGGTTATTGCTGATGGCAGCTGGCAATGCCGCTGCCCTGGGAAGCGACGAGCCAGCCATTGTGCTCGCGCAACTGGACACGGAAAGCCGGGCGCGCACAGCGACACTTCAGCTTCACAGCCGGACGGTGTTCGTTTTTCGCGCCGACTTCGCCGGCTACACGCCGGAAGAGCGCGCCACCGGTGCGGCGCGGCGCATCGATGCCCAGATCAAAGCCGGCGGCTCCGGGGAAATCGGTTCCTCTGCAACGCCGCAGGGTAACCAGATTCTGCTCGACGGCGAGCGCGTACTCCTGATCACACCCGGTGACGTCAATCTGCTTGAAGCCGAAACCCTCGACAGCCTGACCGACGAGACGATTGCAAACCTGAAAGTAGCCGTCGCTGAAGTATACGAACTGCGCGACCTCGAAACCGTGCTCAAGTCGCTTGGCTATCTGTTGCTGGCGACGCTGATTTACGGCCTGACCCTGCATCTTCTGGTTCGCTATACCGTCAGGCTGCGGGTGTGGCTGGCAGACCAGCTCGGGACCCACGTCGAGAAGCTGAAGATTGCCGGCATGCCGGCAATCGAACCGGCGCGATTCCGCAAAGGAGCGGAAGGTACGGTAACGCTCTTTTTCTGGGCACTGTCGCTGGTCGCCACCTATTCCTGGGTCACCTTTGGCATGCTGCAGTTTCCCTATACCCGCGGATGGGGCGAACGGCTCAAGGACTTTCTGCTGGAGATGACCGGAGACCTGGTGTCTTCGATGCTGGGGGCGATTCCGGGTCTGGTCACCGTGCTGGCCATCGTCATCATCGCCCGCTTCATCAACCACCTGGCAAAGATGTTCTTCGATCGGGTCGAGCGCGGCTGGGTCTATGTGCGATGGGTCGACAAGGACACCGCGCGCCCGACCCGGCGTATCGCGACGGTCGTCATCTGGCTGTTCGCGCTCGCCATGGCCTACCCCTACCTGCCCGGCGCCCAGACCAACGCCTTCAAGGGTTTGTCGGTGCTGCTCGGTTTGATGGTTTCAATCGGCGCATCCAGCGTGGTCGCCCAGGCCGCCAGCGGGTTGATCCTGATGTACTCACGGGCGTTTCGTGCCGGCGAGTATGTGCGCGTCGGCGACGACGAGGGAACGGTTCGCGAGTTGGGCATGTTCGCCACCCGCCTGGCAACGGTTTCAGGCGAGGAGCTGATCCTGCCCAACAGCCACATCCTCGGCCACACGACACACAACCTGTCACGGATGTCTTCCGGAGGCTATGCCATCGACACCACTGTTACGATCGGTTACGACACACCGTGGCGTCAGGTGCATGCAATATTGCAGGAGGCATCAAACCGGACCACGCCGATCCGCAAGTCGCCGGCGCCTTATGTCATCCAGACGGCACTGTCGGACTTCTACGTGGAATATCGTCTGGTAGCGCGCGCCGACACCGGGCAGCCCAGGCCGACCGTCCTGAGCGAGTTGCACGCCAACATCCTCGACGTGTTCAACGAGCACGGTGTGCAGATCATGTCGCCACACTACTTTGCTGATCCCGGCGCGTCCAAACTTGTACCCAGGGTACCGTGGTCCCCTGCGACGACGATACCGGAAAAAGCCGCTTAGCTACCCGCGGCCGGTTTGGTCGCGCCCGGTGTGGTCAACAGCCCGGTGAAAAACGCGGTCGCGCCAACACGCAAATTTCGCAGCGTGTATCCCCCTTCCTGAACGATCAATGTCGGCACCTTCAGACCATTCAACAACTCGCCGATACGCTGCATGCCCTTGGTTGTGATCGCGAATGCGCCGGTCGGATCGCCGGCCATGATGTCCAGCCCGAGCGAGACCACGAAGTAGTCGGGTTTGAATCGCCTTAGCGTGCCCAGCGCTTCAATCAACGTCTTGACGTAAGTATCGTCATCAGTACCGGGATAGAGCGGGAAGTTCCGGTTAAATCCTTTGCCAGCCTCTTCGCCGCGCTCGTCGCTGTAACCCGCGAAGTACGGGTAGGCAACACGCGGATGACCGTGGATTGAAACGAAGTAAACATCGTTTCGCTTGTAGAAGATTTCCTGCGAGCCGTTACCGTGGTGATGATCGATATCGATAAACGCCACCCGCCCGTGCCGGGACAGATAGTGGGCGGCAATTGAGGCATTGTTGAAATAGCAGAACCCGCCAAAGACGCGCGACTCGGCATGATGTCCCGGCGGCCGGCACAACACATAGGTGTGGGCGGCACCCTTGAGTGTGCACTCAGCTCCGGTGAGCGCCGCGTCAACGGCATGGCGCGCCGCCTTGTAGGCGTTCGCCGTGACCGGCGTAAACGTATCGATACAGTAGTAACCCGCTTTCATTTGCCAGGTCTTGGGAATCCGATCCGGCCGCCTGATCGGAAAAACATTGGGATACACCAGTTCACCGGGTGCAAGTTCTTTCTCGGCTCTCTTGAGAAACTCGAACAACGATGGGTGATGCACATCGGTGATGTACTTTTCGCCGAAATGCCTGACCTTGTGACGATTGATATTGAACCCCTCAAGGCCCTTCAGGATGAAGCGCACCCGGGCCGGTCTTTCCACATAGCCCTTTTCGACCAGATGGTGGATCTGATGCGTGTCGTCGGTGATCACGACATCCAGCGAAGAAAGCGCCTGCCTTGCGCGCATCGACGTGGCCTCACGGGCGGGGTAGCGTGGTTCGCGCAACCGCACCGGGTCGTCTTTTATGGAATCGAGGATGGTCCTTAACTGCTCGTCGGTCGGCGACAAGTCGCCCTTGATCCGGAGTATGCGCGTCACGCACTTCTTCAAGCTGGCGGCAGACAAGGGCCCCGGTAACCCGAAATCGTCGAACACCAGATCGGTGAAATAGCCCTGGTTGGCCTTGTGCGTAACCGAATCGTATTTCGTTCCAATAATGGGGCGTGCGCCAAGCCGCTCGTAAAACGACATGCGGCGCTGATTGGTTTTCAGGCGAAAGGTTTCTTTCAGCCTCTCGACATCGTCGGGCGGCACATCCATGAACAGGCCTTTGCAGCCCGCCTCTTTCAATACTTCGCGGTTGCGTTCGTACAGCGCGACGCCATAGCCGCGAGGCGACCGGCTCGGATCGCTCGCTACGTAGTCCAGATAGGCATACTTGAGGCGAGGAAACAGGAAGCTCAGGGTAAAACCCAGGATGCGATCCTTGTCGCCTTCCGCTACCAGCAGAATCACTTCGAAATCTTGTTGACTGGAAAACTTCAGCAACTCGGCGATGGTGGCCGTGTATTGCTGATAGTGGGGAAACGCCTTCTCGTAGATACCCATCACCGCAGCCAGCGCGATCTGGTCCTGGGGCGTGTGCGCACTGTGGATTTGCCTGATCCGGAACATTCCTGCCTGCTCTCCGTTTGCCGGGTCCGGAACGTCGTTCATGTCCGGGAGCCGGCACCCGGCACCCGCTGTCGATCCTGGCCGGCGTGGATTCTATATGTTTGCGAGCAGAAACAATATCTGTTTGTTCTGCGGCTCACAGTGCCGTGCTTGCCCGCTGGCAACCGATGGTAAATGCGCGAGGCCGGGCTGACTCGCAAGGCGCCTGCCGCAGTCGCCAGCAGTCACGGGCCTTTACCCGGTTGGCGCCACGGAATGTCGGGCGATGCCGTGAAGTTGTTCTCTGAATCCAACGAACACCCCGACCTTGTATTTATCAAGACCGCTTCGCTGGACGACCCGTCAGTAATCGAGCCAAAGGCTACGCCGAGTGCGATTGAAAAACGTTACCGGTATTCGGCGGTAGTACAACGTCCTTCCCGCAACGTCGCGGAATTACCGGCGTTCGACACACGGCCAAAAGTTTCCTAGCACCCGGCCGTACATTCCGAATGCGCAAGTAACATCAAGCAGTTTTATCGGCCCGTTTTGCGTTTACGGCCCCGGTCGTAGTGCCACGAACCATCGCAAGGTGTTCCCGAAATGGTTTTCGTTTCCATCTCAAACATATCGCTCCACAGACGTCAGGTCTGTTGCCCGGCGGTCACTGCGAAGACCTCGACATCAACGCTCTTGCCCTTGAGGGTTACGGCACCCAGAGTCTCAGTCGGGACACGGTGTTTCAGCGAGCGCTGCGTACTTTCGTCAATAAGGATAAAGCGTCCCGCTTCCTTGGTGTGCTGTTCAAGTCGCGCTGCCAGATTGACGGTTTCTCCGACGCAGGTATAGGTGGCGCGCTGATGTGTTCCTGTGTATCCAGCCACTACGTCGCCGGTGGCGATACCAATACCGATGCGAATCGCCGGCTTTTGCGTTTCGTTGCGATCCAGATTGAATTGCTCGATCAACTCGATCATATCGATTGCCGCGGCGACCGCGCTGCCGGCGCAGTCGTCCAGCGGCAGAGGTGCACCGAACAGCGCCATCAGACCATCGCCGATCATCTGGTTGACGACCCCGCCGTGACCACCAATGGCCTCGAACATCAGTGCGTAATAAGCGTTGAGCAGCTCGATTGTTTCCTCGGGCGTCTGATGCTCGACCAGCGGCGTGAATTCACGGATGTCGGCAAACATCACCGACGCGTGCACGCGCTTGCCGCCAAGTGCAAAACCCGATTGCTGCAGATCCTGCGCCACTTCCGAGGTGGCGAAACGGCGCAGCAGTTCCTTTAGCTGGTCGCGCAGGCGCTTCTTCTCAAGGCTGGCGTCAATACGCGCCTTGAGAAGCACCGGATTCAACGGCTTGGGCAAGTAATCCTCCGCGCCAAGACCAATGCAGCGAACGATGTTGTTCAACCCTTCGACTGACGAGGTCACGATCACCGGCAGGTCCTGCAAATCCACGTCGGCCTTCATCTCCTCGAGCACCGCGAAGCCGTCCATCTCGGGCATCTCGATATCGAGCAGCAGCAGGTCGAATGGTTCGCGCCGAAGCATCTGCAGTGCCGCGCGGCCGTTCTCAACCTGTGTAACGTGGTGGCCCTGCATCTCGACGCTGCGCGCGAGCAGCAGGCGGTTGACCTTGTTGTCTTCGACGATCAGCAGGCGTGCAGCTGTGTCAGCCACGGCACAGGTCCTTCAGTGCGGCAGCTGCGCGTGCGTACTCGGCATCCAGCGCCGCCAGCGCGTCCACGTCGCGCGCCGGGTCGGCATTCAGGCCCGCAAGCTCCAGCTCTCGCGCCATCGCGGCAAGCCGCGACGCACCAAAGGTGTTGCCATTGGACTTGAGCGAATGTGCCGAACGCCGAAAAAGCTCGGCGTCGCCTTGCGCGCGCGCATTGCGAAGCGCCGTCAGCATGCCGGGTGCTTCTTCAAGAAACGTATTCACCAGCTCGACCACAAACTCGGCACCCGCCGTTTCCTGCAGCTCCGCGTATACAGTCTGCTCGATCACCGATTCGTTCATATCCTGATCACTCCCCATGTTTATTGTTTTCCCCGTGCCGGCACGTGCATCAAGGCCTCGACCAACTGCTCCACCTGGATCGGTTTGGACAGATAATCGTCCATGCCGGCGGCCAGGCACATTTCGCGGTCGCCCTGCATTGCGTTGGCGGTCATCGCCACGATGCGCGGGCGTTTATCACTCGGCCATTTTGCGGTGATTTGACGCGAGGCTTCGAGGCCGTCCATCTCGGGCATCTGCACGTCCATCAGCACCACATCGTAGGTCTGGCGTTGCACCGATTCAACGGCCTCGATGCCGTTGGACGCCAGGTCGGCGCGGTAACCCATCTGCTGCAGCAGCCGCATTGCGAGCTTCTGGTTCACCACATTGTCCTCGGCCAGCAAAATGCGTAGCGGGTGACGTGTGCTCATGCCAACATCCATCAGCGGCTTGGCCGGCGCGGCGGCCGGCAGCTGCGCATCGTCGTCTGCCAGCAAGCCGACCAGCGTATCGAACAGCTGCGACTGGCGCAGCGGCTTGCTCATATACGCGCTGAAAAAGCCTTCGCTGTCGCCCGCCTCGCGCCGACCGAGCGAGCTGAACAGAACCAACGGCAACCCGGCGTTGAGCGCCTTGAGTTTTTGCGCCAGCTTGAGGCCGTCCATCCCGGGCATGTGCATGTCCAGCACCGCGAGGTCGAACGGCTCACCCGCTTTGACCCAGCGCAGCGCTTGCGCCGGCAACTCCGTGTCGCGCGGCAGCATGCCCCACTTGGCCATCTGCAGCGACAGCACCTTGCGATTGGTGGCATTGTCGTCGACGATCAACACGCGCTGGCCTGCCAGCGCCGGCTGCTTGCCGACGAACTCGCGCCGGCTGGAAGGTGACGACTTTGCCAGCGGCGCGCGGATCGTGAAATGGAACGTTGCCCCCTTGCCGACGCCGTCGCTGACAGCCCACATGCGCCCGCCCATCAATTCGGCCAACCGCTTGCTGATGGCGAGTCCCAGGCCAGTGCCACCGTATTTGCGCGTGGTGGACGAGTCGGCCTGGCTGAAACTCTGGAACAGCCGGCTCATACCCTCTTCACTCAAGCCTATGCCAGTATCGCGCACAGCAAAATCGATCTCCACCTCGCCAGCCGCGACGGGCGACGCCGTCACGGTGAGCACCACCTCGCCTTGTTCGGTGAATTTCACTGCGTTTGCCAGCAGGTTGAGCATGATCTGGCGCAACCGCGTCACGTCGCCTCGGATGCTGCGCGGGATCTCACCCTCGAACAGGTAGGCCAGATCCAGGTGCTTCTCGGCCGCGCGCGAGCTGATCAGGTCAAGCGCCGATTCGACGCACTCGCGAAGATCGAACGGGTGCGCCTCGATGCCCATCTTGCCGGCTTCGATCTTGGAGAAGTCGAGGATGTCGTTGATGATGGTCAGCAGCGCGTCACCCGAATCGCGGATAGTGCTCGCAAACTCGCGCTGCTCTTCGTCGAGCGGCGTGTCGAGCAGCAGGCCGCTCATTCCGATGACTGCATTCATCGGCGTGCGGATTTCGTGGCTCATGGTGGCGAGGAAAGAGCTCTTGGCCTCGTTGGCGGTCTCGGCTGCAGCGCGTGCTTCCCTGGCTTCATTGAACAGCCGCGCGTTTTGCATCGCGAGGGCGGACTGGCTGGCGAATGTGGTGAGGATTTCTATCACTCGCTGCGAGAACTCGCCCGGCTGTTTGCGCACGACCGTCAGCACCCCAATCACTCGACTCTCCCGGATCAAAGGAACGGAAAGCACCGCCCGGAATCCTCTGGCGATCATCAGCTCACGCAAGCGACTGGGGAGCGCGGACCCGGCCGCGATGTCCGGGGCTTGAACCGGCTGCCGCTTCAATACTGCCTGGCCGGCCGCGCCTTCTCCTTTCCTGAGCGGACTGCGCCGCAAGTACTCGGCGATTTCCTGCGGATAGCCCAACATTTCCCTGGGGGGTAGTTGTTCTGTCGCTTCGTCGTAGTCGTAAATTTGCCCGGCCTGCGTCCCGGCGAGCTGATTGGCGTGGGTGAGGATGGTCGTCAAGAGCGTATCGAGATCAAGCGTCGAACTCACCGCTTCACCGATCTCGCCGAGCGATTTGAGCTCGTCGACGGATTGCCCGAGTTCTTTCGTGCGTGCCTCAAGCTCGGTCAACATCCGCGTGTTTTCCATCGCGATCACCGCCTGGTCGGCAAAGGTCTGTAGCAGTTCGACCTGCTTGTCCGAGAACGCACCGGCTTCCTTGCGGTAAACGTTAACGACGCCGATCGAAACCCCTCGGCTGAGCATCGGCACCGCGAGCATGGCGCGGTACCCATACTTTTTCGCGGCGGCTTTCGCCCAGGCGTACTCGGTCTCAGACACTGCCGTGAAGTCGGGAATGTGAATCGGTTGACCATCCAGGACAGCCCGTCCCGCCACCGACTCCCGCTCGAGCGGAACGCGCAATCCAATCGCGACCGGTAGCACCGAACCAAATTGTGCGTCAACCCGCAGCGAGTCGCCCTCCACACGCTCGATTAGCGCATCGCTAGCACCGCACAAGCGGGCCGCGCTCTCAACCAGCGCATCCATCACCGGCTGCAGATCGGTCGTCGAGGTGCTGATGACCTTGAGGATATCGGCAGTCGCGGTCTGCCGTTCCAGCGCCTCTGCCCTCTCTTTTAACAACTGCGTATTCTCCATCGCGATGACCGCCTGATCGGCGAAGCTCTGGAGTAGTTTGATCTGCTTGTCCGCGAAAGGGCTGACTTCGTTGCGGCGGATGCTGATTGTGCCGAGCACAACCCCTCGGCTGAGCAGCGGGACCGATAGCATAGTGCGGTACCCGGCCTTCTTCGCAAACGCTTTCGCCCAGGCGAACTCGGCATCCGGCACTGCCAACATATCGGGGATATGAACCGGTTGACGGTCCAGGGCAGCCCGTCCCGCCACCGACTGACGCTCGAGCGGGGCGGCCAAGCCAACAGAGAGTTTCACCGCCGTGCCATATTGAGCGGTAACCCGAAGCGAATCGCCTTCGATGCGTTGGATAATCACATCGTTCGCGTTGCATAAGCGGGCCGCGCTTTCAGCCAGCACATCGAACACGGGCTGGACGTCAGTTGGCGAGGTGCTGATCACACGCAGGACCTCGCTCAGCGCCGTCTGCTGGGCCAGCGCCTCCTGGGTCTCAGTGAACATCCGCGTGTTCTCGATCGCGATCACCGCCTGGTCGGCGAAGCTCTCGAGCAATGTGACCTGGTTGTCTGAGAACGCACCGGCTTCCTTGCGGCGCACAGCAACGATGCCAATCGCCCCTCCCTGGCGCAGCATCGGCACCGCGAGCATGGCACGGTACCCCAACCGCTTCGCGGCGGCTTTCGCCCAGGCGAACTCGGCGTCCGGCAAGTCCATCGCGTCGGGGACGTGAACCGGTTGACCATCCAGGACGGCCCGTCCCGCCAACGACTGCCGCTCGAGGGGGACGCGCACGCCAACCGAGTCCTGCACCGTGATGCCATGTTGGGCGAAAACCATGAGCGAGTCACCCTCCACGCGCTGGATCATCGCATCGGAAGCGCCGCATAAGCGTGCCGCGCTCTCGGCCAGCGCATCCATCACGGGCTGCAAATCGGTCGGCGAGGTGCTGATGACCTTGAGGATCTCGGCGGTCGCGGTCTGCCGTTCCAGCAATTCGGTCGATTTACGTTCGTGCTCTTCCAACTGTGACTGCAGGCGCTCATGATCGACCATCGTAGCTAAACAAGATGCAAAATCGAGAAGCAGGCGCAGGCACTTTGCAGTCAGCTCCGTTCCGTTGTACTCGTTATCGGCCACCAGCAAACCCAACGGCTCGCCGCTGGCGAGAAGCGGCGCGGCAAAGTAGCTTGTCGACTGAACTGCGCGGAACGCAGGAGGCAACTGCGGAAGCTTTGCATCGGCGCCGCTAACCCGCAGCGCAGTCTTTTCGCGCAGAGACTTTGCCATCGCGCCGGCTTTTGCGAGTTGGATCTCCGGCCGTTTCTTGAGCGAGCGCCTGTCCTGTCGTGACAAACCCGATCCGACCACATAGAGCAGCCGATCGCCTTCCGGAGCGAGCGCCCAGAGATGCAAGCGATCAACACCCGTGGTCTCGCGCGCCGCTTCCATGATTTGCAGCAAACGCTGCTCGAGCGGACGACCTTCGCACGGGGCGTCAAACAAGGGAATAATCTGCTTCATCGGTTTTTTTGGGCAACCGGATGCGTGAAAGTGACCGTGCACAGTTTACCTGAGCCGCACCCATCAGCACTCTTTTACTGACTTTCCCTAGCCTGATCGTCGCGGCAGCCTCTATCAAGCGCAAACAGTAACAAAGCCGGCCCAAGTCAAAATCTTTCAGAACCTGATCATCAAGTGGGGCAACAAAGATATATTCATATCATTACCCTCGCAGGTCTCGGCATTCGGAATTGAATGACGAACCAACATTGATCTTCGTCAAGTCAGCATCGCTCGACGACCCGTCAGCTATCGAACGCAGAAACCCTATCACGGATCCGGAAGACAGTTACAGCCGGCCAGTACCAGCCAATTGTGCTTCCTCGCTCAACGACAAGCTGGTGGAACGTAAAATTCGACTCAAGGTTTCATAGAAAACATCGAGCCCCCCCCGTCTTTGGCTGCCCTCCCACTCTCCCTCACTCGTCGCAGCAGAAAAGCGGGTAACCAAAAAGTTTTCCTGGCGTCGAACCCGCTGATAATTCACATCAAACGAAAAACGGCGGCCGCGAGTTTCTTCGTTCGGCCGCCGTCTGGATCGCCTAGCGATTAACCAGCGATCTCTGTCGCATTGACATTAATTCGCGTACAAATCGTACACGTCACTGCGGTGTGCATTAGACGTCTTGATTTGAATGGGCGCGTTTTCCAAAGACACAGGATCTCGATAGATATCGTAAACA
>DATKYN010000248.1:0-21229 GCA_035528435.1 Burkholderiales bacterium
CGCCAGCACGCTGGATGAACTGCAACATATTGCCGTTCCAACCCTGGTGGTGCACGCGCGCAACGATCCTTTCCTGCCGGGCAATTATCTGCCCGAACAACGACAAAAGGGTTCGGCGGTCGAATTCGAGTTTACCGAGCAGGGAGGACACGTTGGCTTTGTGTCAGGGACGTTTCCGGGTAACCTTTCATGGTTGCCGCAGCGTGTGCTCGGGTTTCTCGCCCAACATCTGCCCCAAAACCCGCAGACAGCTGGTGACAAAGCCACACCTTTGCCGCACAGACAACCATCAGACAAGTAATCCAACCGATAAACAGCTCCCGGGTTCAGACAATGCTTCCTGCAAAACAAATATTCAAGGCTTACGATATCCGAGGCATCGTCGGCGACACGCTCACCGCCGATTCCGTCACGCAGATCGGGCATGCGATCGGCTCGGAGGCCATCGACCGCAACTGCGATTCGGTTTGCATCGGTCGCGACGGCCGCCTGTCCGGCCCGGAACTCTCAGGCGCGTTGGCGCACGGCTTGCAACTGGCCGGAATCGACGTCATCGACATCGGCCAGGTCACCACACCCATGCTTTACTTCGCCGCACACCATTTTGGCACCGGCAGCGGCGTCATGGTTACAGGAAGCCACAACCCTCCGGACTATAACGGTCTGAAGATGATGCTGGCCGGCGATACACTGTCTGGCGAACAGATCGCCGCGCTCAGAGAACGCATTGAGCAAGGCAAGCTGCACCACGGCAAGGGATCCCTGTCAACGCGGGAAATCAGGGAGGCCTACCTGGAACGGGTTACGTCCGACATCAAACTTGCGCGCCCGATGCGCATTGCCGTGGACTGCGGAAACGGCGTTGCCGGCGGCATCGCCCCCGATCTTTACCGGCAACTGGGTTGCGAGGTTGAAGAACTGTTCTGCGAGGTGGACGGGACGTTTCCGAATCATCATCCGGATCCGTCGCAGCCGAAGAATCTTACGGACCTCATCCAGGCACTTCGCGACGGTAATGCCGAAATCGGGCTCGCGTTCGATGGTGACGGCGACCGCCTTGGTGTCGTCACCCGTGAAGGCAAGATTATTTATCCCGATCGACAACTCATGCTGTTCGCCGCGGATGTTCTGTCCCGCAATCCGGGAGCGGAGATTCTCTTTGACGTCAAATGCACTGGAAATCTCGCCCCCTGGATCAGCAAACACGGTGGCAAACCCACGATGTGGAAAACCGGACATTCATTGATCAAGGCCCAGATGAAAAAATCAGGGGCACCGCTTGCTGGCGAAATGAGCGGCCACATGTTCTTTGGCGAGCGCTGGTATGGCTTCGACGACGGTGTATACGCAGGTGCGCGCCTGCTCGAAATTCTCAGCAAGCAGGACAACATTCGCGCGGTGTTCGATGAACTGCCTGATTCAATAAACACGCCGGAACTGCAGATTCAGCTGGCTGAAGGTGAAAATCATGCTTTCATTGCCGCGCTGCAAGAAACCGCCGAGTTTCCGGGCGCATCCGATGTCATTACCATCGACGGCCTCAGGGTCGAATTTCCCGACGGATTCGGGCTGGCACGAGCATCGAACACGACGCCGGTAGTAGTCCTGCGTTTCGAGGGCGATGACGAGGCGGCGATCGCCCGTATCCAACAAGCTTTCCGGGAAGCACTCCATCAGGTCAAACCGACTGCGGAACTGCCGTTCTAGACTGCGCACTCTCGGGGCGGTGCCCGATGCACTCGCGCGGGCCCGGCAAATAGCCGCTTGCACGAATCGATGATCAGCTCCGGCATCTTGATAGCGACCGGAATTTCGCAGCGATTTCTCGATGCACCAGCGAGATACTGACGCAACAACCTAAGTCTGTTTGGCAGGCAACCGCTCCTTGACCCACTCGGAAACACTCGCCAGCGCATGTGGCAACGCCGATGCATCCGTGCCGCCTGCCTGCGCCATGTCGGGCCGTCCGCCACCTTTTCCTCCGACCTGACGGGCAACAAAGTTGACCAGCTCGCCGGCTTTCACATCTCCGGTCAGATCGGGGGTGACACCCGCGATCAACGTAACCTTATCGCCTTGCGCGCTGCCCAGCACGATGACCGCGCTCTTGAGCTTGTCGCGCAGCTTGTCGATAGTTTCGCGCAGCGTTTTGGCGTCTGCCCCATCCAGCTTGGTCGCCAGTACCTTGATCGAGCCCACGCTCAGCGCCTGTTCGGCCAGATCATCGCCTTGCGCACTGGCTACTTTGGACTTGAGCCGGCCAATCTCCTTTTCCAGCCGCTTCACGTTTTCCAGAACCTGCACCAGCCGGTGCTCGACCTCTTCCGGCCCTGCCTTCAATGCGGAAGCGATCTCCGCAAACTGGGTTTCGCGCTTCTGCACGTACTCGAGCGCACCCTGCCCGGTGAGGGCCTCGACACGCCGGATACCCGACGCCACGCCGGTTTCCAGGACAATCTTGAAAAATCCGATATCGCCGCTGCGCTCAACGTGGGTACCGCCACATAGCTCTGTCGAGAAGTCGCCCATACCAATCACGCGCACCTCATCACCGTATTTCTCGCCGAACAAGGCCATTGCGCCGGCCTTGATGGCGTCGTCGTATTTCATCACCTGTGCCTGCACTGCCACGTTGCCACGAACTTCTTCATTCACCAGATATTCAACCCGCGCGATCTCCTCGGTTGTCATAGGCTTCGGATGAGAAAAGTCGAAGCGCGTTCTGTGCTCGTCAACCAGCGAGCCACGCTGTTGCACATGATCGCCAAGGACGGTGCGCAGAGCCGCATGCATCAGGTGTGTCGCGGAATGATTGGACATCGTCGCGCTGCGCAATCGCAAATCCACCTGGGCATTAACAATATCTCCCACCTTGATTTCGCCTTTGGCGACCTCACCATGGTGCCCGTACACCTCGGACTGAATTTTCTGGGTATCGACAACCCTGAAGGTCGCAAACGGACTGGTCGCCGTAACCAGTACGCCCCTGTCGCCGACCTGCCCACCCGATTCGGCATAGAAAGGCGTGCGATCCAGCACGACGATGCCGCTCTCGCCTTTTCCAAGATGTTCGACTGATGCGCCCTCGCGATACAGCGCGACCACAGCGCCCTGCACATTGAGCGACTCGTAACCATGAAACTCGGTTGCCTGGCCGCTGTACTCGACGCCACGGGTGCTCTGGAAGCGCGATGCGGCGCGGGCGCGCTCGCGCTGCCGTTCCATCGCCGCTTCGAATCCGGCAAAGTCGACCTGCACGCCGCGTTCACGAGCAATGTCGGCCGTCAGATCGACAGGAAATCCAAACGTGTCATAAAGGCGGAACACCGTTTCACCGTCCAGCATGCGGTCCTCACGCAACAGCGCGCCTTCGAGCACACCCATGCCGTTCTCGAGGGTCTCAGCAAAACGCTCCTCTTCCTGCTTCAACGTTTCCGTGACACGTTTTTGCGCTGCCGGCAATTCCGGATAGGCTTCGCCCATGACGCCCGACAAATCTGCAACCAGCGAATGGAAGAACGGTTTCTTGCACCCCAGCTTGTAACCATGGCGTATGGCGCGCCGGATAATCCGCCGTAACACGTAACCGCGGCCCTCGTTCCCCGGAATCACGCCATCTGCAATCAGAAAGCTGCAAGCACGAATATGATCGGCGATTACTTTCAGGGAATTGTTCTTCAGATCGGTAGTGCCGGTTACACGTCCCGCAGCCCTGATCAGCTCCTGAAACAGATCTATTTCGTAATTTGAATGCACCCCCTGCAAGACGGCAGCAATGCGCTCCAGGCCCATTCCGGTATCGACTGAGGGTTTTGGCAAAGGATGCATCGTCCCCTGCTCGTCACGGTTGAACTGCATGAACACGAGATTCCAGATCTCGATGTAGCGATCACCATCGGCGTCAGCGCTGCCGGGCGGCCCGCCTTCCACATCCGGACCATGGTCCCAGAAAATCTCCGAACACGGCCCGCACGGCCCGGTATCGCCCATCTGCCAGAAGTTGTCGCTCTGGTACTGGGCCCCGCCCGTTTTGTCGCCAATGCGGGCGATGCGCTCGGCCGGAACCTTGATGTCGTTGGCCCAGATGTCGTAGGCCTCGTCATCGGTTTCGTATACGGTGATCCACATGCGATGAGGATCAAGCCCGTACTCCTGCGTCAGCAGTTGCCAGGCGAAACGTATGGCGTCCCGCTTGAAATAGTCTCCGAAGCTGAAATTCCCCAGCATTTCAAAGAACGTGTGATGACGTGCGGTGTAGCCAACATTTTCCAGGTCGTTGTGCTTGCCGCCGGCACGCACGCAGCGTTGCGACGTCGTGGCACGCGAGTATGGCCGCTGCTCCTGACCAAGGAAGGTGTCCTTGAATTGCACCATGCCGGCGTTGGTAAACAGCAGCGTAGGATCATTGCCCGGCACCAGCGGACTGGACGCCACGATACTGTGCCCGTTTTTCTCGAAAAACTTGAGATACCGATTACGAATTTCATTGCTTTTCATTTGCGCCCACTCGTCTCAATCAGGCTATCCACCTGAGCTAACCATCCAAATCAGGGTTGTCTATACCACCAACGCACTCAGTCTTCGTATCCGTCCAGAACACGCTGTATAACGTCGGCGGAAAAGCCACGCCCGGCAAGAAAGCGGGTCTGCTTCGCCCGCTCGGCGAGCGATGAAGGCGTTTGGCCGAATTTTTTTTGCCATACGCCACGCGCCGCATCGAACTCACCTTCAGCAAGCGCCTCGCGCGCATCAGCCAGCCCATCCTCCGACACGCCCTTGTCCTTGAGCTCTCGCAGCACTTTCGCCGCCCCGAAGCGCCGACGCCGGGTCTGCACCACTGCATCAACAAAGCGCTGTTCCGACAGCCAGCCCTTGTCTTCGAACTCGTTGAGCACGCTTTGCACTTCGGCAGCATCCACTCCCGTTGCGGACAACCGGTCTTGCATCTCACGCCGCGAATATTCGCGGCGCGCCAGCATGCGCAAGGCGCGCACCCGCACACTCGCTGGCTCTGCCATGGCTGCCGCTATGCTTCGTCGAGGACTTCTTCGGCGAGCGGCCGGATTCCCACTGCTTCGCGCACCCGATTCTCGATCTCCCTAGCCATTTCCGGATGCTCACGCAGATATTCACGCACATTGTCCTTGCCCTGACCAATGCGCTCACCGTTATAGCTGTACCAGGCACCAGCCTTGTCGACGAATTTCTGCGCAACGCCAAGGTCGATAATCTCACCTTCACGGGAAATACCCTTGCCATACAGAATATCGAACTCCGCCTGCCGGAAAGGTGGTGCAACCTTGTTCTTCACTACTTTGGCGCGGGTCTCGTTCCCGATGACTTCATCACCCTTCTTGATGGCGCCAATACGACGGATGTCAATACGTACCGAGGCATAAAACTTCAGCGCATTACCGCCGGTAGTGGTCTCGGGATTGCCGAACATCACACCGATTTTCATGCGAATCTGGTTGATAAAAATCACCAGCGTATTGGACCGCTTGATATTTGCTGTGAGTTTACGCAGTGCTTGCGACATCAATCGCGCCTGCAAACCCATTTGCGGGTCACCCATCTCACCCTCAATTTCGGCCTTTGGCGTGAGGGCAGCCACCGAATCAATGACCACCACCTCGATTGAGCTGGAACGCACCAGCATGTCGGCAATTTCCAGTGCCTGCTCTCCATTGTCGGGCTGGGAAATCAGCAATTCGTCAATATTGACACCGAGCTTGGTTGCGTATTCCGGGTCAAGCGCGTGTTCGGCGTCGATGAAGGCGGCAGTACCACCAATCTTCTGCATTTCCGCGATTACGGACAGCGCCAATGTGGTTTTACCGGAAGACTCCGGACCATAGATTTCGACTACCCGCCCGCGCGGGAGCCCGCCAATTCCGAGCGCCAGGTCAAGTCCAAGTGAACCCGTCGATACGACCTTGAGATCAGGCGAAACCTCTTGCTCGCCAAGGCGCATGATCGAGCCTTTTCCAAACTGCTTCTCGATCTGTGACAGCGCCGCGTCAAGCGCCTTTTGCCGGTTGTCGTCCATAATCCTAGTCTCCCCGCCAGCTTTGAAAATTCAGAAAATTATCGCACATGGGTAGCTCACTACGTGAGCTACCGTGACCTTTTTGGAACAAAATTCATTTGCGCCCGATAGCGAAGCGGACTCTGCAATGATCGGCCACTGTGCCGAAATCCATCTGAGCTTCTGCACACCGCGCCCAGCCCGGCATAACCTTCCCCGGTCACGTTCGACCAGGCCAGTCCAGGCCCGGTTGCCAGGCTGCTTGCTCCCTGCCCTTTCTCATTCGGCATGAGCATGAAAATACGCCAATCCGATTGCATCCCCGCCAAGGTTCGCCAACATGGTAGCGTGCGACTCGCCACGCTGACTAGGTGATGAGCGGCGTTTCAGTCAGACTGGTCAGTGCTTTCAACGCCGCGATCACGGTCTGGCGCCGAACGGCGTCACGATCGCCGCTCAAATGCAAGCGTGTTGCCCGGGTTGCCCTTTCGCGCGCGGACACCGCCAGCCACACCGTCCCGACCGGCTTGTCGGAAGAACCACCGTCGGGGCCGGCCACACCGCTGACCGCGACACTATAATCCGCTTGCGTTCGCGCCAGCGCACCCTCGGCCATTTCCCGCACCGTCAGCTCCGACACGGCCCCATGACGCGCCAGCGTGCTGGCTTGCACCCCGAGCAACGCCTGCTTGGATCGGTTGGTGTAGGTAACAAAACCACAGTCAAACCAACCCGAACTGCCGGGGATCATCGTAATCGCCTGGGAAATCCATCCACCAGTGCACGATTCAGCGGTTGCCAGCACCATACCGCTTTGCTTCAACGCTGTTCCGAGCCGTTGGCTGAGTTGGTAGATTTCCTGATCCATTGCGTTCTAATGTCCGATCGGTTTCTGTTTCATGAGGTTCTTACAAGGGTTTGTTACAACGGGGTTGTTACAACGGGGTTGTTACAGGGGGGGGTGCTACAAGGCGCCCGTCCAGTCATAAACTCTTTGCCACGCCGCCAGACAGAGCAAGGCATAGAACGCGGCAACGAGATCGTCCAGCATGACCCCAAACCCGTTCCGGATACCCTGGTCCAGACGTCGAATCGGAGGTGGTTTTAGAATATCGAACAAACGAAACAACAGAAACGCGAACGCCTGCCACAGTGGTTCCGGTGGTACGAAAAACAATACCAGCATGAACGCGGCAATTTCATCCCAAACCATTCCACCGTGATCATGCACACCCAGATTTCGCCCGGTAACACCACAAAACCAGATACCGGCAACAAAACTCAATACGATGCACACGAGCAGCATCTGGTCCGTCATGATGGCTGCCAGACCGTAGTAAATCGGGAATCCGAGTAACGTGCCCAAGGTTCCGGGTGCCAGCGGCACGACTCCGACACCGAAACCGAACGCGAAAAAATGCGCCGGATGCGAGAACACGAAACGCAATGACGGTCGGGTTGCCACGTTAGCCAAAATGATCGTAGCCGCCGGCACCAGCGTCGATCAAGCCGCCAGAGTCGTCAAGAACTGTGACCCCTGATCCCCGGATGACGCGACCGATGCGTGTCAGCCCCAGGCCCAGCCGGGCCGACACAGCGTCCAGTTGCCCGGTCGCACCCGCAGGCACCGTGAAAAGCAACTCATAATCATCACCACCCGCGAGCACTGCGTCGCGAACGACCTTGTCCTGTTTCAGATGCATCACGCCCGCAATTGCCGGGACGTCGTCATAGCAGATTTCCATCTTGACTCCGGAACGAAGTGCAATATGCCCCGCATCCGCAACCAGACCGTCCGACACGTCAATCGCGCTGCTGGCCACCCCCACTAGCGCTTGACCCAGCTCGATGCGAGGAGTCGGCATATCAAGGGACATCGAACAGCCCTCAAGGTCTTTGCCTTTGAGCCGCAGTTCACCACGCCGATGCCGCAGCGCCAGTGCCGCACTACCGAGTTGGCCCGACACCCATACCTCGTCACCGACGCGGGCGCGATCGCGCCGCAATGCCTTGTCCGCCGCGACCTCACCTGTTGCCATTACCGTAATACTCAACGGCCCACGTGTCGTGTCGCCACCCACCAACGCGACATCGTGCCGCTGCGCCAGATCGTAAAACCCTTGCGCGAACGCCGCCAGCCATTCTTCATCGACATCACTCAGTGTGATCGCGAGCAACACCCAGCGCGGCCGGGCGCCCATCGCGGCAAGATCAGAAAGATTAACCGCAAGCGACTTGTGGCCCAGGGCGCGTGGCTCGGGATCAGAGGAAAAATGGGTCCCGCTAACCAGAGTATCCATCGTCATAACCAGGTCATGCCCGGCCGCCGCCTCCACCAGCGCAGCATCGTCACCGACACCCAGCTTGGCGGATCGTGCAGCCCGGGAAAAGAACCGGCCAATCAGATCAAACTCCGAAGTCATACCGTTAAAACCCTGCGTTCAATGGGAAGTCACACCTCGCCGGAGTCAAGACTTCGGCAGATGTTCCATAAGGGCGCGGTATTCCTCGTCCTTCATCGTGAAGCTGTGCTCGGCGGTCGGGAAACCGCCGCTGTTCACATCTTCCTGAAAATCCGCCAGCGCCTTGCTGATCAAGTCCCAGCAATTCGCATAGCGCTTGACGAATTTTGGTGAAAAGCGATCGAACAATCCGACCATGTCATGCAGAACGAGATTCTGGCCGTCGCAATGCGGCCCGGCGCCGATACCAATCGTTGGTATGCGCAGTCGTTCGGTAATCAGTTGGGCAACGCGATCCGGAATCGCCTCGAGAACAATCGCGAAACAACCAGCCTGCTCCATCGCCAACGCGTCTTTTAGCAACTGCACGCCGGCCACGGCATTCTTGCCCTGGACCTTGAACCCGCCGAGCTTGGACATCAATTGTGGCGTCAGCCCAATATGCGCCATCACCGGCACGCCGGCGTCCACCACCGCTTTGGCCATTGGCGCAAAATCCTCACCGCCTTCCAGCTTGACGACGTCCGCGCCGCCCTCCTTGATCATGCGCATTGCGCTGTTCACCGCGTCCTCTTTCGACGCGTGATAAGCACCCAGGGGCAAATCTCCCACCAGCAACGCTCTCTTCGCAGCACGAGAAATCGCCCTGGCATGATGAATCATCTCGTCCATGGTAACCGGCACCGTGCTTTCGTAACCCAGTGCGGTCATGCCAAGAGAATCACCAATGAGGATGCAGTCGATGCCGGCGCGATCCACCAGTTGTGCAGTCGGGAAATCCACCGCCGTGACCTGGAACACCTTTTCCCCGCGATCGACCTTCTCCTGCAAATCAAAAACCGTGAGTTTCCTTATCGATCCTGCTTCCGCCATGCTCCCCTCCCGTTTGTAATCGACTGTCGTGCCTGCAACAAGCTATCAGTCTCTGGCAAAAAATTTCGAAATTCATATCCGGACTGCTGAGAAAAACACTCCTGGGACGCCGTGAAGCACACGTCGGAAAAGTACGGCGACAAACACTCCAATCACATCCATGTGAGAGAGACGGCCGGTTATGCGTTCAGCGGGCACCCCTCTTTGCTCTCGGCTGCGCCTCCAGTGGCCGAAGTTCGACGGCCAGTTTATCAAGCACCCCGTTAACATATTTGTGACCGTCCGTGCCGCCATATGACTTGGCAAGCTCAACCGCCTCATTAATGATTACCCGGTAAGGCGTATCCGGTTGCACACGCATCTCGCTGGCCGCCATCAGTAACAAAGCGTGTTCGATGGGTGAGAGTTGTCCTATCGGGCGGTCGAGGACCGGATCGATTTTTTCGCGCAATACACCAATATCAGCGACGACATTCCGGATCAATTGCTCCAGGTAGGGTTGATCCGTCCTGGCATAGCCTTCAGCGTCAGCCAATTGCGCCAGGACGCTCTCGGCGTCTGACTCGTTGAGTAACCACTGGTAGAGCCCCTGCAAAGCGAGCTCACGCGATTGTCTGCGACTACCCTTCATCAATCGCATCCATGAGTCTCGCCATTTGTACGGCAACCTGCGCGCAGTCGGTTGCCTTCTGTTCGATGCGCTCCGCGACCTGTTGCTCAGTATCGCAAGTGAGAATGCCATTCGCGATCGGCACGCCGGTGTCAAGTTGCACCGCTGTGATGCCGGCAGCTGACTCGTTCGAAACGATTTCAAAATGATAGGTATCACCACGAATCACCGCACCGAGTGCGATGAGTGCATTAAAACGTCCGCTGCCGGCAAAGCGCTGCAATGTGATCGGCACTTCGAGCGCTCCCGGCACGCTGGCAATCGCGATGTTCTCCGCAGCAACGCCCAGGCGCAGCAACTCCTTGTAGCAAGCGTCGAGCATCGCTTCGCCGATTTCCTGGTTGAACTGACCCACAACGATTCCAACGTTCAGCGCCTTCCCGTCAATATCGATCGGAAATGCTTGTGCCCCCTCGAAACCCGCCATAGCCTTGCCCCTTGAACGATGTGCCGCCACTGTGGCGACCCGTTATCTGCATTCCCGAAATAGCCGTATTGTCCTGGCTCCCGGCATGTCACGCCAGCAGTCTGATAAAAAAAGCGCCGCCAGTTACGCCCGGCGCCGGACTTCACGACGGAAACTGCGGAAAGACAAACCTGCAATCAGTGATCGCAACGGAACATATCCAGTCGCCATGCAGCTGCGATGCCGGTCCCGCCCGTTGCAATTCGCGACGATAAAAAACGGATCGTCGAATACCCGCCCGGATGGCTAACCAGGCTGCACGTACCCGGTGATCTCCAGATCGAATCCCGCCATGCTGGGCATACGGCGCGGCGCCGCCAGCAAGCGCATCCGCTTCACCCCGATGTCGCGAAGGATCTGCGCCCCGATGCCATAATTGCGCAAATCAAGTTTTGGCGCGGTCCGCGGCGTGTCATCGAGTTGGGAAAGCAGTTGTTCGCCATCCTCGGTGCGATGAAGCAGCACCAGGACACCACTGCCGGCATCGCTGATGGTCTTCATGGCATCGTTCAGATGCCATGAATGCATGCCGCTACCGGCATCGATCATATCCGCAACTGACAGTGGTTCATGGACGCGCACTAGCGTCTCTTCACCCGGTTGCAACACGCCTTTTATCAGGGCCAGATGGGTGTTGCGGGAGATCTTCTCTCGATATGCAATCAGCTCGAATTCACCAAAAGCCGTTTCGATCGGGCGTTGCATAGCCCGCTCGACCAGTGTTTCCGTTCGACTGCGATGCTGTATCAAGTCCGCGATAGTGCCGATTTTGAGATCGTGCTTCTCGCCAAATTTGATCAGATCCGGCAACCTCGCCATTTCGCCATCGTCTCTTAGAATCTCGCAGATCACGGTAGCGGGTTCGACGCCCGCCATCGCTGCCAGATCGCATCCCGCCTCCGTATGCCCGGCACGCACCAGCACACCGCCTTCCTCCGCCATTAACGGGAAAATGTGCCCGGGTTGAACGATGTCGGCAGGCCGGGCATTCTCGCCCACCGCAGCGCGAATGGTTGTGGCACGATCAGTCGCCGAGATACCGGTGGTCACGCCTTCCGCCGCCTCGATGGAAACCGTGAAATTTGTCCCGAGGCGTGACCGGTTAGCGCCGACCATTGGCCCTAGGTGAAGTTGCTGGCAACGCGCCGCGGTCAGCGTCAGGCAAATCAGACCACGGCCATATCTGGCCATGAAATTAATATTCTCAGGCGTTGCAAATTCTGCTGCCAGAACCAGATCGCCTTCGTTTTCCCGGTCTTCCTCGTCAACCAGAATCACCATCCGGCCCTCGCGAAGATCAGAGATAATCTCGGGTACCGTGCTAATACCGGTGCTCATGAACCAGTCCTTGTTTCCGCGAACATGCGTTCGACATAACGCGCCACCAGATCAACCTCCAGATTTACGCGGCTGCCTTTTTGAAGATCGCCGAGATTGGTCGCTGCGAGCGTGTGCGGGATGAGATTAAGCGAGCAAACCTCATCATCTACGCTGTTCACTGTGAGGCTCACCCCGTTAACTGTTACCGACCCTTTCTTTGCCAGAAAGCGCGCCAGGGTTTCAGGAAAGCGCAAGCTCAAGAGGCGGTTACCGTCATACTCAATTACGTCCGCGACCTCTCCAATAGCGTCGACGTGCCCGCTGACAAGGTGACCGCCAATGCGCGCATCCAGCCTAAGGGACTTTTCCAGATTCACCCGATCACCCTTGTGAAAACCGGTGGTGACATTGAGGGTTTCCGCCGACACATCGAAGTCAATCAACCGCACATCCAGGCTTTTCACAGTCAGGCAGACGCCGTCTACCGCAATGCTGTCACCGATGGCGACATCGGACAGATCGAGTCCGGCACTTTCGATACGTACCGCGGCCGTCTCGCCCGAGAGCGAAACAGATGTCACTGCTCCCACCGCTTCTATTATTCCGGTAAACATGTTGTATTCTTCAAGCGCGCAAGCATTCGCAGATCCGGCCCGATCTGGCGCATTTCCGTAACGGCGAGTTCCGGGACGGCGTCCATATCGCTCAGCGCACCCAAGTCAAACATGCCCCGGCCTCGATCGCCAAGCAACTTGGGCGCAAAGTACAGAAGTAACTCGTCGACGGCACCAGCGCGCAACAGGGCACTATGCAGGTTTATCCCTGCTTCCACCAGTACTTCATTGAGCCCTCGCGCAGCCAGTTCTGCAACCAGTCGTCGAAGATCAACCTTACCGTATTGATCAGGCAGCACCAGAACTTCGGCGCCCAGTCCGGAGATCTGCGTAATCTTCGCCTCGTCATCACTCGCAGTTGCAACGAGAACCCCGCCGCCGGAGAAGATCTTCGAGCCCGGCGCTATGCGGAGCCGGCTATCGACGACCACTCGCAGCGGTTGCCGCGGCGTTTCCACCTCGCGTACCGTCAGACGCGGGTCATCATCGGTCAGCGTGCCAATACCCGTCATCACGGCGCACGACCGCGCCCGCCAGCGATGCGCGTCACGACGCGCGTGGGCACTGGTAATCCACTGACTGGCACCATTCTCCAGTGCGGTCTTGCCATCCAGGCCGGAAGCAATTTTGACTCGCATCCAGGGCCGGCCGGCAGTCATCCGCGATATGTATCCAATATTGAGTTCCCGCGCCTGCGACTCGAGTACGCCGCAATCGACCGTGACTCCTGCATCGCGCAAGCGCTGCATGCCGGCTCCGCTCACCACCGGATTCGGGTCCCGCATGGCGGTGACCACCCGGGCTACCCCAGCGCGAATCAGCGCATCGACGCATGGTGGCGTGCGACCCTCATGACTGCATGGTTCGAGAGTGACATAGACGGTGGCATCCTTAGCAGCGACACCCGCACGCTCAAGGGCGAACACTTCCGCATGCGCACCTCCTGCCCTCTCGTGCCAGCCCTCGGATATCACACGCCCGTCACGCGCGATCACGCACCCGACCCTCGGGTTGGGAGTGGTTGTATACATGCCTTTTTCGGCCAGGCGCAACGCTTTGGCCATCAGCAGATGATCGTCGTTCATCACTTCCTGCGGCGCGGCGCCGGTTTCTGGACTTCCTTGATCGCATCCCGGAAGTCATCGACGTCCTGAAAGTCCTTATACACCGACGCAAACCGGATATAGGCCACCTTGTCGAGTTTGTATAACTCTTTCATTACCAGTTCCCCGACGCGGCGCGACGGCACCTCACGCTCGCCGAGTGACAATAGTTTCTGCTTGATGCGCCCGATCGCATCTTCCACGAGATTGGCGGGAACGGGGCGGCGGTGTAACGCTCGCAGAAAACCGGTGCGCAGCTTTTCTTCCTTGAACTCCTCCCGGTTACCGTTCGATTTGACCATTTGCGGCATCCGCAACTCAACCGTCTCATACGTGGTAAATCGTTTTTCACACTCGAGACAACGCCGCCGTCGGCGAATACTGTCCCCCTCCTCGGACACTCTCGAGTCGACAACCTGCGTATCGGGACAGTTACAGAAAGGGCATTTCACAACGGGTTACTCCTTGCTACGCCCTGCGCCTCATGGTTAGCCTGACGGCCAGTGATCCGGTGGGGGCATTTCCTGGTGACATCGCAATACAACCATTTGTTTGCAAGGACCGGGCTCGGACCCACCTGCAACGGAAATTCCGGCACCAGCGAGTCCGGGGAACCGACTAGCCGTAAACCGGGAATTTGCGGCACAGATCCGTCACGGCCCCTCTTACCCGCTTCAGATTCGCCTCATCCTGGGGTGCATCAAGCACATCCGCTATCAGACCACCGAGCTGCTGCGCCTCTTCCGCCCCGAAACCCCGCGTCGTCATGGCCGGTGAGCCAATGCGTATGCCGCTGGTGACAAACGGCTTTTCCGGGTCATTCGGGATCGCGTTCTTGTTCACCGTGATGTGAGCACTTTCGAGTGCTGCCTCGGCCGCTTTGCCGGTAATGCGTTTCGATGTCAGATCGACCAGAAACATATGGCACTCGGTACGCCCGGATACGATGCGCAGGCCGCGCTGCTGCAGCGACTCCGCCATAACCCTGGCATTGACAAGCACCTGTTGCTGATAGTCCTTGAAGTCGGGTCGCATCGCTTCCTTGAATGCCACAGCCTTGGCGGCAATGACGTGCATCAGTGGCCCACCCTGGCTTCCGGGAAAAATGGCCGAGTTGATCGGCTTCTCGAACTCGGCCTTGCCAAGAATGATCCCGCCCCGCGGCCCGCGCAGTGTCTTGTGTGTGGTACTGGTGACAAAATCGGCAACGCCGATCGGACTCGGGTAAAGGCCGGTCGCCACCAATCCGGCATAGTGCGCCATGTCAGCCATCAGGTAGGCGCCAACGCTGCTGGCGATATCGCCAAAACGCTTCCAGTCGATGGCAAGCGAGTAGGCAGATGCCCCGGCCACAATCATCTTGGGGCGGTGTTCCGTGGCAAGCCGCTCGACTTCCTCATAATCAATCTCTTCGTTCTTGTCGAGGCCATAGCTGACGGCATTGAACAGCTTGCCGCTGAAATTTACCGGTGAGCCGTGAGTAAGGTGACCGCCATGCGCCAGCGACATGCCAAGAAGGGTGTCGCCGGGTTGAAGCGCCGCCAGATACACGCCGCCATTGGCCTGACTTCCGGAGTGCGGTTGCACGTTGGCAACGTCCGCGCCAAACAGCTTTTTGGCACGCTCTATCGCCAGGCTTTCAGCAATATCGACGAACTCGCAGCCTCCGTAATAACGCTTGCCAGGATAGCCCTCCGCGTACTTGTTGGTAAGCACCGAGCCCTGAGCTTCGAGGACCCGCGGACTGGTATAGTTTTCGGAAGCAATCAGTTCGATGTGCTCTTCCTGACGCGAACGCTCGGATTCGATCGCTCGCCACAAATCAGGGTCAAGATTCTTGATGGTATCGTTTGCAGTAAACATGGCTGGCACAGGATGGAAATGCGCGCAATTCTAGCATCTTGCAGCGCAGCAACGGCGTTGGAGCCGAACCCGGCTAGACCATTCAGCAGCAGAAAGGACTGGGGACCTGACCTGGGTCGCGTGCGGGTTAGCCTTTTTGCGCTGCGCGCGAACCGAACCGGCTCAGAGTGGGCGATTCGAAAGCAGTGGCGCCAGCGATTTCCAGGCGTAGCGAAACTTCGTATATGAGCCGCCGTCCGGAGGGTTCCACTTGCCCTTGCCTGACCGGACGCCACCCAGCTTTTCGTAGAACTGCATGGCGGGCGAATTCGATTCAAGCACCCACAGATACATTCCGCATGCCGGGTGCTCCTTAGCACTCCAGGCGCCCACCTGCTGCATCAACGCCTTGCCGATACCGCGCCGTTTAAATTCAGGTGAAACGTGAAGATTGTCCAGAAAACTCCCCCATCGGGCATCTTCGTCACCGTAGGCACACGCGAATCCGACGACCTTGCCGTCGATTTCGGTGACGGCAACATACTGATTGGGCGCACAAGCCTGGAAGCGTTGCTCCCACAGCGCCAGGCGCTCGGAAAAGATTTCCCGATCGAGGTAATCGTCCCGCAGCATGCCGCGATAGGCAACACGCCAGCTCTCTGCATGCAGGTCGGCAATAGCGGCAACGTCGGCAACAACGGCCAGTCTGGTTTTCATTGTCGTCGGGATCGTTTGTATGGCTGGCACAGCGCCTACTTTCGCCGCATACGCCCGTTGCGTCAAGAACGCCGCGGGCGGCACATCCTATGCGCGTGACGATTCGACCGGCGTCTGCGGTGTATCCAGGATCAACTGGAAAAAGACAAGATCGAGCCAGCGTCCGAACTTGAAACCGGCGTGATGAAGCGTGCCGGCGCGCGTGAAACCGAGCTTTTCGTGCAAGCCGATACTGGCCGCGTTACGGCCATCGATTCCGCCCACCATTACGTGATATTCCTGCCGCCGCGCCTCGCTGATCAATGCCTGCATGAGCGTCGCCGCAAGGCCGGTCCGGCGATGATCGGGATGCACGTAAACCGAATGCTCGATCGTGTACCTGTATGCCGAATGCGGCCGGAACCCGCCATAAGTGGCAAAACCCAGCAGTTCACCGGTTGCGCTCTGCGCACCGAGAACCGGAAAACTACCGGCCACCTTGTCATCGAACCATACCCCCATGCTCTCTGCCGAGCGCGGCTTGTAGTCGTACAGCGCGGTCGAATTCACGATAGCGTCATTGAGCAGATACAGAATGGCGGCGGCATGCTCCTCCCTGGTGCACTGAATGATGCGCATCTTCTCCCCGGTTACATATAAACGCCGCGACGGTCACGACCGGGTGTTGGCTCGGAACGCATCGAGGTGGCGTTGCACCAACGGCAGCGAACGAATCATCGCCGCTTCGATCTCGCGCGTCACCTCCTCCATGTGACGGAACACCGCCCCCATCAGCGGGATCGTCAACATCTTCCAATACTGCAGTCCCGGGCAATACTCACTGTCGGGGCTGCAGGCGATGAACGCGTAGGCCTCGGGATTGCGCTTGGAGAAGTGCACATCCTCGCGCGGTATGCGGCTCAATGCCGCTTTCTGCAGCGACTTCAGTTGTTGCTGCGTCTCCTCCGTCTCGTAATCGAAGCGGTCGGTGAAGGTGTAATAGAACAACGTGGTTTCGCCCAGGTACCAGTCCATCAGGCGCCGTTGCTTGATGCCGCCCTCGGTCTCGAAATGGTCCGCAATGACAGACGCCTGTTCGCCGTTAAAGTTTTCCCTCGTGTACCTGGTCCAGAGTTGAGTCAGCCACACATCTTCGGTGAACTGCTGTTTCAGAACTGCGTCGCCGGCAGTCAGCATCTCCGCCTTTGCCGCCTGCCACTCCGGCCGATCCTGCCACCATCGTTCGCCGAGGTTCTGCTCGCGGCCCCAGCGCACCAGCAGTTTGTGCGCCACGCGCACCGCCTGCTGCCGGATCATCAACTCTCCACCTTTCAGAATTAGCGTGTTGTCGTGACTCGCCACAACGCGATCCACGGCTTCGCCTTTGTTTCGCTCCTGTTCTTGCGCATCCGTCTCGGCAGCAACCGGTTGCAGCGGTAACAATATTGTGGTGATGATCGCGGCAAACCCGAGGGCGCTCAGATTCAGCTGCATATTCGTTCCTTGATAACGGTTTGAAAAGCTGGATTATCCGGCAAACGCAAGGCATGCATCACGGGACCTGATCTCAGGCAAAAGCAGAATGCACCCACACGCCAACGTAATGGGACAGTGCAACCACCAGCAATGCAATCGCAACGTGTTCACCCACTGCGCGCCATGCCGGTGCCTGCTGCAAACGCGCGGCGAGGTAACTCATCACGGTAACGATGAGCACCCCCCAAACAACCGAAATCATGACCGCCTGATCCAGCGGCAGCCATATCAACGGAAGCAGAAAAGAGATCGCCACGACAAATTTCGACGCAAACGTCCACAGTGTCGCAGCCCATATTTGCCCTCGTGTCGACTCGGGGTCGGACTCCTGCGCCAGATGAATGCCCAATGCATCCGACATGGAATCGGAAATCGCGATGACGAATACTCCGCCAAAGACGGCCGCAAGCGAGCGCGTTCCCGACTGCAACCCAACCATCAGACCAAGTGTTGTGATCACACCCGAAGTCGCACCAAAAAACAGGCCTGTTCGTGTGCCCTTTTCCAACAGCATAAAAATACCACCCCGGATCGTTAAAACAGTTGCAATACTAACCGCCGCAGTGGGGACGTTGGCGTATGGTAAAAATTCTTCCCTGCCCGCATTACCGCCGCCTAGCCAATGGCGAATTCCTCCACTGAAAAGGCATATCGTACCTGTCGATTGCGACTTTTACGGCTCAACGGAAACCACGCAAGGCATCAAGCAGATAATCGATATCGGCCTCAGTGTGGCTCGCAGAAACCTGCAAACGGATTTCTTCATCCCCTTTCGGCACCACCGGATAGTTCAAACCGGTCACCAATATGTTGTTCTCGAAAAGATGCGCTACCAGCGCCGAGGTCTTGTCGGTATCGCGGATCATGATCGGCACGATCGGATGATCTCCGGGGATAGTTTCGTAGCCTAAATCTGTCAGACCTGTTCGCAGTTGTTCGCTTCGCTGCGCCAGGTTTTTCAGGCGCTGCCTGCCTTCCGCGCCTTCAAGGATACGGATCGATTCTGCTGCAGCTGCGGCTTCTGCCGGCGTGATCGGATTCGAATAGATATAGGTAGGTGAGGTTTCTCTCAGGTACCCAACTGTCGCTGCGTCGGCAACAACGTAGCCACCATTGACCCCGAACGCCTTGCCAAGCGTGCCGATGAGGATGTCGGCGCGCCCACCGGTCTGTTCTTCAGTACCGCGTCCGCTGGCACCGAATGCGCCGACGCCATGCGAGTCATCGACAATCGTGATGATGCCTTCAGCGAAGTCCGCCTCGTGACGATCACAAATTGCAACGATTTCGTCGAGCGGCGCATAGTCACCGCGCATGCTGAATACGCCGTCGGTTACGACGACGACCCGCGCGACCTTACCGATGGCGCAAGCGAGAGCCTCATCCAGCTCCTTCATACCCAGGTGTGGATAGACGATCTTGTCGGCCGGATGCGACAGGCGTATCGCATTGATGATGCAGTTATGATTCAGTGCGTCACTTACAACCAGCGTCTCGCGTGTAATCAGTTGCGGCAACACACCGACTACCGTGGCGTAGGCGGCGCTCATCACCATCGCAGACTCACGACCGTGAAATTCGGCCAACTTACGTTCCAATACGATGTGTTGGGCGTAGGTTCCGCTGATAAAACGCACCGCCCCGGGTCCGGTGCCATACAATTGCGCTGCCCGAGCTTCCGCTTCAATCAATCGAGGATGCAGACTCAATCCGAGATAGGAATTCGAGTTCATGCGAAGAAACGCGCGGTCACTGCAGCCCTCGAGCAAATAGCGCTCGCAAAATCCGCCTTGTGCCGTTTTCAAGCCAACAATGATCTTTTCATTGCCTTTGGCGATACCCTTTGCGTGGAGCCCGGCAACATGGTCTTCAAAAAAGCCTTTTAGTTTTTGCAGCGTCATGTCATCTCAGTCTTTTTGACGAGGTGTTCGAGCATGTCATCAACCATGGCATCGAGATCATATTCCGGCTGCCAATCCCACTCCCGACGCGCAACGCTGTCGTCCATGTGTCTTGGCCACGACTCCGCAATGGCCTGCCTGACCGGGTCGATGTCATAGTTCATAACGAAGTCCGGAATCCGTTTTCGGATGGCTGCGGCCAGATCTTCCGGGCTGAAACTCATTGCAGTGATGTTGTAACCATTGCGGTGTATCAGCCGTCGACTATCCGCTTCCATCAGGTCAATCGCCCCCTTGATCGCGTCCGGCATGTACATCATATCCAGCCGCGTGCCTTCTTTCAGAAAACAGTCATAGCGCCGGTCCTTGATCGCCGCATGGAAAATATGCACGGCATAGTCGGTAGTGCCGCCGGTTGGAGGGGTTTCATGCGAGATCAGACCCGGGTAACGCACCCCGCGCGTATCGACACCAAAGCGCTGATGATAGTAATCGCACAGTAATTCGCCACTGACTTTGGTGATGCCATACATGGTATTCGGATGCTGAATCGTGTCCTGCGGCGTATTCTCCGGTGGTGTCAGCGGTCCGAACGCGCCAATCGAACTGGGAAAGAACACCGCACACCCGTGCATGCGCGCAATTTCGAGCACGTTCAGCAAACCGCCCATGTTCACCTCCCACGCCAGCCCCGGCTTCTTTTCCGCATCCGCCGACAACAACGACGCAAGATGAAAAATGGTATCGACGTGATTCTCCGCGACAATTTTCTCCAGTGCCTGCCGATGGGTGACGTCGATCGCCACGAACGGCCCTGCGTCGCGCACGGTTTTCGGCGGCTCCCGGCGATGACCACCGGCGATGACATTTCCCGCGCCGTATCTGGCGCGCAGCGCTTTCGTCAACTCGGTGCCAATTTGGCCGGTCGCACCGGTAATCAGGATTTTCCTCATGCGGATCCCGTTTGCATTCAACCATTTCGAGGCTACACCGCCTGGGCCGATCGCAGTTGCGCTCGATCAAGTCAGCCGCTGGCACTTCCAAGGCATCCCGGTTTCAGCTCGCCATCAGTTGTCTGTAAACTTCGGCATCGGTGGCTGAGAAACAGCAGAACACCACTTCACGGACGCAAACCTGCTGTTGCGCTGCCGAGATAACGGTTCGCACTGCCACCTCGGCGGCAAGCTCAACCGGATAGCCATAAACGCCGGTACTGATGCAGGGAAATGCGAGGCTCTCGGCCTCACACTCTGCCGCCACCTCGAGGCTGCGCCGGTAACACGACGCCAACAGCCCGGGTTCACCGCTGGCGCCGCCGCGCCACACCGGTCCCACCGTATGCACCACGAACTTCGCTTTCAGGCCGTATCCCGGCGTCAGCTTTGCATCGCCAACAGCACACCCACCCAGCCCCCGGCACGCCTCGAGCAATTGTGGCCCTGCCGCCCGGTGTATCGCCCCGTCCACGCCGCCACCACCCAGCAAAGACCTGTTCGCCGCGTTGACGATGGCGTCTACGTCCAGCGCCCTTATATCAGCATGCATTACGCTCACCACAGTAGACATATCAGAATAGCCATCAAAATAATCAGAACAGACAACAGTGCGCTAGACGACCAACCCGTAGCCACCTGTCACAGGAACGCTGGCGCGCGCCAGCGCAGCTTGTGCAAGAATGCCCTATCTGCATTCTTTTGACACGAACCGCCATGATCACC
>DATKYN010000249.1:0-7354 GCA_035528435.1 Burkholderiales bacterium
TTGATACGCGCCGCGTTTACGGAAGGATGCCATTGCCACATACCTCGTTCGCGAACGAGTGTGACAACGTTGTGACAAATAATCAGTCGGTAACCGGAACAGTGGGTGTCGTGGTTTCCAACTGCTTGATTTGATTGGTGGGCGATACTGGGATTGAACCAGTGACCCCTGCCGTGTGAAGGCAGTGCTCTACCACTGAGCTAACCACCCGGGGAGGCGCGCATTAAACCACGGCGGGTTTACAGGGGTCAACGCAAGGGCACCGGGAGGGAAACTCAGATCTGCTGCCACCCGCAAGGCTCTTGCTTCGGTACGGCTGCGTCGATCCCAAACGCGACACGTTGTGTGCTCGATTGCCGTTATATTCGGTTGGCGTCGCAATCCGGTCGACGCTACCGTTTTGTTTGTCCAAAGAGAGCTATACAACGTTGAGCGATTCCACTGCCACAGAAGATACCCGCTTCGTCAGTCGGCTAACGCGTCAGTCGCTGGCATTGGTGCTTGCTGGCGGTCGCGGTTCGCGCTTGCATGAACTGACGGCCTGGCGCGCCAAGCCGGCGGTAGCGTTCGGCGGCAAGTTCCGCATTATCGACTTTGCGCTGTCGAACTGCGTGAATTCCGGGATCCGGCGTATCGGTGTGTTAACGCAGTACAAGGCCCACTCCCTGATCAGACATCTGGTGCGGGGGTGGAGCAATCTTCGCAACGAGCTTGGCGAGTTCCTTGAAATATTGCCGGCCTCGCAGCGTGTCGACTCGGAATGGTATCGAGGTACGGCAGATGCCATTTATCAAAATCTCGACATTATCCGGACCCACCAGCCGGACTACGTGGTCGTGCTCGGTGGTGACCACGTATACAAGATGGATTACGGCCTGATGCTGGCCGAACACGTCAAGCAGGAGGCCGATGTGACCGTCGGTTGCATTGAGGTGCCGGTGGCAGAGGCGGCCAAGGCCTACGGCGTTGCGGTGATCGATGCCGACGGTCGTATCCGCGATTTCGAAGAGAAGCCGGAGAACCCGACGCCCGTTCCCGGAGAATCCGATATCTGCCTGGCTTCGATGGGTATCTACATTTTCAATACGAATTTTCTCTATGAACGGCTGATTGCCGACGCTGATGACCCGCAGTCGAAACACGATTTCGGCGGAGACATCATTCCCTATTGCGTGCCGCGCTATCGGGTCCAGTCGTACCGGTTTCGTGATGCCGAAGGCGGCCGTGCGTACTGGCGCGATGTCGGCACGCTCGACTCCTACTGGAGCGCCAATATGGAGCTCGTTGATGTCGTTCCGGAGCTCAATCTTTATGACCACGAATGGCCTATCCTCACTGATCAGGCGCAGTCGCCGCCGGCGAAATTCATCTTCGACGACGACGATGGCCGTCGCGGACAGGCCATCGACTCGATGGTTTCCGGCGGCTGTGTGATTTCAGGGGCCAGTGTGCGTCACTCGCTACTGTTCTCCAATGTGCGGCTCGAAGCGCGTTCCCGCCTCAGCGACAGCGTGGTGCTTCCCGACGTGAAAGTGGGACCGGGCTGCGATATTCACCGCGCGATTCTGGATCGCGGTTGCGACATCCCCGGGGGCACGGTGATCGGGCGGGATCACGATGCGGATCGCGCGCGTGGTTTTCGCGTAACGCCTGCCGGGATCGTTCTGGTCACGCCTGAAATGCTCGGTCAGATGCTCCACTTCGTTCGCTAAACCTCGATGCATGTATTGATGGTCGCCGCCGAGAACGACGCATTGCCCGGCGGCAAGGTCGGCGGTATTGGTGATGTGATCCGGGAGTTGCCTGCGGCCCTGGCCGAACTCGGGTGTTCGGTGACGGTGATCAGTCCCGCCTATGGCCGGCTGGAGGACTTGGCCGAACCGCGCCGTATGACGAAACTCGACGTCACCTTCCGTGGTGCGCACACGAGCGTGGATTTGTTCGAGGTAGGCGCAAAGAACCCCGTGCCAAAGGTACGACACCTTGTGCTCGATCACGCCGCGTTCAGCCCTTGCGGGCGTGGCGTCATTTACTGCGACGATCCCGCGGATCGGCCGTTCGCCACCGACGCGTCGAAGTTTGCGTTGTTCTCCGCCGCAGTCGGCCGGGCTGTAACGCAGGGCTGTCTGGGTGACGTTGATGTGTTGCATTTGCACGACTGGCACGCGGCGACATTGCTGCTGCTGCGCCGTTACGATCCGGCGTTCCGGAAACTGCGCAAAATCCGTTGTGTCTATACCTTGCACAATCTGGCTCTGCAGGGCGTTCGTCCGCTGAAGGGCGATCCGTCCGCGCTCGAATCCTGGTTCCCGGCACTGCGTTACCAAACGGCACTTGTCGCGGATCGGCGCTGGCCGGACTGTGTCAATCTGATGGCGGTGGGCATCCGTTTGGCCGATGCTGTGCACACGGTGTCGCCCTCGTATTGCAAAGAGATTTTGTTGCCAAGTGCGGTTTCGAGTGCTGGTTATTATGGCGGCGAAGGTCTCGAAACGGACCTGGCCGCGGCGCAAACCGAAGGGCGGCTGCATGGTTTTCTGAACGGCTGTGAATACCCGCAGACTTTGCCGAAAGCACCGGGATGGCGGGAGTTGCTCGATCTGATGCGCACCGAGAACCTGCGCTGGGCTGGTGCAAAGGCGCAGGTGAGTGGTGCGAACTTTGTCGCCCATGCGCGCCTTGGTGAATTGTCCAGTCAACGGCCGGGATTACTGCTCACCAGTGTCGGGCGTATCACGTCGCAGAAAGTGCGCTTGTTGGCGGAAGTGGCGAGTGATGGCCGCACCGGGCTCGACGCAGTGCTCGATACCGTGGGTGACGACGGGCTGCTGGTGATGCTGGGAAGCGGTGATCGGGACCTAGAACAGTTTCTGGCGGCGACATCGGCTCGCCGCAGTAATCTGCTGTTCCTGTGTGGCTATTCTGATGCACTGTCGCAGGCTTTGTATGGCGCGGGTGATCTGTTTCTGATGCCGAGTTCCTTCGAGCCATGTGGCATCAGCCAGATGCTGGCCATGCGGGCCGGTCAGCCGTGCCTGGTTCATCAGGTCGGTGGCCTCAGGGATACGGTCAAACCCGGAGTCAACGGCTTTGGCTTCACAGGCAACTCGCTGGTGCAGCAAACCGACCATATGGTGGCTGCATTAGACGATGCACTGGCACTGCGGGCAAGGCATCCGCAGCGCTGGCAAACCATGTGCAAGGCGGCGTCGCGAGCCCGCTTTCGTTGGCGCACGTCGGCTGAAGCCTGTCTGAAATCGCTCTACCAGGCAGCATAGCGATGATTGTCAGTATTCCTTATCGACTGAGCACACGGACGTGAAGCTCGACGAGCAATGCGCCGCACTGGCGCGCGGCGAGCACAGCGATCCGTTTGCGGTTCTCGGGCCCCATGCCGCCCGCAAGAACTGGGTGGTACGGTGTTTTCAACCGCAGGCCGAACGCGTTGAGGTGATTACCCCGGATGGCGATTCCCTGGGCATTGCGCAGCCTATGGCGGCGCACGGGTTGTTCGAATTGCGGCTTCCATTGCCGGTCAGGCCCTATCGCTTGAGGGTCGTTGCGAACGGCAGGGGGAGCGACATAGACGATCCGTATCGCTTTGGAGCGGTGCTTGGTGAACTGGATCGGCACCTCATCGGTGAGGGCCGGCACGAGTATTTGTACGATCTGCTGGGAGCACGCCCGGCGCAGTTCGATGGCGTGTCCGGAGTCCAGTTCGCGGTCTGGGCACCGGCGGCGCGGCGCGTAAGCGTGGTCGGGCCATTCAATCAGTGGGACGGCCGCCGGCACCCGATGCGCCTGCACCCAGCCAATGGGGTGTGGGATCTGTTTCTCCCCGGCGTTTGCGCTGGAGAGCTATACAAGTTCGAACTGCTTGGTCCGGACGGGAAGCTGCTGCCGCTCAAATCCGATCCGCTGGCGCGCCGGATGGAGCCGCCGCCTGGCAATGCGTCGATTGTCCATGAGAGCAAGCACAGCTGGAGCGACACGGCATGGATGGCGCAGCGCGCGCAGGCTTGTGGACTGGACCGGCCGGTGTCGATTTACGAAGTGCATCCGGGTTCGTGGCGACACCGGTCTGATAGAAACCGGTCTGATAGAAACCGGTCTGATCCAAACCGACCCGATCAAAGCGATGCCGGGCAAGCCGGGCCGCGCCTGAGCTATCGCGAACTGGCGTCAGAGCTTGTTGCTTACGCCTTCGACATGGGCTTTACGCACATTGAACTGCTGCCCATTACGGAGCATCCGTTCGACGGCTCGTGGGGCTACCAGCCGATCGGCCTGTTCGCACCGACCTGGCGATACGGTACGCCGGACGACTTCAAGTTTTTTGTCGACGCCTGCCATGCTGCCGGTCTGGGTGTGATCGTCGACTGGGTCCCGGCGCATTTTCCGCGCGATTCGCACGGTCTGGCCAGATTCGATGGCACCCACCTATACGAGTACGCTGATTCGCGCCTTGGCGAGCACCGCGACTGGGGCACGCTGGTGTTTGATTTCGCGCGCCCGGAGGTGGTCAACTACCTCATCGCCAGTGCACTGTGGTGGGTCGAGGAGTATCACGTTGACGCCTTGCGGGTCGACGCGGTCGCATCGATGCTCTACCTCGACTATTCGCGCGAGGAAGGTGAGTGGCTGCCCAACCGTCATGGCGGAAACGAAAACCTCGAGGCCATTGCGTTCATGCGCCGGTTGAATGAGGCCGTTCACGCGCGAGGCGCCGTGACCATGGCCGAGGAATCGACCGCCTGGCCGATGGTCTCTCGCCCCACCTATGTGGGCGGTCTCGGTTACAGCTACAAGTGGAACATGGGCTGGATGCACGACACCCTCGGCTACATGAAACAGGATCCGGTGCACCGGCGTTACCACCAGGACAACCTCACCTTCGGGTTGCTTTACGCATTCTCGGAAAATTTCATATTGCCGCTCTCGCACGACGAAGTCGTGCACGGCAAGGGCTCGTTGCTTGGGAAGATGCCAGGTGATGCCTGGCAACGTTTTGCAAATCTGCGCCTGTTGTATGCGTTCATGTACGCGTACCCCGGCAAGAAATTGTTGTTTATGGGCTGTGAGTTCGGGCAGGAGCGCGAATGGGATGTCGACCGTGCTCTTGACTGGGAATTGCTGGAGCAACCCGCACACCGGGGTATCCAGGCGCTGGTACGCGATTTGAATGGGGCGTATACACATCACCCGGCGCTGCATCAGCGCGATTGCGATGGAAGTGGCTTCTCCTGGGTGGACTGCTCTGATCACGAACACAGTGTGGTTGCGTTCCTGAGGTTGGCGAGCGACCCGCGCGATCACCTGCTCGTGATATGTAACTTCACGCCGCTGGTACGCTACGATTATCGTATAGGTGTGCCCGCTTCGGGGCGCTACCTGGAACTGCTTAACACCGATGCGCAGGTATACGGCGGCAGCGGGGTGGGCAACCTCGGTGCAGTGTCGACCGAGGATGTCTCCGCGCACGGCCAACCGTGGTCCCTGCGACTTACCTTGCCGCCATTGGCGGCGCTTTTGTTTGCACCTGACATCGAGAACATGAAAGCATGAGCACGAACCCGCATCTGCCACAGCAACCGAAACAGGTGGCAACGTCCGGTCTGGATTCGGCTGCCCTGTCGCAGGATTTCCTGCGCTATTTCAGCCACACACTCGGCCGCGACCATTTCGAAACCTCGGGCGACTACCTGTTTCCCGCATTTGCCTTGACGGTGCGTGACCGTCTCAATGAACGCTTGAACGCGACCAGGCTCGCTTATGAACAGCAACAGAGCCGGCGCACCTGTTACCTGTCGCTTGAATATCTGCTCGGCCGTTCGTTGCGTAACGCGCTGGTCAATCTCGATGCTGACGAGCAGGCGCACGCCGCGCTGGAGCGGCTTGGCCTGTCACTGGAAAACGTGGTCGAAGCCGAGCACGACGCCGGTCTTGGCAATGGCGGCCTCGGCCGACTGGCGGCGTGTTTTCTCGACAGCTGCGCGAGTCTCGGTCTGCCCGTGATCGGCTATGGCATTCGTTACCAATACGGCATGTTCCGCCAGCGCATCGAGAACGGGCGGCAGGTCGAAGATCCTGACCACTGGCTGAGCTCTGGTCATCCCTGGGAACTGGAGCGTCGCGAGTTCGCGCAATGCATTCACTTCGAAGGGCGCACTGAGGTCTACCGCGGTGCAGACGGGCAGCGACGGGTGCGCTGGATCGACACGCATGACGTGCTCGCGATGCCCTACGATATTCCGGTTCCCGGGTATCACAACAACACGGTCAACACCTTGCGCCTGTGGTCATCAGAGGGCACCGGGGGTTTTAACCTCGACGAGTTCAACGCCGGTAGTTACCCCGAGGCGGTGGCCGCGAAAAATGCGGCGGAGAACATCACGATGGTGCTGTATCCCAACGATGCCAGCGAGAATGGCCGCGAGTTGCGTTTGCGCCAGCAGTATTTTCTCGCATCGGCCAGCCTCAAGGACACGCTGCGCCAATGGCAGCGGGTACATGACAGCGACTTCACCCGGTTCGCCGACAAGCACTGTTTTCAGCTCAATGACACGCACCCCGCAATCGCCGTAGCCGAACTGATGCGGCTGCTGGTCGATGAACACGGCCTCGAGTGGGATGAGGCGTGGTCGATTACCGCGCGCACCATGGCGTATACCAACCATACGCTGCTGCCCGAGGCGCTGGAACGCTGGCCGGTTTCGTTGTTCGGGAGATTGTTGCCGCGGCTGCTCGAGATCATCTACGAAATT
Source organism: Burkholderiales bacterium (assembly GCA_035528435.1). GTDB lineage: Bacteria > Pseudomonadota > Gammaproteobacteria > Burkholderiales > Eutrophovitaceae > SG8-40. Next base: position 6,765 of record DATKYN010000249.1, read on the forward strand.
AACGCACGGTTCCTTGCCGCTGTGGCGCAGGCATGGCCGGGCGATACCGCGCGACTGCGGCGTATGTCCATCATCGAGGAGGGCGGGGAGCCGATGGTGCGCATGGCCTACCTTGCCATTGTCGGTAGCTTCTCGGTTAACGGTGTCGCCGCATTGCACTCTGAGTTGTTGAAACGCGGTTTATTCCGCGATTTTTTCGAGATGTGGCCAGAGAAATTCAACAACAAGACCAATGGGGTAACCCCCAGGCGCTGGTTGACAACGTGCAACCCCTCCCTCGCCGCGCTCATTACCGAAGCCATTGGCAATGGCTGGCAGACCGATCTGATGCGGCTGCAGAATCTTGCCGCGCACGCAGACGATTCGGCATTCCGCGCACGCTGGACAGCGGTGAAGAGGGATAACAAGCAGCGGCTTGCCGCGCTCGTTGAACGCGAATGCGGCGTGGTATTCGAGCCTGACGCAATGTTTGACATCCAGGTCAAGCGCATCCATGAATACAAGCGACAATTGCTGAACGTGCTGCACGTGATCCATCTTTACTGCCGCATCAAACGCGGCGATTGCGCCGAGTGGACGCCGCGTTGCGT